>JBGATT010000042.1:0-20164 GCA_044229035.1 Gemmatimonadaceae bacterium | reverse complement strand
GCGACGACGAGGCGACGCGGCTGCACGCCGCGACGGTCGAGACGCTGCGGTGGTGGATCGCGCACCTGCGGAACGAGGTGGGCGCGGGCTTCCCCGAGACGGTGACCGCGTTCCGTCCGGAGATGCAGGTGCACGGCCGGTTCGGCCTCCCCTGTCCCGTGTGCGACGCGCCGGTGCAGCGGATCCGCTATGCGGACAACGAGACGAACTACTGCGCGCGGTGCCAGACGGAGGGGCGACGACTCGCGGACCGTGCGATGTCGCGACTGCTCAAGGAGGATTGGCCGCGATCGATCGACGATGTGGAGTAGCGCGCGCGCCGCGGCTCAGCGCAGGTCGAGCCGCGTGAGCGAGGTCGAGTTCCGTCCCTCAACGTACAGCGCGGTGCCGTCGGCGCTGAGCCAGAGGCGGGAGATCCCGTGCGGGAGGAATGTGCGTGCCATCCTGCGTCCGTCGCTGACGCGCACGCGATCGACGTACGAGTTCTCGGCGACCCAGCGTGTGGTACCGTCCGCCGAGTGCGCGATGTTGGTCCACGAGGTCGGGCGCGCGAGACCCTGCTGCGCCGCGATGATGAGGTTCCCGTCGTACGCGCCGTGACCGATCGTGATGAGGTCGCCCGACGGCGCGAACATCGGCGCCGGGATCCCGCTGGGCCAGGCGAGCGCCGGGCGACACGGCCCGAAGCGGGCCGTCGCGGACCGATACAGTCGGATGCAATCATGCTCCAGCGTGACGATGCGCTCGCGGTCTGCCGAGGTCGCCATGTAAGCCTGCCAGACGTAGACGGCGTGTCTCGGCCCCTCGTCCTGCGGCACCGGCGTGAAGGTGCGCGCGACGGGATCGAAGTTCAGCAGATACGTCATCCCGGTCCCGTCCACGGTCGCCCACACGACCCAGCGCCCGCCTGCGTCGCGCTTGATGTCCAGTGGAAAGGCCCTGACGCTCGCCCCGCCTGGCGTGAGGGTCGCGCTCGCCGCGATGACCACCGTGACCGGCGCGGGGCCCCGCAGGTCCACGATCGCGATCCCGGTGTCGGCGAGCGCGACGAAGAGCGAGTCGCCACCGTCGGAGACATCGAGGCCGTACGGCACCCGCGGCAATGGGATGGACGGCAGCACGGTCATCGTCGCCGTGTTCACGACCTGGATGCTCGCGTCGAGCCTCGGGACATAGAACCGCGCCCGGGGGTCGTCGAACGTCGCGCCGGACCAGTGGATGGCGACGGGGATCGTGGTCTCCGGTCGCGTCACCTCGGGGAAGAACCGTAGGCTGTCCACCGGCGTGGCGACCGAGGTGGTCGATCGTTTTCGCACGATGTCGCGCACGTGGACCGCGAGGCGATTCACGCCCGCCCACCGCGCGTCCACGGGGAGGCGCGCGATCGAATCGGTGATCTCGGCGAACGGGACGGAGTCGCGCATCGAGACGCCCGGTCCGTCGCCCTCGATGATGAGGTGCGCGAGCCCGATGTCATCCGATGCCTCGACCCTCACGGCAATCGTATCGCCGGTGCCGAAGTCCGGGATGCCGTCGCCCGCACCGCGACCGAAGGAGTTCCAGTCGAGGAAGCGCGCCGAAGTCAGCACCGGCGCTTCCAGGTCCGCGACGATCTTCGGCGTGACGATCTCGCGCGATGCGGCCTGTCCCAGCGCGTCGATCACGGTGATCGTCGCCACGAGCGCGGCGTCGAGCACGGCGTCGGAGGGGATGATCACGCGAGCCGCGTGTTGGCTGACCGCATTGCCCCGGTCGGCGAAGAAGAAGTCCCGCTCCACCGGACCGCGCACCGAGATGCGCGTGGCCCAAAGGGCGTAGGGCGAGGACAGGTTCGCGACGACCGTGACGGTATCGCCGGCGCGTAGCAGGTCGCGCCCGACCACGACGGGCGTGTCCACCGTCGGTGGCGCCACGGCGCCCGCGGGGGGTGTGGGGCCGCACGCAGTTCGGAGCTTCGCGGCCTTGAACTCGGCACCGACGTTGTAGCGCGCCTCGAGTTCCCATTCAAATGGGAGAGGGAAGCTGACGCGCACCTGCAGTTCCTGCTCCTGCCCCCCGACCATATCCTCGAACCCGAACGCGCTCGCCATCACCTCGGCAGGGAACGTGGCGGAATCGACGGGGCTCGATCGATCCGGCCCCGCGTACCAACGGATCGTGCTCGAGAGCCACAGGGCTCGCCCGGGCCCCTTCGCGGTCGCGCGCAGTGGCACCGTGCAGACCACCATTGGATTCTCGCCGTCCGGCGAAAGGTCCGTGCTCGCGCCGGGCATCGTCGCCAACGTGATGTCGAGCACGTTCTTCGGCCCCGTCGGGTCGCCGCAGGTGGACAGCGGGAGCGCGAGCGCGGCCGCGAGGGCTGGGCGCCACGCCAGTTGCCGGAGGGGCCGAGGCATGCCCTCAACATGCGGGCGGGACCGCGCGACCGAAAGACGGCCTGCGACACGGCCCCGGTGGCATCGCCACCGGGGCCGTGCGCTCACCTGCCCAAGCGATCGCGGCCGGTCAGAAGGTGCTGACGTTGAGCCGACCGCCGGTCAGCGTGCGTCCGGCCAGCGAGGGGGTCGCGGTGGCGCTGCCGAGGATCGCCGCCTTGATCGTCGCCGCCGTCGCGCCGGGGTGGTATGCCGCGTACAGCGCGGCCGCTCCGCTCACGTGCGGCGTCGCCATCGAGGTGCCGGAATAGCTCGCGTAGCCGGACGAGATAGTCCCGCGGTTCGAGACCGGCACCGTGGACGTGATCGCGCTGCCGGGGGCGCCGATGTCGATGGTGGTGCTCCCGTAGTTGGAGAACGAGCTGATGGCCCCCGTGCTCGTGATCGACGCGACGGAGAGGACGTTCGCGTTCGGGTACTCGGCAGGATAGCAGGCGCTGGTCTCGCAGTTGAGCGTGCTGTTGCCCGCCGCGGCGATGAACAGGATCCCGGCGGCGTTCGCGCGGCCGATCGCGTCCTGGAGCGCCTGCGAGAATCCGCCGCCACCCCAGGAATTGCTCGTGGCCACGATGTTCAGTCCGTGGCGCGTCTTGAGGTCAGTGAAGTAGTCGACCGCCTTCACCGCGTTCGCCGTGGTGCCGCCTCGGCGGCCGAGGAACTTCGCGTTCATGAGCTTCACGCCCCAGCACACGCCGGCGACGCCGGTGCCGTTTCCGCCCGTCGCGCCGATGGTGCCGGCGACGTGCGTCCCGTGGTCGTCGGTCGCCCCGTCGAAGACGGTGTTGTTCCCACCGTCGAAGTCCCACCCGAAGACGTCGTCGACCAGCCCGTTGCCGTCATCATCGACGCCATTGCCCGCGACCTCCCCCGGATTGCGTCCGACGTTCGCGGCGAGGTCCGAATGCTGGTAGTAGTAGCCCTCGTCGATGATACCGATGTAGACGTTCGAGCAATCGGTCTTGCCGGCGGCCCAGGCCACCGCCGCCTGGCTGCCGTACTGGTTGCCCGCACCCTGCATGCCCCAGAGCGTCCCGTTCGTATAGAAGGGGTCGTTGGAGGCCGCGTCGATCGTGTAGATCCAGTTCGGCTCGGCGTACTCGACATCCGCGTCGGACCGCAGCGCCGCGAGCGCCGACGCCACGGACATGCCGGTGCGCACGACGGTGAGGCCCTCGCGCTGGCCGGCGGCGCGCATGCGGGACGTGTGGATCCGCTCGCGTACCGCGCCGCTGGCCCGACCGAGCGCCCGGCCGCGCGCCACCTCGGAGGTGCCGTCACGGAACTTCACGATGACCTCACCGGCCACGAACTGGCCGCCACCCTGCAGTGCCTGTTCCGCGTCGGTGACGAGCCGGACGCCATTCGTCGGCCCGAGCGGATCGGCGTCGGGTGCGCAGGCCGCGATCGCTGCAAGGGACACCAGCAGGACGGCGGAGCGGAGGGGTGAACGGACGGACGGGACGCGCTGGGGCATTCGACGTTCCTCTCGGCTGAGTGGTGGGAGTCGGACGCGCTACGGTACCGTCGGGGTCTGCGAGCGTCAAGCTCGCTCGCATCCATTCACGAACGTTGGATATCGCCCGTCAGGCGTCCCGCCACCGCCAGGCGGCTGCGGCGAAGAGCAGGCCATTCGCGGTGAGCATCGCGGTGGGCGCGCTCGGGCCGAGGATGACCGCCTGCAAGAGCGCGATGAGGAACGGTTGGAGGGCCAAGCCCGCGAGTAGGACACGCGCACCGGGCATCGGGCGCAGGGCGATGCGCCAGCCGAGGGCCGCGACGAGCGCGAAGTCGGCGGCGGCGCCGAACCAGAGCATGGTGAGCAGCTGGCCCGTCTCGGTCGGGAGGTCGGCGGTCATCTCGGCGAGGAGGAGCGAGCCGAGGGAGTGCGCGACCGCCGAGAGTGTCATGAGCGCGGCCGCGGCGACAGCGAGCCGACGTCCGCCCGTCTCGGGCGACGGGGTCACGGTGCGCCCTCGAGCATCGCCTGGTAAACGAGCGTCGCGAACTTCGGCCGCAGGTCCGCCGAGCTGGGGAGCTGGTTGAGCATGAGCACCATGACGAGGCGGCGCGTCGGATCGACGTGATAGATGCTCGCGTACGCGCCGCCCCAGTTGAAGCTTCCGCGCGAGGCGAAGCCGGCCGCGCCGTCCCGCTCGACCGTCGCGAACGCGAGGCCGAAGCCCTGGCCGTCGGAGCCGTAGCGCGCGCCGATCTGGTCGGTGGACATGAGCCGCACGCTCCGCGGCGAGAGGATCCGCACGCCGTCGACCGTGCCGCCACGGCGGATGGCCTCGAGGAAGCGCGCGTAGTCGCGCGCAGTCGAGGTGAGGCCTGCGCCGCCCGCGAAGCTCCGACGCGGTCCATCGACATAATGTCCCTGGCCGCGCTGACCGGTGTCGGCGCGCACGGCGCGGCCGTTCTCGCTGCGATAGACCGTCACGAGCCGCGCCGCCTTGGCGCGCGGCACGAAGAAGTCCGTGTCGACCATCCCGAGCGGGCCGGTGATCCGTTCCCGCAGGTACCGGTCCAGTGGCAGCCCGCTCGCGCGCTCCACCACGCATCCGAGGATGTCGGTGTTGTAGCCGTAGACGAACCGCTCCCCGGGCTGCTCGACGAAGGGCAGGGTGCCAAGGCGGTCCATGGTCGTGCAGATCGGTTCGTCCTTGTCGGCGGTGTACCACCCGAAGCCGGCCGCGGGACCGAGTCCCGCCGCGCGGTAGCGCGCCGCGACCGATGCGTCGGTGCCGTAGGAGATGCCCGCCGTGTGCGTGAGGAGGTCGAAGATGGTGACCGGACGCCGCGCGGGGATCACGGTGCGGCCCGAGTCGGCGCGATTGGCGACGGTGGTGCGCGCGAAGCTGGGGATCCACTTCGCCACCGGATCGGTGAGGGCGATGCGACCTTCCTCGACGAGCTGCATGATCGCGGTGCTCGTGATCGCCTTGGTCTGCGACGCGATGCGGAAGATCGCGTCGGCGGTCATCGGCGTGCGGGCCTCGCGGTCGGCCCAGCCGACGGCCCGCTCGTAGACGACCTCGCCGTCGCGCAGCACGAGCGCCACGGCGCCCGCGATCCACTGCGAGTCGACGCTCATCTGCATGTAGTCCCCGAGCCGCGCGAGGCGCGACTGGTCGAACACCGCGCGCGCGTCGAGCTCGGCGAGCGTGAAGCGGGTGCTCAGGATGTACGGCTCCTCGCCGGCCGTCCAATGGCCGTAGGTCGTCGCGACGAAGGAGCCGTCGCCGAGGCGCTCCAGGCCGGGGTAGGACGAGTCCCACGCATTCGTGTTGTCCTTCAAGCGCACGCGGTACTGCCCCGGCTCGCGCTCGACGAGGTCGCTCCACCGACCGACCCATGCCACCCAGTCGCCCTTGGTGGGGCTGTCCGCGGCCATGTCGCGGAAGGTGATGACGAGGCGGCCGTCGAGCGAATACTTGGCCGTGTGCCGGTCGCCGGTCAGTTCGTCCGCGAGCGCGCGCGGCGTGGTCCAGCTCTCGCCCTCGTCGGTGGTGAAGATCACCTGCGATGGCGCGCGCCGCCGATTCTCGCGGAGCAGGAGCGCGAGGATGCGACCATCGGGCGAGCGGATGGCGCCGGGCTCGCAGAGGTGGAGGTCGGAGCCCTCCCAGATCTGTTGCGGACGGCCCCACGTGCGACCGCCGTCGCGCGAGCGCACCTGATACAGGTGGAAGGTCCCCGTCGCGCGTCCGCCGGCGTCGATCGCGCGACCATCATCATGGAAGAAGGCGAGCAGCGAGCCGTCCTGCATCGCGACCACGGAACTCATCACGACGATCCCGCCCCATGCTCCGACGTCCTTGAGCGGTGTCCAGGTCCGGCCGTCATCATCGCTCTGCGCGAGTCGCGCGGGGTAGAGCCCCGAGAACAGGAGGAGTCGCCACTTGCCTGCGGTGGTGTCGGGCACGCGGAAGAGCGTCGGCACCTCCTGCGACTCCGCCCAGTTGGCGGGGACGGGAAGTCGCGCGCTCCAAGTGCGCCCCTCGTCCCCACTTCGCTTCATGACGATCGCGCCGCGGCCGTGACCCTTCGGGTACGCCGCGAGGATGGAGCGACCATCGCCGAGGAGCGTGGTGGTGACGTGGCCGAGGTATTGGCCGGGTTCGCGGTCGACGACGACGTGACGCGCGGGCTCGCGGTCGAGGTCGACGAGCGGGATGCGCTGCGCGGCGAGTGGCGCGGCGGCGAGGGCGAGGAGGATCACTGGGCGCATGGCGGGAAGATCCCCCCACTCGGCGAGTTCGTCCACCCCTGCGCGCGCGGCGGGACCCGGGCGGCACTCGCCGCGCCGGACTTACCGCGCCCGACCACCTGACGTACAATCTCGACGCACCCCCACCGAGGATCCGGCATGCGCACGATGTCCCGCCTGCTCGTCGCGGTCGCGTTGGTCGCGACCGCCCTTCCGCTCACGGCGCAGACGCCGACGCCGGCGGCGCCAGCCGCGCTGCGGCCCGCGGCCGACCAATGGCGCGGCATGCACTGGCGCAACATCGGCCCCGAAGGCAACCGCTTCGCCGCGGCGGCCGGCGTCGTGGGCGATCCGCTCACCTATTTCGTCGGCAGCGCGAGCGGCGGCGTCTGGAAGACCACCGACGGCGGCGTGAACTGGCGCCCCACGTTCGACGCGCATCCGGTGCAGTCGATCGGGTCGCTCGCGGTGGCGCGATCCGACCGCAACGTCGTCTGGGCCGGCACGGGCGAGGCGCACATCCGTTCGCACATCTCGGTGGGGCAAGGGATCTACAAGTCGACCGACGGCGGCGAGACGTGGACCCTGATGGGACTCGAGCGGACGGCGCGCATCGCCCGCATCGTGATCCACCCGACGAACCCCGACATCGTGATGGCCTGCGCGTTGGGCCACGCGTACGGGCCGCAGCCGGACCGTGGCGTCTTCCGGACGACCGACGGTGGCGCGACCTGGACCAAGGTGCTGTTCGTCGACGAGAACACCGGCTGCTCCGACCTCGCGATGGACGCGGGGAATCCGCGCGTGCTCTTCGCCGGCATGTGGCAGATCGAGATCCACACCTGGGGGCGCACCAGCGGCGGGCCGGGGAGTGGCCTGTTCAAGTCGACCGACGGCGGGACCACCTGGACCCGGCTCCGCGGCAACGGGCTTCCGATGAAGCCGCACGGCAAGGTCGCGCTGGGGCTCTCGGTCTCGAACCCGAACCGGGTGTTCGTGATGATCGAGACGGGTGATGGCATCCCGTGGAACGGGCAGGAGACCGAGAGCGGGCAACTCTGGCGCTCGGACGACGGCGGGCGGCAATGGCAGCTGGTGAGCCGCGACCGGAACGCGATGGGACGTGCGCACTACTACTCGCGCATGGCTGTCGCCCCGGACGACGAGGACGAGGCCTACTTCCTCACCGCGTCGTTCGCCAAGTCGATCGACGGTGGCCGCACCATCGTCGTGCAGCAGCGCGCCTCGGCCCCTGGCGGCGACCACCACGACATCTGGATCGATCCGACGAACGCGGACCGGCAGATCGTCGCGCACGACCAGGGACTCTCGATCACGCAGAACCGCGGGCGGAGCTGGTTCCGGCAGCGCCTGAGCAATGCGCAGATCTACCATGTGACCGTCGACAACAACATCCCGTACAACGTCCTCGGGAACAAGCAGGATGAGCCGACGTATCGCGGGCCGAGCAACTCGCGCCTCGCCGGCGGACGCATCCTGCGCGGCATGTGGCACGCGGTCGGCGGCGGTGAGTCCGGGTGGGCGACGCCGGACCCGGTCGATCCCAACATCATCTGGTCGACCGCGTCGGGGTCGGGGATGGTCGGCGGCATCGTCGTGCGCTTCGAGGAGGACCGCCGGATGTTCCGCACGGTGGAGGTGTGGCCGCAGCAGAGCAACGGTCCGGCCGAGGGGGTGAAGTACCGCTTCGTGTGGGACGCGCCGCTCACCATCTCGCCGCACGACCACAACACGGTCTACACGGGCAGCCAGCACGTGCACCGCACGCGTGACGGCGGGCAGAGCTGGCAGGTGATCTCCCCCGACCTCACGCTCAACGATCGCTCGCGCATGGGGTCGTCGGGCGGACTCACGGGCGACAACATCGGCGTCGAGTACGCGGGCGTCGTGTACGCGATCACCGAGAGCCCGCGCGAGAAGGGAACGATCTGGGTCGGCACCAACGACGGCCTCGTGCAGCTCACGCGCGACGACGGCCGGACCTGGACCAATCTCACGCCGAACCTCCCCAACCTCCCCGCTTGGGGCTCGGTGCGCAGCATCGTCTCGTCGCGGTACGATGCGGCCACGGCGTACCTCACCGTGGACTTCCATCAGGTGAACAACCGCGACCCGTTCGTCTATCGCACGACCGACTACGGCAGGACCTGGAAGGCGATCACGAACGGGCTTCCGCGCCACAACCTCAGCTACGCGAAGGTCATCCACGAGGACCCGAAGCGCCGCGGGATGCTCTATCTCGGGCTAGAGAACGGCATCTACGTCTCGTTCGACGCGGGGGACAGCTGGCTGCCGCTGCAGACCGACCTGCCCGCCGCGCCGGTGTCCGGCATCCAGGTGCAGGAGCACTTCAACGACCTCGTCATCTCGACGTACGGTCGCGGCTTCTGGATCATGGACGACATCACGCCGCTGCAGCAGCTCACCGGCGACCTGATGGCGCGCGCCGCGCATCTCTTCGACCTGCGCGCGGCGTACCGGTTCCGGAACATCACGGCGCCGTCGAGCACCTACGACGACCCGACGACGGGCGAGGATCCGCGCTACGGCGCGTCGATCAACTACTGGCTCAAGGCGCCGGCCGCGCAGGCGCCGCGCATCACCATCACCGACGCCGCGGGCAAGGTCGTGCGGACGCTCGTCGGCTCCAATGTCGCCGGCATCAATCGCGTGACGTGGGACCTGCGCGACGAGCCGTCGATGGCCGTCACGCTGCGGACCAGTCCGATGTACGCACCGTACATCGCCGTCGGCCCCGAGGGCCGCACCGCGCCGGGCACGGCGCAGGTCTCGGTGCTCATGCCACCGGGGACCTACACGGTGAAGCTCTCCGTCGGCGGGCAGGAATGGAGCAAACCGCTCGAGGTGCGCAAGGACCCGAACTCGGGCGGCACCGAGGGCGACATCGTCGCGCAGACGCGGCTGGCGAACGCGATCCGCGATGACATGAACCGTGCGGCGGCCGCGGTGCACCGGATGGAATCGGTGCGTGTGCAGCTCGCGGCACTGCGCACGGCGGTCGCCGATGCCGAGGTGAGGCGCGCGGCCGCTGCGCTCGAGGAGAAGCTGACCGCCCTCGAGATGGAACTCGTCGACCTGCGGCAGACGGGCACCGGGCAGGACGGCGTACGCTTCGGAAGCAAGCTGATCTCGAAGCTGGGCTACCTCGCGAATGGACTGATCAACAACGATTTCAGGCCGACCGACCAGCAGGTCGAGGTGCAGGGGATCCTCAACGCGCAGCTCAGCCAGCACCTCTCGGCGCTCGAGTCGCTGCTGGGCGGCGACCTGAACGCGCTCAACGCAGTCCTGCGCCAACGGAACGTGCCGAACGTCATCGGTGGTCCGGCGATCGTGCCCTAGCCCGGACACGCGGCGTCACGTCGGGACGGAAACCGCCGCTCCCGTCGCGGATCCCCCGGTGCACCGTATACTGTGTACTGGGGGATCCGTCCGCATGTCATGCTCGCCGAGCCGCACCGCACGATCGTCGACGCCACGCCCTGCGCAGCAGCGCGGGCGCCGAGGCCTGACGCTCATCGAACTGATCTTCGTGCTCGTGCTCCTCGGCATGCTCGCCTTGCTGCTGGCGCCGCAGCTGCGCGGCGCCACGAGTTCGGCCCGCGCGACCGCCTTGGCGGGGCGCATCCGCGCGATCCAGACGGCGTATGCGGGAGTGAACGAGCCTGAGGCCGAGGCGTTGCGGTCGTCAGCCGGCACCGTCCCGGCAGTCCTCACGCGGGCCCTTGGCGGCGACTTCTTCCACGGAGAGGCCGGCGTGACCTTGTCGATCGTCGGGGAAGGGAAGGAGGTGTGGATCCGGATGGAGGGCGGGAGTGCCGGCGCCCGACAGACGCTCGCGGCGTTCCATTCGGTGGTGCGGCTCCCGAGCCTGCATACCGCGAACGTGACGCTGGTCCCGTTGAGCGCCGCGGCGACCGAACTCGCGGACGCGATCCGTCGCACGAGCGGATCGTCCGGCGACGTCAGCCGCGTGGATGAGGCGCAGGGCGTGCCGGGCGATCGCGCGGACCAGGCGGCCAGGAACCCCGGCACGGCGCCGGGCGACAGCGCGGCGAATGACGAGGAGCGTGGATCGCGGATCGCTCCGCCCGAGCGCTCGACGGACGAGCGGACCCGCGAGAGCAATCCCGTCTGCGCGCCCACGCTCCCCCCGGCGCAGTACCAGCGCTGTCTCCGCGCGACGTCATCGGGGTGGTTCCAGCGGTAGCCGCCGTATCGGGTTCGCGAGTCGGCTCGCGACCTTGCCTCGCGCATCGACGCGCGCGAACGTACGCCGGTGTTCGCGCATGTCACGTCACCGTTGCCACCACCTCGATCGGAGACCGCTCGATGCCCGTCATTCGTCGCTTCGCTCTTCTCGTGCTCGCCATCGCCCCCGTCTCCGTGCGGGCGCAGCAGATGACCGCCGTGGAGCCCCCGGTCGCCGCCGCGCCGGCTCTGCGCGCCGCCGTGTCGGAGCCGGCGGCCGCGGCGAGCCTCGGCGGACCTCGCATGGAGACCGCTCGCGCCGGTGTGCGGGCGCTCGCGCCGATCGAGGGGCGCACGGCCCCCGCGCCGATGCGACGCGCGGACACCAAGCAGTCACGGACCTACATGATCCTCGGCGGCGCGGCGCTCCTCGGTGGCGCGATCATCGGGGACGACGTCGGCTCGATCATCATGCTCGGTGGGCTCGGCGTCGGCCTCTACGGGCTGTACCTGCACCTGCAGTAGCCGGACGGGTCAGCGTCGGCCGAGGTACCACCCGAGGCCGATGGCGGTGCGGGTGGACCACTGCGTGCCCGAGACATTGCCGCCCAGGCCGAGCTCGCGCTCGAACCACGAGGCCTGGACCCCGCCCTCGGCGAAGACCATCAGCGACGATCGTTCGAATCGATGCTGCGCCCCGAACGAGAGTCCGGC
Organism: Gemmatimonadaceae bacterium; assembly: GCA_044229035.1. GTDB lineage: Bacteria > Gemmatimonadota > Gemmatimonadetes > Gemmatimonadales > Gemmatimonadaceae > Pseudogemmatithrix. Next base: position 8,572 of record JBGATT010000042.1, on the reverse strand, counting down.
CGCCCAAGTGACGAGGTCGGGGGCTGACGTTTGGGACGTCAGTTGCGCGGCGAGGCGCGGCGCGAGATAGGTCCGAGTCGCGCTCGCGCCGCTCGTATACAGGAGCAGGGACGTCCCCAGCGTGGCACCGGTGGTCGCCGGCGTTCCCGTGAGGCGGCTGTGCGTGAGGTTGATCTCCGGACGCAGTGCCAGACGATCGCTCGTGTGCCAGAGCACGCCCAACGCCGTCGGGGTCGAGACGGTGAGCGCGATGCGGTCGTCCTGCTGCGCACGTGCCGAGGCTGGCGTCGCGACCAGCGACGCCACCAGCGAGGCGAGCAGTGTGCCGGACCGCGCGATGGCGCGCAGGTCCGTGCGGTGGGAATGGCGGGCAGTGGCGGTCGCGGACATGCGCTCTCTCCGGTGATGGGTCCCCCACCGGACGGTAGGGGCCTTAATGTTGGGGAATGCAACGCGCTCGAGGAATGGATACCCTCCGCGCCGCTGCGTCCGCCCGCCATGGGACCGACCGATGAGTTTCTGGGACGAGCAGTTCGCTGGCGACCAGTTCAAGTACGGCACTGCGCCGAATTCGTTCCTCGCGGGGGAGGCGGCCCGCCTCGGCGCGCGGGCGACCATCCTCGTGCCCGGGGACGGGGAGGGGCGCAACAGCGTCTGGCTCGCCGAGCAAGCGCATCGCGTGACGGCACTCGACCAGTCGGCGGTCGGCCTCGCGAAGGCACGTGCGCTCGCTGCCGACCGCGGCGTGACGATCGAGTCATTGCAGGCCGACCTTGCCACGTGGAGTCCCGAACCCGCGGCGTGGGACGCGATCGTGCTCACCTACGTGCACCTGCCCCCGGCCTGGCGCCGCGACGCCCATCGTCGGTTGGCGGGCGGACTCCGCCCCGGAGGCCTCCTCCTGCTCGAAGGGTTCCATCCCGGACAGCTTGGCCGCTCGAGCGGTGGCCCGAAGGACATCGCGATGCTCTTCACGCTCGCGATGCTGCGCGAGGACTTCGGCCCCGACGGGCCCGCGCGGCTCATCGAACTGGCGGGCTGGGAGGGAGAGGTGATCCTCGACGAGGGGCCGGGCCACCAGGGCACGGCGATGGTGACCCGGTTCGTCGGGCGCCGGTGAACGACCGCCGCTAGTGACTGCGGCGGATGATGCCGAGCATCCGGAGGTTGATCATCGCGAAGCGCCAGAGCTGCCACGGGATGAAGGTGCGGAGGAAGACCGTCCACCGCGTTGGCTTGGCGACGTGCGCCGACTTGGTCGGGGGCATGGCGGTCACTCCGGGATGAGGCTCCACCCGGGACGCAGGCGAGCCTTGTAGAGGAAGAGATGATGCAGGACGATCTTGATCCAGTGCCCCGCGAGCCCGATCTCGCCGAAGGTGTTGTCGAGGTCGCGCCCGTACTCGGGGTAGGTCTCGAAGTCGGGGATGATGGGGAAGACCGTCATCGAGGCCGCGGTGCCGGTGAACGGGTTGGCACCGGCCGATGCGACGCAGGCCGCGCCCATCTCGGCCATCGACGCGGTCTTGGTCGGCCCGTCGGCGCCGCGGATCATGTCCACCACGCTGCGCGCGACGGCCTTGCCGATCATCGCCGAGGGCATGCCGGTGCGTGGCGGGGCGGGCGCGACCGCAGCGCCGCTCGGCGTCGTGTAGGGCTTCGAGATCGCATGCGGCGGCGCGAAGGCGATGCCGGCGGCGAAGATGTTTCGGTAGGCTGGCGACTGATACGTGCGCGGCCAGTCGGCTGCCCTCCACTGTTCGTAGGGCTTGGCCGTGTAGTCGGCGTCGACCTTCATGAACTCGTTCGGCTGGAAGAGCCTCGCGGTGATGTCGTTTCCTGCCTTGTCGCGTGCGGCGAGTCCGACGCCGGAGAAGGGGGGCAGGAGCATCGCGAAGTCGAATGGGAGCTCGCCGACCGTGCCGTCGACCGTCTCGAAGTGGACGCGGTCGGGATCGACCTGCCGTGCATGAGCGCGCGTGACCCAGTCGATGCCGCGCTCGGCGAAGAGCGACGCGTTGAAGGCGCTCGAGGGCTGGACGTAGCCTCCGGTGCGGAAGTGCATGCCGCCCATGCCGAAGTCGCCGAGTTCGTACTCGTTGGTGAGCCAGGTGATGTCGGCCTTGTCGCGCACGCCCCGCGCGCGGAGTTCGAACTCGAGGTTGACGATGTACTCGAAGGCGGCGCCCTCGCAGGTGCAGGTGCCGTGTCCGACGCCGACCACGAACTGCTGGCGCTCCCCTCGCTTCATCCGCTGCACCGACTCGTCAAAGGCGCGCGCGGCGTGAACGGCGTGGTCCTCCGTGCAGACCGAGTGAGAGTTGGCGGCGGGGCCGAGCCCCGGCGTGCGGTCGAAGCGGAGGCGCGGTCCGGTGGCGTTGATGAGGTAGTCGTACGGCACACGCACGGAGGATCCGCCCGGCGCGGCGGGCTCGACCATCACGTACGGGGTCGCGTCGGTGAGGTCGCCCTCGGGATGGATGACCCGCGCCGCGCCATGGACGAACTCGATGCCGGCGCGCTGGTAGACGGGTCGGAGGGGGAAGGTGACCTGCTCCGGGCGCATCAGCCCGACGCCGACCCAGATGTTGGACGGGATCCAGTTGTAGTGGTCCTTGGGGGAGACCACGGTGACGGAGTCATTGCGCCCGAGCCATTTGCGGGCGAAGGCGGCGGCAGTGTGTCCTGCGACTCCAGCTCCGAGCACGACCACGCGAGCCATAGGGCATCCGGGAAGGGGTGCCCTAGCATATGGCTATACAGTAAAATGGTCAAGTAGGAAGTCAATTTGCACTGCAAAGTACTTGACAGCGACCCGGAGGCGAACGATACTGCCTCCATGGCCGCGCCGCTCCGCGAACCGCCCGCGCTGCACGACAAGGCGATCCAGGACCTCTCCTTCATCCGTCGCACGATGGAAGGCGCGTCCTCGTTCACCGATGTCCCGGGCTGGGGACTCGTCGCGATCGGCCTGACCGCGCTCTTTGCGGCGGCGCTCGCCTCCGCACAGCCCTCGCATGAGCGCTGGTTCTGGCTCTGGTTCGGCGAGGCGGTGCTCGCCGCCGCCATCGGCATGGGGACGATGTGGCGGAAGATGCGGCGGCGCGGTGGCGGCCGACCCGGTGCGCCCCTCAGCGTCCCCGCGCGAAAGTTCCTCCTCGGGCTCCTGCCAGCGATCGTCGCGGGTGCCGTACTCAGCTTCGCGCTCCTCTCGCCGATGCCCGACGCGCCCGCAGCGTCGAGCCCGCCGTACCTGCCGGGACTCTGGCTGCTCCTCTACGGGGTGGGAATCGTCACCGCCGGCGCCTTCTCCGTGCGGGCGGTGCCGCTGATGGGGCTCCTCTTCATGGCGCTCGGATCGGTGGCGCTCTACGCGCCTTCGATCCCGGGCGACCTCCTGCTCGCGCTGGGTTTCGGCGTGGTGCAGATCGGTTTCGGGACTTGGATCGCACGGAGGCATGGTGGCTAAGCGTTCATCGGCGGCACTGAAGGCCGCGAAGGCCGCCGGCGTTGCGGCGTCGGCGCGCGCCGAGCTCAAGGCGGTGGATGGCGACGTGAGCGGACCCCTCGCGCTCGACCGTGTGATCCACGAACGCGTGCGACTGGCGATCGTGAGCGCGCTCGCCGTGCATGAGCTGCTGACCTTCAACGAGCTCAAGGCGCTTCTCGAGACGAGCGACGGGAACCTCTCGGTCCACGCGCGCAAGCTCGAGGAGGCCGGATACATCGCGTGCAAGAAGGGTTACGAGGGGCGCGTGCCGCGCACCGAGTACCGGATCACGCCGACGGGGCGCCGTGCCCTGGAGGCGTACCTGGGGCACATGGAAGCGCTCATCCGGCGTGTCGGCGGCGACGGCTGACAGGCGGGCACGGCAGGCTCGACATCCACTGGCGCCTTCGGGCGCCCTCTTTAGGGGTCTTGGCTTTATGACGCAAAGCACTCTTCATGTCCCGGGTCACGTCGCCATCATCATGGACGGCAACGGGCGCTGGGCCGAACGCCGCGGGCGGCCACGCTGGATGGGGCATGTCGCCGGGGCACGCGTCGTGAAGGACGTCGTCGCCCATTGCGCGCGCGTCGGCGTGGAGCAGCTCACGCTCTATGCCTTCTCGGCCGACAACTGGAATCGGCCGGTCGCCGAGGTGGGGGCGCTGCTCGAACTCTTCGAGTCGCACTTCAAGACGCAGGCCGAGACGCTCGCCGCGAACGGGATCCGCCTGTCGGTGATCGGGCGGCGCACGCGGCTGCCGCTCGCTTTGCGTCGGGCGATCACGCAGGCGGAGGCTCGGACCGCCTCCGGGCGACGCCTGCACCTGCGCGTCGCGATCGACTACTCGAGTCGCGCGGCGATGCAGGACGCGCTCCCGGCGCGCGCCACCGTGCGCGGCACCGCGCGAGGAACGATCCTTCCGCCCGTCGACCTCCTGGTGCGCACCGGCGGCGAGCGGCGGCTCTCCGACTTCCTGCTCTGGGAATGCGCGTACGCTGAGCTGCTCTTCCTCGAGACTCTCTGGCCGGACCTGACAGGGGCGCAGCTCGATGCGGCCTTCGCGGACTTCGCATCCCGTGACCGTCGGTTCGGCGGCCTGACGCAGCGGGTGAGTGCATGAGCGCGCCCGTGGACCCCACCTTGCCGGACCGCGGCGCTCGCGCCGTGCGCACGCTCGTGGCCGCCACCATCATCGGGATCATGGGTGACGTCCTGCTGCGCGGTGGAATGTGGCGCTCGGGATTCTCCCTCTGGATCGCGCTCGTGGTCATTGCGGCCCTCGCCCTCGATGGGCGGGACCGCGAGCGCCGCGTGATGCTGCTCGGCCTCTTCGCGGCCGCACTCGGCCTCGCGTTGCGTGATGCCGACTACCTCTGGCCGATCGACTTCCTCTCCACGCTCTGCATGGGCGCGCTCGTCGTCTGGCACGGGACCGGGCGTCGCATCGCGGACTTCACGCTCGTGCAGGCGGCACGCGCGCCATTGCTCTCGCTCATCACGATGCTGGGGGGCGCGTCGGTCGTGCTCCGCGACGGCGTCGCGCAGGGCGGCGGGACGGCCGAGGCGGGGCGCCGCGCGCGGGCGATCGGGATCGGTGCGCTGCTGGCGGTGCCTCCGATCTTCCTGGTCGCGGTACTCCTCGGGCAATCGGATGCGGTCTTCGGCAGCTTCGTCGACCGGTTCGGCACCTTCCTCGAGCAAGGGGCCGTGCGGCACGCGGTCGTGGCGTCGGTGCTCGCTTGGGCTGCCGCCGGCTGGATGCGCGCCGCGTCCGGGGACGGCACGCTCGCGCGCGTGATCGATCCCCCGTCGCCATCAGTGCCCTTCCTGACGGTCAGCGTCGGGCTGTACGGGTTGATCGGCCTGCTCGCGCTCTATCTCGGTACGCAGGCGCGCGCCCTCTTCGGTGGTGCGTCGTACCTGCTCGCGACCGCCGGACTGACGCGTGCGGAGTACGCGCGGAACGGTTTCTTCGAGATGATCGCGGCGACGGGGATCGTGCTCGCCACGCTGGCGGTGGCGGACTGGCTGCTCGGGTCGGAGGAGGCGCCCGCGCGGCGGCGATTCCGCGCGGCGGGCACCGTACTCGTCGCGCAGATCATCGCCATCCTCGGGTCGGCGGTGGTGCGGATGTGGCTCTACGTGTCGGAGTTCGGGCTCACGATCGACCGCGCCTTCGCGTTCGCCGCGATGTGCTGGGTGCTCGCGACCCTGCTGGCGTTCGCACTCACGACGCTGCGAGGGCGGAGTGCGCGCTTCGCGGCCGCGGTGCTCGGGGTGACCGTCGGCTGGGTGGCGGCGCTCAATCTCGCGAACCTCGAGGGGCTGGTCGTGCGCGTGAACGTGGCGCGCGCGGCGGCCGGTGCGGAGTTCGACTGGTCGTACCACTCGCAGCTCTCCGCCGATGCGTTGCCGACGCTTCGCGCCCATGCCCCGCGCTTGGGCGCGGCGGACTGCGCGCGGCTCGAGGCGGCGTTGCTCGAGGTCTGGGCGTACCGCGGCTTTCTCGGTGCCTCGGCGGGACGGGGCGACTGGCGCGCGAACGACCTGCCGCGCGCGGCCGCGCTCACCTGGGCGGCCGAGGACGGACGACTCGGGTGCGCGCAGGGCGCGGTGCGTTGACCCCCTGCTCCGGGAAGGGCTAACCTTCCCGCGTGACCGGAATCCGCGAATTCCTTCCCCTCGACGCGCTCGGGCGTCGCCGACTGAAGGTCGCGTTCGTCGGGACGCACGGGGTGGGGAAGACGACCCTCTGCTTCGACCTCGCGAGCCAGCTCAAGCGCCTCGACCTGGGCGTGGACATCGTGAAGGAGGTCGCGCGCCGGTGTCCGCTCCCGATCAACGAGGAGACGACACTCGATGCGCAGGAGTGGATCCTGCACACGCAGGTGGCCGAGGAGATCGCGGCGCAGGCGATGTACGAGGTCGTGATCTGCGACCGCTCGGTGCTCGACAACTACGCCTACCTCGTGACGCGCGTCGGGCGTCGGCCGTCGCTCGACGCCCTCGTGGGGGACTGGATCAAGGGCTACGACGCGCTCTTCAAGGTGCCGGTGACCGACGCGCCCTCGTTCGACGGGAAGCGCGCGGTGAGTCGGGCGTTCCAGTTGGAGATCGATGCCACGTTGGAGCGCCTGATCTCGGCCTTCTCGGTGGACGTCGTCCGCCTCGACCCGGCCGACCGGGACGGATGGATGCCGCAGGTCGTCGGTGCGCTGCGGCTGCCGGAGCGTGCCCCGCAGGTGGAGTTGTTCGGGGAGGGGTGAGCCGTCAGGGGCGCTGGCGGCCTGCGGTCCTACGGTTGTATAATCCTGTCCCGAACGAAAACCGAAGCACCGCTTCAATCCACCTCATCAGGAGCGCATCCGCATGTCGACCGCCGTACCGCAGGTCCTGACCGCCGCGCAGTTGTTGAAGCACTATCAGGAGCATCGTCGTCTCACGCGTCGCGTGATCGAGGCGTTCCCGTCCGACCAGATCAACACCTTCACGATCGGCGGGATGCGCACGTTCGGTGCGCTCGTGCAGGAGTTGCTGGGCATGCCCATCCCGACGCTCATCGGGATGACGACCGGGAAGTGGGAGACGAACTGGGCCACGGCGCCCGAGGACAAGGCGGCGCTGCTCGCCAGGTGGGATGGGCAGACGCCGGAGATCGACCGGCTCTGGGCGCAGGTGCGCCCCGAGGCCTGGCAAGAGGTGATGAACGCCTTCGGCTACTTCGAAGGACCGGCGATCAACATCATGTTCTACGTGATCGACAACGAGATACACCACCGCGGGCAAGGGTACGTGTACCTCCGGGCGCTCGGGATCGAGCCGCCTGCCTTCCACGTCCGGGACTGACCACATGCACAAGCGCGAGTTCCTCCGCACGCTCGGGGGCGGTGCCCTCGGCCTCATGATCGGCCCCGACCTCGTGCGGCGGCTGGAACGCGCGACCCCCGCCGCGCTCGCCGCGGATGAGCCGTTCTGGGCGGCCATCCGCGCGAGTTATCGGCTCCCGGCGGACTACATCAACCTCGAGAGCGGCTACTTCTCCATGCAGGCGCAGCCGGTCCTCGAGGCGTTCGTCGGCCATGTGCGGATGCTGAATGGCGAGGCGGCGCATTACATGCGCACGGTGATGACGGCGAACAAGGCGCGGGTGCAGGCGCGCGTCGCCACCATGGCAGGGTGCGGCCCCGAGGAGCTCATCATCACGCGCAACACGACGGAGTCGCTCGACACGGTGATCGCCGGATTCGACTGGAAGCCGGGCGACGAGGCGGTGATGGCGTCGCACGACTACGGTGCGATGCTCGACCAGTTCAAGCAGATGGCGCGACGCCTTGGGGTGGTGAACCGCGTGGTCCACGTGCCGCTGCATCCGCGGAGCGACGACGAGGTGGTGCAGGCGTACGCCGCGGCGATCACCCCGCGGACGCGGCTGCTCATGATCTGTCACGTGGTGAACCTCACGGGACAGGTGCTCCCGGTGCGGAAGGTCGCCGAGATGGCGCACGCGCGCGGCGTGCAGGTGATGGTCGACGGCGCGCATGCGTTCGCGCAGCTGGACTTCCGCATCCCGGAACTGGGCGTGGACTACTACGGCGCCTCGATGCACAAATGGCTCGGCGTGCCGCTCGGCGCGGGGCTGCTCTACGTGCGGAAGGACCGCATCGCCGGGATCTGGCCGTTGTTCGGCGACGCCGGCTTCGCGGACGACGACATCCGCAAGCTCAACCACACGGGGACGCATCCCTGTCACACCGACCTCGCGATCGAGGACGCGATCGCGTTCCATGAGCGGATCGGGACCCCGAAGAAGGAGGCGCGGCTACGCTGGCTCCAGGAGTACTGGACGACACGCGCACGGGCGATCCCGAAGGTCGTGCTGAACACGCCGACGGACCCGGCGCGCACCTGTGCGATCGCCAACGTCGCGATCGCCGGTATGCCGCCGGGAGTGTTCGCCAAGCGGCTGATGGACGAGCATCACATCTTCACGGTCGCCATCGACCGTCAGGAGGCGGGGATCTCGGGAGTGCGCATCACGCCGCACCTGTTCACGAGCACGAGCGAACTGGACGCGCTCGTGG
>JBGATT010000217.1:0-4461 GCA_044229035.1 Gemmatimonadaceae bacterium | reverse complement strand
ACCTCCTTCTCCACCGCCGTGCGCAGGATGCTCATGAAGTCCTGCGCATTCGTGACCACCCCCACCGCCTGGTGGGTGCCGCGGTCCTTGAGCTTGCTCACGAGGAACTCGCTCGCATCGACGCAGATCGTCGGCAGCTCGCGCAGCTCGCCGCTCGCGTCCTCGTAGTACGCGGGGAGCATGTTCCCCACCGCGATCGAGTGGAGCGCGGTCGCGATCATCACCGCCATCGTCGCCTTGATCGTGTGCTGGCGCGTCGCGTTCTGCGCCTCGACGTTGTCGGTGAACACCCCCGGCAGCGGACCGTCGTCGCGGATGGAGCCTCCGAGGACGTACGGCACGCCCTCCACCACGCAGGCGTGCATGATGCCGCCCGTGATGATCTCGTCCGAGACGGCGGCCTCGATCGAACCGGCGCGACGGACGGCGTTGATCGCCCGCATGTGGGCCGCGTGCCCGCCCACAGTCGGGTCGCCCTCGCTCGTCATCCCGAGCGTCGTGCCGACGATGTTCGCCTCGATGTCGTGCACCGCGACCGCGTTCCCCGCGAGCAGCGCCTGCGCGTAGCCGTTCCGGATGAACCAGACGAGGTTGTCGCGCGCGCGCGAGTGGACGAGCGCGGGCCCCGTCACCCACAGCACGTAGCCGCCGCGGCGCTTCTCCTCGACCAGCATCCGCGCGATCTGCCGGTAGTCGATCGGCTTCTCGCGCGAGACCTGGCTGCTCATGAAGTGGAAGTCGCCGTGCGCGCCCGCCTCGCCGGCGAACCCCGACGCATGCACCAGCACGCCCTCGCTGCCATCCTCGGCGCTCCCCACCACGATCTCGTCGCCCCGCTTCACGCGACGCCCCTCGCGCACCCACCAGGTGCCGTCCGCGCCGCGGACGAGCACGCCGTCCATCCGCGGTTCGCGCGGCATCGTCCAGCGACCGTCCGTCCCCTTCACGTAGGTCGGGAGGTTGGTGGTCGCGAAGAAGCCATCGGGGAGCACGCCGTCGCGGTCGGCGACCTGGGTGCGCGCCGCGGGCGCGGCGACGAGGTCGGCGCGCGTGAGGTCGGGCGGGACGTAGCGGATCGTCTCGGGCATGGATGCGGTTCGGGGGCGCGCGGCGGGCCGCGCGACCGGGGTCAGAGGATGCGGCGGCCGAGGGCGCTCAGGATCAGCTCGCAGGCGATCTCGGCGGTGCGGTTGCGCTCGTCGAGGACGGGATTCACCTCGACCATGTCGAGGCCGATGAGCTTGCCGCTGTCGGCGAGCATCTCCATCGCGAGGTGCGCCTCGCGATAGGTCATGCCGCCCGGGACCGCGGTGCCGACGCCGGGGGCCTCGTCGGGATCGATCACGTCCATGTCGAAGGAGACCCAGATGCCGCCGGTGTCGCGCGCCGCCACGGCGATCGCCTCCTCGAGCACGGCCCGGATGCCGCGCTCGTCGAGCGCGCGCATCGTGAACGCCGAGAGGTTCCACTTCTTGATGTGCGTGCGCTCGGCGGCGTCGAGGTCGCGCAGCCCGATGAGGGCGACGTCGCTCGCCTGCAGCGCCGCGCGCTCGCCGGCGATCGTCGTCATCGCCTTGTCGCCATGGCCGAGCAGGGCCGCGAGCGGCATCCCGTGCACGTTGCCCGAGCGCGACGACGCCGGGGTGTTGAGGTCGCCGTGGGCATCGACCCAGAGCACGCCCAGACGCTGTTCCTTCCGCGCGAGGTACGCGGCCGCCCCGGCGATGGAGCCCGCGGCGAGCGCATGGTCGCCGCCGAGCACGACGGGGAAGTCGCCCGCCTCGAGCGCGGCGCGGGTGCGCGACGCGATGTCGGTGCAGACGTCGGTGATCGCGCCGAGGTAGCGGGCGCCGCGCTGCGCGCCCTTCGCCGCGTCCTCGCGGAAGGGCACGCTCACGTTGCCGGTGTCGGCGACCTGGATGCCCAGCTTCTCGATGCGGTCGCGGAGGTCGGTGTAGCGGACGGCGGACGGGCCCATGTCCACGCCGCGGCGCGAGGCGCCGAGGTCCATGGGGACGCCGATGATGCGGACGGAGGTCATGGGCCTGACGCTAACCCGGCGCGGCGCGGTGGGAAGGGGCGCGCATGCTCATGCACCGGATGCAGGCCGTATGCGCGGGGGCGAGCATATCCTCCCATCCCCCGGCGGCCCGCTCAGTCCGCGCGGACGGGCTCCGGCGCGGGGGCCATGAGGCTGAAGAGCATCCCGACGGTCACGACCGTGACCGCGCCGGTCACGTTGTGCCAGAGGAAGGCGATGCTCGGCACCTTCCAGCTGATCAGGCCCACGGTGGCCATGCCGGCGATGAGCCCGACGAACGCGCCGAGCGCGCGGGCGCGCGGGATCATCGCGAGGAGGAAGACACCGAGGATCGATCCATAGAAGAACGAGCCGAACCGGTTCACGACCTCGATGAGCGAGCCGAGGCTCGCCGCGTACGTCGCGACGACGCAGGCGAATGCGCCCCAGAGCGCGGTGGCCCACTTGGAGACCGCGAGGTAGTGCGCGTCGTCGCCGTCGGTCCTGATCCGGCGCTGGTAGAAGTCCACGACCGTCGCCGTGGAGAGCGAGTTCAGCTCGGCGGCGATCGAGCTCATCGCCGCCGCGAGGACCGCGGCGAGGAAGACGCCGGCGAAGCCGAGCGGCAGGTGGTCGATGACGAAGCGCGGGATGATGTAGTTGACGTCGCGCGTCGGTTGCCCGGTGACCTTCCCGGCGGCGTCGAGCGCGACGGCGCGGACGGCGCCGGCCTCGCGCTCCTGCGCGCGGTACGCGTCGAGCGCGGCCGCGGTCGCGGCGGCGTCACCCGTGGCACGGGCCGCGGCGGCGGCGCGCGCCGCGTCGGCTCGGGCCGTCGTCACCGCGCCATAGCGCGCCGTGAGCGAGTCGAGCGTGCCCGGCGACGACGCGGCCATCGCCTGCTGGTGCGCCGGATTGTAGTAGAGCGGCGCGGGCGAGAATGTGTAATAGAGGAACACGAGCACGCCGAGCAGCAGGATCATCGCCTGGAGCGGGATCTTCCAGTACGCGCTCATGAGCAGCGAGCTGCGCGCCTCGTCCACCGACTTCGCCGTGAGGTAGCGCTGGACCTGGCTCTGGTCGGTGCCGAAGTACGAGAGCATGAGGAACGTCCCGCCGATGATCCCCGACCAGAAGGTGTACTGGTTGGTGAGCGAGAACGAGAAGTCGAAGACCTGCATCCGCCCGGCCGCGCCGGCGATCGCGAAGGCATCGTCCAGCGGCACCGGCATGCGCATCACGAGGACGGTGACCATCGCGAGCACCGCGCCGACGATGACGAACATCTGCTTGACGTCGGCCCACGTGACGGCCTGGACGCCGCCGAGCACGGTGTACACGACCGTCGGCACGCCGATGAGCGCGACGCACCAGGTGAGGGGCCACCCGAAGATCGCCGAGAGCACGACGGCGGGGGCGGAGATGATCGCGCCGGCGGACATGCCGCGGGAGAGCAGGAAGAGCAGGCTCGTGAGCGACCGCGTGCGCGCGTCGAAGCGCCGTTCGAGGTACTCGTACGCGGTGTAGACCTTGGCGCCGTGCAGGAACGGGACGAGCGTGACCCCGAGGATCACCATCGCGATCGGCAGCCCGAAGTAGAACTGGACGAACTTCAGGCCGTCGGTCGCGCCCTGCCCCGTGGTGCCGATGAGCGTGATCGCCGAGAGCTGCGTGGCCATCACCGAGAGCCCGACCGCCCACCAGGGCAGCGAGCGGTTGGCGAGGAAGTACGCCTCGATGTTGGTCGCGCCCTTCGCGCGCCGGAGGCCGTCGCCGACGACCCACGAGAGATAGCCCGCGACGATGACCCAGTTGATCCAGTGCATCCGTCAGGCCGCGTAGCGCTGCTGGAGGAGCCAGAGCACCACGAGGGTCACGACCTGGATGGCGATGACGCGGAAGAGATTCTCCCGGAACCGTTGGGACATGGGTCAAGAGTATGCGTGGCGGCGGGTAGAGGGTAGATGGCGCCGGATCGAACGAGCCGCTAACTCTTCCCCATGCTCCCGATCATCCTCCTCGCCGTCGGTGCGTTGGTGTCGCTCCCGCTCACCGCGGTCGGATTGCCGGGGACCTGGGCATTCCTCGCGGGGGTCGGGATCTGGAAGTCGGTCGACCCGACCGCGTCCGTCTCGTGGACCGCGATGCTCGTGGGCGTCGCGCTCGCGCTCGTCGCCGAGGCGCTCGAGTGGATGCTCGCCACGCGGTACGCCTCCAAGTACGGCGGGTCGCGGCGCGCGGGCTGGGGCGCGTTGCTCGGCGGGCTCGTCGGTGCCGTGGTGGGCGTGCCCATCCCCGTCGTGGGATCGATCATCGGGTCGTTCGCCGGCGCGTTCCTCGGGGCCCTCGCGATGGAGTACACCGTCCACGGCGAGCATGAGCGGGCCGGGCGCGTCGCGTGGGGGGCGCTGATCGGCCGCGTCCTCGCCGCCGGGGCGAAG
>JBGATT010000216.1:0-7301 GCA_044229035.1 Gemmatimonadaceae bacterium | reverse complement strand
GAGCCGGGACGGCCCGTGGGAGCCGCGCATCACGATGCCGCGCCGCCTCACCCGCAACTAGTCGGGGCCTACGTGGAATCTCCGTCAGGCGCGTTCCCGCGCTTGAGTACGGGTTTTCCCTACCCCGGGAACGCGATCGCTTCCGTCCTTCCGCTTTCGCCGGCGCACTGGTTTGCGCAACATGGGTGCGGTCCACCCCCACCCATTTCGAGAAGTCCTCGGAGTTCCCACCATGCGTTCAGCCCACCTCGCGGTTCCTCTCCTGCTCTTCGGACTCGCCTCACCCCTCGCTGCCCAGCGCGGTGGCCGTGGCGGCGACACGGGGCCGCGCGGGGCCCCGGCCTCCGCGCCCGACGTCCGATTCACGCTCGCTCCGGTCCAGAAGGTCCGCGAGCACGCCAACGTCGCGGACCTCCTCGTCGAGAAGGCGAAGAAGCTCAGACTCGAGCCCGCGACCGTCGACTCGCTCAAGCGACTCGCCTCCGCGATCAACGAGCGGAACGCCCCGCATCTGGCGGTCTACGACTCGACCCGCACGCACATGCGCGCGGCGCAGGCAGCTGGTGGTGTCGCTGGTGGCGCGGCTGGCCCGGGCGGCCCGGGCGGCCCGGGCGGCCCGCCCGGCGCTGGCCCCGGGCGCGGCGGCCCAATGGGCGCCGTCCTGCGCGCCCTCACGTCCGGCAGGGACGCGGATATTCCGGTGGTACTGGCCCTCGTGCCCGCGGCCGCGCAGGATGAGGCCAAGAAGGTCATCGAGAAGCAGACGGAGGACCTGCGCGAGGCCATGTCCCCCCGCGGGCCCGGCGGAGCCGGAGCCGGAGGCCGACCGCCCCGCCCCTGAACCGCTCATTAACTTCGGGGTGTCCAACGGACGGGTCGACCGCGCACCGCGGCCGGCCCGTCTCGCTTCCCCTCAACCGATGCCCCCACGCCGATGTCCTCCCTCCCGTCCCGCGCGGATGCCCTCGCCCTCATGGAGTCATGGACCACCAGCGAGTCGCTCCGGAAGCACATGCTCGCGGTCGAGGCCGCCATGCGCGCCTACGCGCGCCACTTCGGCGAGGACGAGGAGCGCTGGGGGCTCGCCGGCCTGCTGCATGACTTCGACTACGAACGCTTCCCCAATGCCGCCCAGGCCGCCGATCAGGAGCATCCCAGCGAAGGGGTACGGCATCTCCGAGGACTCGGATGGCCGGAGGACATCCTGCAAGCGATCCTCGGGCACGCCCTCTTCACCGGCGTGCCACGCGAGACGCGGATGGCGAAGGTGCTCTTCGCGGTCGATGAGCTCTGCGGCCTCATCACCGCGGCCGCGCTCGTCCGGCCCTCGCGCAGCGTGATGGACCTCGAGGCCGCGAGCGTGCGGAAGAAGATGAAGGACAAGGCGTTCGCCCGCGGCGTCTCGCGCGACGACGTCATTAACGGCGCCGCCGATCTCGGCGTCGAACTCGACGCGCACATCGCCTTCGTCATCGAGGCGATGCGAGCCAGCGCGCCGGCGCTCGGGCTGGCCGGCCCGGGGCCGACGTGACGCCCTGCCATCCCTCCGGCCACGCCCCGAGCCGCTCCCCGTGCCGCATCCCAACGCCAGCGCGGCACACCGCGTACAGGAGGGCGTGACCAGTGAGCGCCTCGCATGACCGCCATCGCCCTGCCCCTGCCGTGGGCCCACGCCGCCCGGCCGTTCGTGACTGAGCGGCCGTCGGACGAGCGTGACCTCGTGCTCGCCGCCCAGCGCGGCGTCCACGAGGCCTTCTCCGAGCTCGTGCGGCGGCACCAGCGGCGCGCGTACGTGGTCGCGCGCGCCATAGTGATCAATCACGAGGACGCGGAGGATGCGGTCCAGGAGGCGTTCCTGCACGCGTACAAGGCGATCGACCGGTTCCTGCCGGACCAGGCCTTCGGGGCCTGGCTCCATCGGATCGTCGCCAACGCGGCGCTCGACGTCACGCGCCGCCGCAAGGTCCGCGACGCCGACGAACTCCCGGAGACCGTCGCCTCGCCGTTCCGGGACCCGGCCGAGTCCAGCGAGTTGCGGACGAGACTCAAGCAGGCGCTCGAGACGCTCCCCGTGCGGCAACGCTCGGTGATCGTGCTGCACGATGTGGAAGGCTTCAAACATGCGGAGATCGGACGGATGCTCGACATCCCCGAGGGCACGGCCCGGTCCGATCTCCATTACGCCCGATCCCACCTGCGCCGCATCCTCGGCCAGGTGAGGAGTGGACTATGACCGACGAGATGCAGGGCCCCATGCTGGTGCGGGACGATGACCTCACGAACGAGCTGCGCGCGATCGTCGCGCCGCCCGACGCCCCCGGCTATTGGGACGCGCTCGAGCAGCGGATCATGGCGCGCATCGAGCGCGGACAGGAGGAAGCTCGGTGGTGGGCCCTCCCGGACCGCCTCTATCGCCTCGGCATGATGGCCGCCGGGCTGATCCTCATCGTCGCCGGCTCGGTCTGGCTGCGCTCGCGCGCGGTCGAGACCCGGATGGCGTACGAGTCGGTGATCGAGACGCCCGAGGACCAGCCGCTGTTCGCGCGGCGCAACCCGCTCGACGAGCGCCCGGCAACCATGCGCGCGACTCGGGGCCACTAAGGAGCGCGGGACGATGACGCGAACCAAGGGACGGGCGCTGGCGTTCTACCTGCTCGCGATCGCGGCCGGGGCGGCCGCGGGCGTGACGGTGGACCGCTGGGTCCTCCGCGAACGGATCGTGAACGAGTGGGCCGACCCGCGGGCGATGCGCACCAAGCTCGCGGACGACCTGAAGATGAGCGCCGACCAGCGGGCCCGGCTCGACTCGATCCTCGACACCCGGAACCGGCGGTTCGACGAGCTGATGACGCCCATGCGTCCGCGGCTCGACTCGGTGACCGTCACCGCCCGGCAGCAGATCCGGGACCTGCTCACGCCCGAGCAGCAGACCGTCTATGACCAGATGCGGCGTGAGCGCGAAGCGCAGCGCCAGCGGGAGCGACAGTAGATGAAGGCGATGGTGAAGTCCCTCGTGCGCATGGCGGCCCTCGCGGGCGCGCTCGCGACCCCGCCCGCGCTCGCCGCGCAGGGCGATGCACGCCCCATCACGCTCGACGAGGCGGTCCGCCTCGCGCGGCGCAACGCGCCCGCCTCCGTGCAGGCGCGCAACCAGATCCGCTCCACCGCCGCGGCGGTCCGCACGCGGTATGGCGCCTTCCTGCCCACGCTCTCCTTCGGCGGCGGCGCGCAGACGCAGCAGGGCCAGCGGTACTCGGTGGACCTCGACTCGATCATCCGCCAGGACGCGCCCTGGCGCGCGAACCACAGCCTCAGCTCCAACCTCGACCTCTTCTCCGGCGGCCGGCGCTACTTCGATCTCATGACGGCGCGCGCGAACGTCGATGCCGCCGAGGCGACCGAGGTCTCGCAGTCGTTCGCCATCGCCCGCGACGTGAAGCAGCAGTACTTCGCCGTGCTCGCCGCGCGCGAGCAGCAGGCGGCGGCCAAGGTCCAGCTCGAGCAGGCGCAGCAACAGCTGCGCGCGGCCGTCGCGCGCGTCGCCGCCGGCGCCGCCACGATGTCCGACTCGCTCCGCTCCATCATCCAGGTCGGCAACGCACGCCTCGCCACGCTCAACGCCGACAACGCACTCGCGACCGCCAACGCCACGCTCTCGCGGCTCGTCGGGTCCGATGCGATCGTCACCGCCGCGGCCTCCGACACCGCCACCGTCGCGACCGTCTCGATGACCGACGCCCAGCTCTTCGACCTCGTCGAGCAGGGACCGGCGGTGAAGCAGTCGCAGGCGCAGGTCGCCGCCGCGAAGCAGGGCAAGCGCTCGGCACTCTCGCCCTACCTGCCGACCCTGTCGATGGGCCTGTCGCAGTCGTTCACCGCCACCGAGGATGGCTTCGGATTCCTCGGCGACGGGCGCAACAAGAACCTCTCGACCAACCTGCGCCTCAGCTTCCCGATCTTCAACGGCCTCTCGCGCGAACAGCAGGTCGTCACCGCGCGCATCGCCGAGGAGAACGCCGAGGCCAATCTGCGCGACGCACGGCTCAACGCGCGCCAGCAGATGGTGGCGCAGCTCGGCGCCTTCCGCACCGCCGAGGCGCGCGTCGAGATCCAGCGGCAGTCGGTGCTGGCCGGTGAGGAGGACCTGCGCGTCCAGCAGGAGCGCTACAACCTCGGCGCCGGCACCCTGCTCGACCTCATGACCTCGCAGAGCACGTTGATCACCGCGCGGCAGGCGCTCATCCAGGCCCGCCTCGATGCCCGTACCGCCAAGGCGCAGCTCGAGGCGCTCGTCGGCCGGGATCTCTAGGACCGCACAGACGTTCGGTCCGTTCCGGCGTCCACCATCCGCACCGCGCCCGTCGAGCGCCGCACGATCGTCGTGCAGGCCGAGGCGACCGGCGTCATCGAACCGATCAACGTCGTCGAGGTGAAGTCGCGCTCGTCGGGACAGGTCATCGAGATGCCGATCGAGACCGGTCGCCTGGTGAAGCCCGGCGACCTCATCGTCCAGCTCGATACCCGCGACGTGCAGAACCAGTACGACCAGGCGAAGGCCGATCTCGATGCCGCGGCGAAGCGCCTCGAAGTGGCGGAGCTCCAGAAGAAGCGCTCGGACGACCTCTTCGCCGGGAAGATCATCACGGCGCAGGAGAACGAGACCGCGAACCTCGACTACACGAACGCCGCCACGGCGATCGTGCGGACGCGCGCCGCGCTCGACCTCGCGCAGCAGCGCCTCGACGACGCGCGCGTCACCGCGCCGGTGACCGGCACCTTCATCGACAAGCCCGTCGCGCTCGGTCTGGTCATCCAGTCCGGCACCAGCACGGCCGGCGGGGGCACGACCATCGTGAAGATGGCCGACCTCACCAAGGTTCGCGCCCGCGCCCTCGTCAACGAGACCGACATCGGACAGGTGCGCCCGGGCATGGAAGCGACCGTCACGGTCGACGCCTTCCCCGATCGTCCCTTCCGCGGCACGGTCGAGAAGATCGAACCGCAGGCTGTCGTCCAGCAGAACGTCACGATGTTCCCCGTCCTCGTCTCGCTCGAGAACCGCGACGGCCTCCTCATGCCCGGCATGAACGGCGAGGTGGCGATCGTCGCCGAGCGCCGCGAGAACGTGCTCGCGATCCCGAACGAGTCGATCCGCTCGGTGCGCGAGGCGGCGCAGGCCGCGACGATCCTCGGCCTCAACGCCGACAGCGTCCAGGCGCAGATCCGTGCGTCGATGGGCGGCGGTGCCGGCGGATTCGGCGGCGGCATGGGTGGCGGTCGGCCGGGCGCCGGCGGCAACAACACGATGGGGGCCAACGGCGCGCGCGCGCGTCAGGTGCCGGTCTCCACGCCGGGCTTCGTCGACCTCCTCCCGCAGCAGGGTGGACAAGGTGGACCCGGCGGGCGCGGCGGCTTCGGGGGCCAGCTCCCCGACGTCACCGACGCGCAGTGCAAGGCGGTCGAGGCCGCACGCGCCGCCAAGCCGGCCGCGGCGAAGAAGGTCGATGACCTCTCGGCCAAGATGCGCGACCCGAACGCCGACCGGCAGACGCTCATGGCCGATCTCCGGGCGGCCTACACGGAACTCGGGGTCGACATGAACGTCGTGCGCGCCTGCCGTGCGCGCGCCGGCAACGGCGGGGCGCCCGGCGCGAACGCACCGGGTGCCGCACCGACCGGCACCACCGGCGCGCGTCCTGCCGGCGCGTCCGGTCGCTCCTCGCAGGGTACCGCGAGCCGCACGGTCACGCGCACCGGCCTCGTCTTCATCAAGAAGGGCGAGACCTGGGAACCGCGTGTCGTCCGCCTCGGCACCGCCGACTACGACTACACCGAGGTCGTGAGCGGCCTCGAGGAAGGCGATGAGGTCGCGCTCCTCAGCGCGGCTGCGCTCCAGATGCAGCGGCAGGAGAACAACGACCGCTTCAAGGCCATGACGGGCGGCGCGAGCCCCCTCGGCGGCGGGGCCGGCGGAGCCGGCGGCGCCCGCCCGCCGGGACGGTAACATGCTCTTCGGCGAGACGATCCGCGTCGCCCTTGGGGCGCTCCGCGCGAACAAGCTCCGCTCGATGCTCACGATGCTCGGCATCGTGATCGGCGTCTCCGCGGTCATCGCGGTGGTCGCCCTCGGGCGGGGTGCACAGCAGGCCGTCAACGACCGCATCTCCTCCCTCGGCACCACGCTTCTCACCGTGTCGCCGGGGCAGGCGCGGTCGGGCGGGGTCATGTCGTTCGACGTACGGTCGCGCCTCCTCCTCGAGGATGCCGACGCGCTCGTCGAGCGCGGGACCGAGATCGCCGCCGTGCAACCCGAGATCTCGAGCAACCTGCAGGTGCAGTACCTCAACAAGAACACCGGGACGCAGATCGTCGGGACGACCGCGAACTATCCCGAGGTCCGCAAGTACGAGATCGAGTTCGGCCGCTTCTTCACGAACGCCGAGGACATGGGCCGCCAGCGCCTCGCGGTGGTGGGCCCCACCGTCGTCACCAACCTCGGACTCCAGAGCGGCACCGCGCTCGTCGGCGAGAACATCCGCATCCGCGGCATCCAGTTCACGGTCGTCGGGGTCTACAAGTCGAAGGGGCAGGCCTCGCCGTTCAACAACCCCGACGACCAGATCCTCATCCCCATCCAGACCGCGCGGTTCCGCGTGATGGGCAACAACCGGCTCCGTTCGATCTCCGTCCTCGCCCCGAGCGAGGCGAAGATCCCGGAGACGATGGCGGACATCCAGAAGATCCTCCGTCGCGAGCACAAGCTGCGCCCCGACAAGCCGGATGACTTCCAGATCCGCAACCAGGCCGACTTCCTCAACACGCTCGGGGAGACCACGCAGGTCTTCTCGATGCTGCTCGCCGGCATCGCCGCGGTCTCCCTCCTCGTCGGCGGCATCGGCATCATGAACATCATGCTCGTGTCGGTGACGGAGCGGACCCGCGAGATCGGCATCCGCAAGGCGCTCGGCGCGACCCGGATCAACATCCTGTTCCAGTTCCTCATCGAGGCCGTCGTGCTCTGCCTTGTCGGGGGCACCATCGGCATCGCGGTCGGGGCCGGGGGGGCGATGGCCTTCACGAAGGTCCTCGGCTGGACGACGAGCGTCGGCGCGTCGTCGGTGGGGCTCGCGTTCGGATTCTCCGCCCTCGTGGGTGTCGTCTTCGGTGTGTATCCCGCGCGGCGCGCGGCCGGCCTCGACCCGATCGTCGCGCTCCGATACGAGTGATCGCGCGAGGCCCAGGTGACGCCGCAAGGCATTGACGGGTAATCAGTTATGGCGGGGCGACCGGCAGCGGCCGGT
>JBGATT010000041.1:0-34154 GCA_044229035.1 Gemmatimonadaceae bacterium | reverse complement strand
TTCCGCACCCGCCGCCCGAGCCCGTCATAGCCGTACGTCACGGTATAGCCGGGCGCGACGACCGTGTCGAGCTGCCCGAGCGCGTTCCACTTGTAGGTCAACGTCTCGCTCCCGTTCGTGCGCGACGTCATCTGGCCCAGACTGTCGTACGCGATCGTCCAGCCCCCCTGCGCCGTCAGCCGGTTGCCGGTCCCCACCGTCACCCCCGCGCCCGCGCGGTTCCCCACCGCGTCATACGCGTAGCTCCCGCTCGCGAGCGTGACCTCGTCATAGGTCGGCGTCGAGTCCACCAGGATCAGGCACCCCGGGCAATCCCCATACGGGTCCTCCACGTACACCGGCGTCCACGCGACCACCTGCAGTTGCTTGTCCGTGAACAGCGCCAGCCGCCCCAGCGCATCGTACTCGTGCGCCCGCGTGATCGGCGAGGTCGCCGTCGGCCGCGCGATCGTTCCGATCCGATCCGCCGCATCGAACGCCCCGTAGGTGCGGTCCAGCGGCAGGGTCGCCCCGTTCGCGACGTTGCTGTACGTCTCCGCGACCGGCTGCCCGACCGCCGAGTAGGTGACGGCCTTCCGCACGCGGGCCGCGGGCGTCGTGCTCGTCGGGAGCGTATCGCCGACCTCGCGCCCGCCGCGGTCGTGGACGAGCGTGGTGACCTTGCCGGCCATATCGAGCATCCGGAACGCGCGCCGCGCCGCATCGTACCCGACGCCGGTCGTGGCGGTCCAGACGGGCCCGGTGGCGCCGTCCCGCGTCACCTTCACCTCGTCGAGCAGATCGCCGAGGGCGTAGCCATAGGTGAAGCTGAACCGCGTCCCGTTCCGCACGGTCGCCGCCCGCGTCGCGCGACCGCCGAGGTCGACGTGGAACGTGTCGATGCTCTCCGCGTTCGCGACGGCCACCCAGCGCTTCGCGGGGTCATACGCGAACGTCGTCGAGTCCTTGGAGCCGCCGAGTTCGACCGCGGTCCGGGTCAGGACGCGGTCGAAGGCGTCGTAGGTCGTCCGGATGACGTCACCCCGCCGGTTCTTCGTCCGGGTCGGCCGGCCCAGGCGGTCGTACCAGACGCTGTCGCGGTTCTGCCGGGGGTCCCGGCTCTCCACCACCCAACCCTGCGGATTCACCGTCGTGCGGTAGGTCTGTCCCTTGGGATCGGTCACGGTGTAGACGCCGAGGCTGTCGTCGTAGCTGAAGGTCGTCACGGTCGAGAGCGGGCCGGTGCTCACGCTATCGCGATTCAGTGCGTTTCGGGCGGTGGTGAAGACGCGCGCGAGCGGGTCCGTCGTCGTCTGGGGACGGCCGGCCGCGTCATACCCATAGGTGGTGGTCGTCGTCGCGGCGCCGTTCGCGGAGCGGACGACGCTCGCCGCGTTCGCGTGCGTGGTCTCGTACGTCGTCGTGACGGTCGCACCATTCGCATCGCGCACCGTCAACTGGCGGCCGCGCGCATCGTAGGTGAAACGCGTGACGTTCGCGGTGTCCGTGCGCGTGCTGTCGGGGGCGAGGCGTGCGCCGCTGAAGAAGTTCCGGAGCTGGCGGACGCCGTCGACGCGCAACGAATCGATCTGGTCGTAGTTCGTGTAGAAGAGTTCCGTCAGGTTCCCGGTGGCGACATCGCGCATCGAGGTCAGCCGCGCGCCGGACCATGTGTACTCCGCCCCGGCGTTGCTCTTGCCCGCGGTCCAGAGCAGTCGCGTGGAGTCATCGTACGTGAAGAGCGTCGAGTCCGTCTGGGTAGTGCCTGACCGGCGCACCACCTTCGCGGGCAAGCCGGACCGGTGCGCGAAGGTCAGCACGGTGTCCCTCCCGCTGACGATCGCAAGCGTGGTCCCATCCGAACGCGCGGGGGTGTCACCGGCCGCGGTGATCGTCGGTTGGTTCCCGTCCATCAGTTGCCGGCGCGGGGAGGAGAACCAGGTTGTGTCCCTAGCGGTGTAGCCGCTGTCGATCAGGAACGAAGGGCCGATCACGTTCGCCAACTGCCCGTAGCCGTCGTACAGCAGATTGCTCACGGCGCGGTTGCGTCCGGCGATGGTCACGAGCCGACCGTCGGTGTAGGTCGCCGACAGTGCGGTCCGGTTGTCGGGGTCCCTGATCGAGAGAAGCTCGCCGAACGTGCCGCTCGACTGCGTGAACGTGACCTGCCGCGAATCCGGCAGCGTGATCGTCGTCAGGCGACCGGTGCTGCCGTTGTACGAGAAGGTCGTGTACTTCGTGATGGTCACAGCACCGACCACCGTTTCCAGCTTCGTGCGATGGATGCGCGCCGGATCCAGCGTGTCGGAGACCATGCGCTCGATGGCGAAGGTGTTCCCCCACCGATCCGTCCGGCTCCGCAGCAGGCCGGTGTTGCTCCATTCGGTCAGGGTGCCATTGCGCGCGGTCCGGACCCACACGGTATCGGTCCCCGATTTCACCTTGCGGATCATGGTGGAGAAGTCTCCGCGGGGCGCGGTGAAGGCGCACGTCCAGGGCGAGCCTCCGCAGGCGCCGATCGCGAAGTACGCGAGGTGGCCGTCACCGTCCGCGAGGACCAGGCTCCCGTCCCCTTGTCGGTGGATGCGCTCGTCGCCGCTCACCGTCCATCCCCGCCCGTAGCGGCTGCGATTCTCGTTCTGGATGAAGAATCGGACCGCGGACAGCACCGCGGATGTCGAATCAGTTGGGGCGTACTCTGGGCCATAGAATGCCGTGACCAGAATTTCCCGCTCATACATTCCCGTCGCCAGCGAATCCGCGGGGAACTGGACGGCCATGCGGATCCGGGCGGTGTCTCCCGACACGTACGCGGCGGTGGCCCCGTTGCTGAGGGTGGCGTAGATGGAAGTATTGGGCTTTCGCAAGCGGATTCGAATCCGGGACGGAATCGCGGAGGACGTCACCTTCACGTCGACTTCGGCGTACCCCGATGGCTTCCCAAGCTCGGAGGAGTAGCGTAGTGTCGTCGACTGGGGCGCGCCATTCGCGAAGAACGCCGGCGTCGAGTATCCGGTCGTTCCTGAGGCGCAGGTGGCGCAGTCATCGAGCAGTCGATAGTCGCTGGCCTGCGCGAGGGTCAACACGGGTGTGGCAATCACAGGCGGAGTCGGGGGGGCCGTGTACGTGACCTGGACCGTGTCCGCCGAGCAGCCGGGCGGGCCCCAGGTGTCGCAGATCTCCGATATCAGGTCTCCCTCCCCCGCCGTCAGCGTGAAGGTGCCCGTCGCGCTCACGCTCGTGTGCATGGATCCCGGGTCATCGACGACGCCGGTCGTCCCGATCCACGAAGTGACCTCCACTCCCTTGTACCACAGCCGCCAACTGCTCATCGAGAGAGTGCCGTCGTCCGAGGCATAGATCGTGAGGTTGACCGCCTGCTGGCTTGTCGACCCCTGCGAGACCCAGATCTGGATCGAGGGTGCCTGATTCGATGGGCACGGGTTGTTGTCCGCACAGAACTGGGCTGCGGCCACTCTCGGGATCAGCGAGAACAGGATGAAGAGCGAGGACAGCGCGATTTGAACGGGGCGCAAGCAGGCCTCCAGGAACGTGACCGGTCGGGAAGGGGCGAGGTGAGTCGACATCACCGAAGGCACGTCCCGTACCAGCAGGGCCCGTTCCGTATGCCTTTGCACTGCAATCGGTTAGGTCGGCCTCAACTCGCTGGCGGCGGCGCATGGGCGCCCAATTGGCGCCCAATTGGCGCCCACGCGTACGGACCAGCGGCACCTCCAGCCCGCGGCGCGACGATCTCGAGGCGTCGCATCCGGCGGTAGATCGTCGTGCGATCGACGCCGAGTTCGATCGCGGCGCGCTGCGTCTTCCATGCACATGCATCCAGAAGCGCCAACAACTCCGCGCGTTCGCGGATCCAGGTCGCGTCGGTCGGCTCCGGACCTGCGGCGAGACCGACGGGGACCATGACGCGCGCGGCGCGGAGGTCGCCGACGCCCACGTGGTCGCCGGCGGCCAGCAACTGTGCGCAGGAGAGCAGCTGCCGAAGCTCCCGCACGTTGCCTCTCCACTCCTGCGACTCGAGCCACTCGAGTCCGCCGTCCGTGAGCCGATCCGCTCGGCCCGCCGGACCGGTCGAGAGGAAGTGCACCGCCAGCGCACGCAGGTCCGCGCGACGAGCACGAAGCGGCAGGACCTTGAGGACCGCCCCGCGAAGGCGATATCCGAGGTCCGGTCGAAATCGACCGCGCGTGAGCATCTGGTCGAAGGATTCGTTCGCGGCGGCGATCACCCGGAATCGGCTCCGCCGGTCATGCCGCGCTCCGACCTGCCGGTATCGACCCGTCTCGACGGCCCGCAGGAGCTTCGCTTGCGCCTCGAGTGGCAGCCCGTTGATCTCATCGAGGAACAGCGTGCCATCGTTCGCCTCGCCGAGGTGACCGTAGGTCTCGCTCCGTGAGTCCGTGAAGGCGCCGCGGACATGGCCGAAGAAGGCATCCTCGAACATCGTCGCAGCGATCGCGCAGACGTTGACGGGAACGAACGCGCCGCCACGACCGCTGGCGGCGTGCAACGCCAGCGCCGCCTGTTCCTTCCCGACTCCGGTCTCCCCTTCGATCCAGATGGGCAGGTCGGAGGGCGCCAGCCGCAGGATGAGCTCGCGGAGCGCACGCGTCTCGTCCGATTCCCCGACCAGCCACGGCGTGAGATCCCGCTCCGACTTCGGCACGGTCATCAGGGGTTCCTCTTGGCACGGTCCTGGAGGGGCTCCGTCGCGCGCTCGACGTCCGCGTCGACGTACAACACCTTCGGCGTCAGGAACACGAACAGCTCCGTCTCGGTCGTCCGGCGGCTCGCCCTGCCGAACATCCCGCCGAGCAACGGGATCGAGGACAGGATGGGCACGCCTCCCTGCGACGAGTCGCGCTGGCGGTCCGAAAGTCCGCCAAGCACCGCCGTCTGCCCATCCTTGACGAGCAACCGCGTCTGCACCGAGCGCGTCGAGATCACCGGCGCATCGAACGCGGTCTCCGTCGTCACCGCATTCACTTCCTGTGTCACTTCGAGCATCACGTACCCGTCCGCGCTGATGGTTGGCCTGACCTGCAGCTGGGTCCCCACGTCCTTGTACTGCACCACCTGGTCCCGCTGCGGTGCGTCCGTCGGCAACGAGCGCGAGACCTGCACGAACGGGCGCTGGCTGCCGACGAGGATCTGCGCCATCTCGTTGTTCGCCGCGAGCACGACGGGTCGACTCACGATCGACACATCCCCGCGCGATGCGGCGGCGCGCAGTGTCGCATTCAGGTCCACGCCGCCGGCATGCATCACGCTCAATGCGAAATCCCCCAGTCCTGCACCGGTCGTCGTCCCCCCGATGGTCGTGTTCCCGCCGCCTCCGACCGAGGTCTGCGGTACCTCGCTCGCGACTCCGAACGCGAATCCACGGTCCTTCCGCACCTCGGCGATCATCACTTCGATGAGCACCTGCAACGGACGCACATCCAGCGCCTGCACGGCGTCCTTGATCAGGTTGTAGTCGCGCTCGCTCGCGCGGATCATGAGGGCGTTGGTCCCGGCGTCCGGGACGATGATGAGTTCTCCGCTCAACGACCCGGTCGGGCGCACCTGCGTCGCTGGACCAGTCCCGGTGCCCGGCGGAAGCGCGGTCGTGGCTGAGCGGGTCACCTGCAGCTGGTCGGCCAGTGGTGCTCGGCGCGCGCCGAGCTCACCGATCGCACTCGCTCGGCCATAGAGCGTGTTCACGGTCGCCGCGACGTCGGCGGCACGCGCGTGACGGAGCCGCAACGTGTACAGCTGCAGCGGCGGCCTCGTCAGCAGGTCCGTCGCCGCCGACCCCGGCTGCTCCGCGTGGGGAAGCGGCGACGCTTCTGCCGGCATCGCCTCGATCCGGTAGAGCCCGGCGGTCGTGTCCCTGATGAGTCGCAGGCGTTGCGACTCCAGCAGCCCGCGCAGCAGCGGCAGGACCGCCTCGCGCGCCACGGGACGCGGGGTCTCGAGCGTGACGCGGCCGACGGGCATCGACGCGAGCACCAGAGGCAGCTCGAGATACTGCCCGAGCGCCTGCACGACGATGCGAAGCTCCGAATCGACGAACCGCACGGTCACCGAGTCGGCGCGCGCTGTCGTGCCACTCTCCTGTGCCGCGACTCGCGTCGAGGCGATGAGAAGAACGAGGGGCCCGAGGATCGAACGCACCGACCGTCCGAGAGCATGCGTCATGGTGTGCGCACCGCCAACCTCCAGGTGGTCTCCTGCATCACGATCACGATCGAATCCCGGCGAACCTCGCGGACTCGCCAACCATTCAGGGTGTCACCGGCCTTCACGAGCACGGCCCCGTCGCGCCCTGGGATGCCTTCGAGCGCCGCGCGCCACGGCGGCCCGACGATCCCGGTCACCGACGGCGGACGAGCGGCCGGCGGGACCTCGGCGACCAGCTCGGCAGGAGCGCTGCCGAACGGCAGGGGGGATGGTCGGCGATCGAGCCGGAACGGGTCGGACTCCGTGATCCGGTGAGCGAGATCACCGAGGTCCGTGCGCCTGACCGGTGCCTCCGGACCCACGCCCGGGATCGCCCACGCATCCACGAGGGCGGACCGCGTCGACGCCCAGGAGAGCGCAACAGCCCCGCACAGTGCGAGTGCGGCCGTGAGCCACAGCGACCGCGCGAGCTGGCGAGTCATCGCGAACCCCCCGTGTCCCGGCGCGCGGGGACTGGGAGCGCGATGGCATCGATCACGAACGTGATCCGCAGCTCCTCGGCGCGCGTGCCTCCGACGACATCCGGCTGCGTCACCGTGAGCTGCGCGACGCGCAGGAGGGGCGGCCCCATCTCGACGAGGAGCAGGAACTGCGACAGTCCGGAGATGTCGCCTCGCGCCTCACCGCGGACCATGGGACGTCCGAAGCCGCTCCGGCTCGCGGTGTCGGCACTCAGGCTGAGTGAGCTCAATGCGACGCCTGCCGTAGAAGCCGCGGACGAGACGATCCCGCTGAGACGAGCGACCGCCGCGTCCGGGCTCGCGGAGGCGATGAAGTCGGGTGCCATGGCCAGGTATCGGGCCCGTCGCGCGTCGAGCGAATCTCGCAGCATCGGGGCGGCCGCGACCAGCGCACGGGCGTCAGCGAGCGCCCGGGTCTCGCGCGCGGCTTCGGCCTGCGCTCGGTCCAGCATGGCGAGCCACAGGGGGATTCCGCGGACGAGGACGAAGGCGATGACGAGTACCGTGCCGCCGAGCATCACTGCGCGCCGGTCGCGAGCCGAGATCATCTTCGTTTCCGCTCCTCACTCGCCTGGCGCGCCGTGTGTCGGAATCGCACGATCAGTCGGTCGACCTCGCCTGCGCCGGCGCGCTCGCGTGTGACCGGGCCGACCACCGCGGGGGCGCCGAGCAGCGGACTCGCGGACAGCTCCTTCACCAATCCGTCGGCTGAAGGCGCCAAGACGGCGAGTGTGCCCGCGACGCTATCCAGCTGCAGCTGCGTGATGGCTGCGCCGGGCGGGAGCGTCGCCGAGATGTCCGCGAGCAGTCCAAGCACCGAACGCCGGGATGCGGCATGAGCTGAGATCTCGCTGATGGCCTCGCTCACCTTGACGAGCTCGAGCGAGGTGACGATCGCACTGGCTTCGCGCGCACGAAGGGTCGCGTGGGCTCGGGCGGCGCGCGCGGCGATGATGCGCGCGGATGCGGGGGGTGCCGCGAGGAGCAGCAGGATCGCGATCGCTGCGCTGACGATGGCCGCGCGCAGATGTGCGGGAGAGTCGTCGTCGGGAGTGCCGTGTCCGGTCAACGCGTTGAATGCGATGGGTCCACGCTGGGAAAGCACCGACGTGGCATTCCACGCCGCCCTTTGCCACTCC
Organism: Gemmatimonadaceae bacterium; assembly: GCA_044229035.1. Taxonomy (GTDB): domain Bacteria; phylum Gemmatimonadota; class Gemmatimonadetes; order Gemmatimonadales; family Gemmatimonadaceae; genus Pseudogemmatithrix. Next base: position 26,332 of record JBGATT010000041.1, on the reverse strand, counting down.
TCCGAAACGGACGGCGGACATTCGGCTCCAGCGGGGAGCGTCTCGGTCGGAACGATGGCATGGAGGCGCACACCCGCTCGTGCACAGGCCTGACGGATCCCGCGCACCATGGGCGCTTCGAACGCGGCAGCCATCGCTCCGCGATCGTCGTGGTGCTCCACCGCGCTCGTGATCAGGTCGTCCGCGGTGCGCCGGAAGAAGCGCGTTGCACCCTCGCGCACGAGGGCGCTCCCCGTCAGGCGGTCCCGCACGGGAGGGAAGGCGAACAGGGGCTTGCATTGCACGCACTCGCGCGCAAGCGCCACGATCACTCGCGGTGCCCGGGTGGTCCCTCTGGCCCGCGGCAGGCGCATCAGGAGAGCGGTCATCGCCTCCTCGGCACCGTCGAACTCCTCGAGGCCCGGACCTTCAAGCATCCATGCGAGCTCGCTTCCGCGCCGTTCCAGCGCGATGGCTCGCGGACGCCCCAGATGCACACCGATCAATGGGGTCGTCCAGGGCCAGCGGTGGCGCGGGAGCGCGGTCGAGTCTCGATCGAGCGAAGGGCTCACGAGCCGATCCTCCGACGCGTGACGGCGAGCCGCGCGGCATCCGGCACCAGAAGCAGTTCGATTCGCACCGTGAGACGTTCACTGCGCGGATCCTCGCGCACACCGGAGGCTCGTGCGGTGAGCACCCATCCTTCCAGGCGCACGGTGAGCATGTCACCGAGCTCACCGAACGCCGCCTCGAGCGCCGGACGCGCTTCGAGTGGAGCGGCGCTCACGACCGAGAGCAGTTCGGCGAATGGCTCTCCTCCTTGCGTGCGTCGTCGCTCGATCGCGGTTGTCGCGGCGGCGTTCATGCCGGGAAGCGCGGCGAGGACCGCCAGCGGCACGGCCTCCACGAATACGCGCTCGCCGTCCACGCCCAGGATCGCGCCGAGCCCCGTTCCGTCGGTCCCCATCCACGCGGCAAATCCTCGCACGGACCTCAGCTCCTCCACATCGGCCAATGGCCCGTTCCTCGGCAACATTTCGCCTCGCGACGCATACCATGCGCGTTCCGCGCCGAAGGCGCGCGCACTGTCGTCCGCGTCTCGCCAGTCCAGCAGAGCGTCGACGAGCGAGTCTGCTTCCGCCGCGTTCACACCGTACGACCGGAGTGTTCGGGCCAACAGCGACTCGCGCGCGTGGTTGACATTCAGCGTTGCACCCAAGGGAACGAGATCCACGACGCCGGGGCACTCCGCGACGAGCGCGGAACCGAGGACCGCCTCGCGCACCTGCATCGCATTCGCCGCGCGCGCGTCCCTTGCCGCATCGGCACCCGCTCGGCTACGCGCTTCGAAGGCTGCCCGGGCGCGCGCGAGACACTCCTCCGCCCGCCACTCGGCGCGCCGCAGGGCGGTCCTGTTCGCCACCGTCCGCACGGTATCGCGAGCGAGAAGCATCGCGGCGACCCCAAGACTGACCACGCCCGTCAGGAACCAGAGCGTGGAGAGCAGCACGTACCCATCCCGTCGGCGCATCATCCGCGCTCGCCGATGCGAAGGATGAGTGTATCGGTGGCCGTCACCGCTCCAACCGCCGCCGGGAGCGATGAACCGTCCGTCCAACGCTCCACCCATGTCGCGCCGCGTTCGGTCCTCGCGAGGTAGAGGAAGCCGGTCAGCTGCTCCCGGCCGAGGAAGAGGAGGTCCTCGCCGGTCGACAGTCGAGCGGCCAGTCCGCCCAGGCCGTCAGTGGGGAGTTCCAGCTCCGCGGTGCATCGCTCCAGCCAACCCGTCGGCATCTCGCACCAGGTCGTGAACCGCATTCGCTCCGGAGAGTAGCGACGAGCCGGCTCCTTCCGCTCCGACCACGTCATCTGCCCGACGAGCCGCCGCAGCCGCAGTTCGCCAGCCCCCTGCTCGTCGACCGTCCCCACCCGGTCGGCGACGACGTCGGTGAGCCGCGCGGCCGAACGCATCAAGGCGGCGGCCATCAGGATCGCCAGCATTCCGATGACCAGCGCCACCACCACCTCGAGCAGCGTGAAGCCGCGAGCGTCCCGCCGCTCAGTTCGCCGCATGCGTCCGCTCGGGGCGAAAGAGGGCGGTCTGCAGGATCGGCTCGGCCCCGCTACTATCGAGCAGCGACACGACGTAGAGGTCGGGGGTGTATCGCTGGACCTCGAGCAGCCAGTCACCCTGCTCGCGGGTCCCGAGCCGCTGGTCCAGCTCATCACGCGACCAGAGCGACACCGCATTGAGGAAGTCCGACGCCTCAGCGAGTTCGGTCTCGGTGGTCGCGGCGATCTCGGTCAGCTGCGCAGCCGAGCGCACGAGTTCGACACCCGTCAGCCCGATCAGTCCGAGCAGCGTGATCGCCACGATCGCCTCGAGGAGCGTTGCGCCGATCCGGGCGCGTTGGGCACGTGCCCTTTCGATCATCGCGCACGCTCCGGAGCGACAGGCACTCGGCCACCGACGAGATCCAGGCGGAGCGAAGAATCCGCGATCACGGTGCCGTCAGGCAGGGCGAGGATGCGACGCACGACGCTTCCCGCCCTCGTCTCGTCCGCGTCGAACACGGCACCGTCGGCGGCGACCCTGAACTCGACGCGCTGCACCCGCCCACTCGAGATGGCAGTTCGTCGCGCGTCGGACGCAAGCCGCGCCACGGCGCCGCTGGAGTCGAGCACCGAGGGATCCCGCGACCGCCACGCGAGCGTCGCGACGGAGGTCCCCACTCCGATGATGAGGAGGGCGACCACGAGCTCGATCAATGTGACGCCGGTACGCGCAACGAACCGTATCATGTTGTCGGCCGGATGGAGTACACCGCTTGCAGGAGCGCGGCCGCCACGAACGCGATGATCGCGCCGAATCCCAGGATGAGCAACGGTTCAATGAGCTTCGTGAGCGTGCGCACTCGCGAGAGGCTCCATTCCGATTCGATGCGGGCGGACGTGCGCAGCATCTCGACCATCTCCCCACTCGCCTCACCCGCACGGATGAGTTGGAGCACGCTCGGGCGCACCCCGGCCGTCTCGGCGAGGGCCTGGGAGAGGCGTTCGCCTCGGATCACGGCGTCTCGGGCTCGCAGCACGCGGGTCGCGATCGCGTCATCGCCGGCCGCGCCCGAGGCGTGCGAGAGCGCGTTCGCGAGCGGCACTCCGGAATCGAGCATCGAGGCGAGCGCGGACGACACGCGCGCGCCGGCCGTCGCATGTCGGAGTGGACCGATCAGCGGTAACGCCAGCATCCATTCGAGGAATCGGTACCGGGATGCGGTGTTGGAGGTCAGCCTTCGAGTGATCCAGGCACCAAGCACGAGCGGGCCGCCCAGTATCAACCACCACCAGCTCTCAATGGCACTCGAGAGCGCGAGCAACAGCCGCGCCGCCGTCGGCAACTGTTGTCCTACGTCCGCGAGCAGTGCCGCGAAGCGCGGCAGCACGATTCCGACCAGCAGGCTCACCGAGACCATGCCCGACACGGCGAGGAGCGCCGGGTACGCCAACGCGCCGTGGATCGCCGCGCGTTGCTCTGCCGTCCGTTCCACGAGCGCCGCGGTCTCGCGGAGCGACTCGACGAGCGTGCCTGCCGACTCGCCCGCCGCGATGATGCCAGTCACATGTGACGGGACACCGAGCTCCGCATCGCGGAGTGCGCTTGCCAAGGACGATCCCTCGCGCACGGCATTCCGAAGCGCGTTCACCCGTGCCTCGCCCCAGCTCGTCGGCGCGACGTGCTGGAGGATGCCTAGGGCGCGCTCCATCGGCAGGCCGGCTCCGAGCAGTGAGCTCAGCAGACGCAGTCCCACCGCGAGGTCCGCGACCGGCACCCGAGCGCGGCGGTCAAGCCGCGCTCGGGGCTCGTTGATCTCGATCGGGAAGAGTCCCGCCGCCACCAGTCGTCCCCGTGCAGCCACCAGCGTCGCGGCGTGAACGTCACCGACCTCCTCGGCTCCGTCGGCCCTCGCCGCGCGATAGGTGTACGTCAAGCGCGCCTCACTCGGTGGTGACACGGATGACCTCCTCGAGCGTGGTCAGTCCCGCTTCGATCTTCTGCCAGCCATCCGCGCGCAACGAGCGCATCCCGCGACCTGCGGCGAGGTTTCCGATCTCGGTGCGACGGGCACCACGACTGATGGCATCCTTGAGTTCGTCATCCATCACGAGCAGCTCGAAGAGCCCGATGCGGCCTCGATACCCGGTCCCGCGACAGTTCTCGCACCCTGCGCCCTGCATCAGCACCCGCTCGGCTGTCGGCTTCCCGCTCACGAGAGCGACCTGTTCCGGCGGCGCATCATAGCGGACGCGACATGAATCGCAGATTCGGCGGACGAGGCGCTGCGCCAGCACGCCCTCGAGCGTCGCCGCCACGAGGTAGTCCGGGATCCCGAGGTCCATCAGGCGGGCGATCGCTCCGATGGCGTCGTTCGTGTGCAGGGTGGAGAGCACGAGGTGTCCGGTCATCGCGGCTTGCACCGCCACCTCAGCGGTCATCGCGTCGCGCATCTCGCCGACCATGATGACATCGGGATCCTGACGGAGGATCGAACGCAGGATCGTCCCGAATGTCACGCCAGCGCGCTGGTGCACGGGCACCTGAGCGATGCCGGCCAGCTGATACTCCACCGGATCCTCGATGGTGATGATCTTCTCGCGGTCGGCCGGGCGGCGGAGGAGGGCTGCGTAGAGGGTGGTCGTCTTTCCACTGCCAGTCGGGCCGGTCACGACGATCATCCCGTTCGGACGGTCGCAGAGCCCTGTCATCACGTCGAGGGTCCCTTGGCTCATCCCCAGTCCATTCAGTTCGGCTGGACGCCCTCCCTGGTCAAGCAGGCGGATGACGACGCTCTCGCCGTGAAGCGTGGGCACCGTCGACACGCGAAGGTCCAGATCCCGTGCGTCGAGTTTGACGCGGATGCGCCCGTCCTGCGGGCGACGTCGCTCCGCCGTATCCAGCTCGGCGAGGAGTTTGATCCGCGATACCACCGCATGCGGCAATGCCGGGGCCGGAGCCTCCCCGGGCACGAGTACGCCGTCGCGGCGCAGCCGCACGGCGAGCGAACCGTTCCTCGTCGCCTCGAGATGGATATCGCTGGCACCGAGATCCGCTGCGCTGCGCACCAGCGCGTTCACATAGCGGATGACCGGCGGCTGATTGGCCAGCTCACGCAGATCGGCACCGAGGTCATCTTCGAAGCCGTGCGCAGCCGCCTGGGCGTCGGAGGCGAACCGCAGCGCGTCTTCCGCGACGCTGCAGAGACGATCGATCGCGCGATCGAGCTCGGATCTGTCGATGATCTGGGGCCGAGCGGAGCGTCCGTACGCTGTGCCGACCTCGGTGACCGCCTCAGGGCATCCGTCGGCGGACAGGCCGACCACCACCTGACCGTCGTCCGCGAGATGCAGCGGGCAGACGCGGTGATGGATGAGGAACTCGCGGGTGAGTTCCTCGGACAGCACGAGTGGCGGGTGAGCTTGTTCACTTGGCACGCCCGCACTGCATGGCAACGAACGTACCTGAGCGGCTCAGTCATGCCAAACCGTTCCGGTGCATGAGGTTGGATGTGATCCGACCCGGGGTTGTACGTGTGCGCGATCGTTCCAAGGAACACCCGGAGTGTTCCACTCCGCGCCATGGAACGACCCGAGGGCTATGCCGACGGCCGTTCCTCCTCGGGCGTCTCGTGCTTCGCTCCCAGTATCCGGTACAGTGACGTGCGCCCAATGCCGAGCTTGAGGGCCGCCTTGGAGACATTGCCGCCGCAGTCCGCGATGGCGGCGTGCACCTCAGCCACCGTCGGCATCCCCCCATTCTGACGAGCCGCGACGCGCTGTTCCGCATAGATCGCGAGTTCCTCGGCCAACAGCGATTCGTCGAGCAGCGACGAACCGGCGGCGTCCACGATCAGGCGTTCACAGAGACTCTCGAGTTCTCGTACGTTTCCGGGCCAGTCATACGCGGCAAGACGCCGTAGCATTCCGGCGGTCATCTGTGGCGGGATTCCCTTATACCGGGCGTCCGCCGCGGCAGCTCTCTCGAGGAGTTGCTGGGCGAGATCCGGAAGGTCTTCCTTCCGCTCGCGAAGGCTCGGTGCACGTGCGCGAAAGAGACCAAGTCGATCCTTGAAATCCGCGAGCATCACTTTCGATCGCACGAGCTCATCGAGGTCCTCATTGCAGGCGAAGACGAGCCGGACGTCTATGGGTTCCTCCCGGTCGCTTCCGACTTGACGCATCGTTCTACGATCGAGGACGGGCAGCAGTGCACACTGGACTTCGCGCGGCGCCTTTCCGATCTCGTCGAGCAGGATGGTGCCGCCCGCCGCGGCACGCAGCAGTCCCGGTCGACTACCGATCGCACTGGTGTAGGCACCTTTGACATGTCCGAACAGTTCGGTGAGCATGACCCCCTCGCTGAGGCTGGCGAGGTTCACATGCACGAAGGGCCCACCTGCGCGCGGCGAATACGTGTGGAGCAGTCCGGCAAAGGTGGTCTTCCCCGTGCCGCGCTCGCCCTCGAGAACGACGGGGCGATTCCGCAGCGCGAATCGTTTCAGGCGATCATGGAATCTCTGCATCGCGACGCTCTTCGCGATCATGGGCGGGATCGTCGATGTGCGCGATTCTCCTCGCCGGTTCTCGCCCTGCCTTTCACCGTCTCCCATGTTGCCTCGGCACTCGACTGGTGTTTGGGTCTGCACTGCGTGGTCGCAGCGCGCCACAATCGAGTCCGCGGTACCGGGGTCCGCTAGCTAGAGTCCAACTCTAGGGGTCTAACGCGACACCGTCGGAAAACGCGACGGTTTTCGCGGCATGATCCATGCCTATGGCACTGGGCAGGTCTTCCCGCTTCCAGCACGCAAGTCGTTGCCCTCCAACGGAGTGTCGCATGTCACTCGCCGGGTCCGGGCTGTTCCAACGTGTTCCACGCAAGCGGGCGCGCGGCGGATTCACGCTCATCGAGATCCTCGTCGTGATCGTCGTCATCGCGATCCTTGCGACCCTCGTGGCGCCGAACGTCTTCCAGCATGTCGGCACCGCCCGGGAGACCACCGCCCGCGCACAGATCGAGATGCTCGGCGCCGCACTGGATGCCTACCGGTTGCACACGGGACGTTATCCGAGCACGCAGGAAGGGCTCAACGCGCTGTGGCTCCGACCGAGCGGTGCCTCGGATGCTTGGCGCGGACCGTACGTGCGCAAGGCGATTCCGCTCGACCCGTGGGGCAATGCGTACGAATACGCGAGTGCGAACGGAGCGGAAGAGTATGAGCTGCGTTCTCTCGGGTCCGATGGGAGGCGCGGAGGAACGGGAGAGGCGGCGGATGTGCCAGAGTAGCGCAACTTTGAAAGATTGGGGAAGCCAGGATCCGATACAACCCTCTCCGAACGGTGCGAGCCTCTCCTGGGGCGAGAACAGGGCGGGCTCAACGGCATATGCCAAGGCGATCGAACGCCGCCTGGGGAAAGGGACTCCGCGGACCTGCGCTCATCGCAACGCCACGTGTGCCGCCTTCGGGGGCTAGGCTGTTTCTCTTGCGAAGTCGTCAGAGAGCGCAGAACTCAGCACCACGGCACAGCCGACCCTAGCGTCTCATGTCCATCCAGCAGCGACCGCTCGGGCGTACCTCAACTTTGCAGTGCCTCCGGACGCGACCTGCTGAACAAGCTCCGCCACCAGACTCTCCCCTGCTGGCGGGCCGAAGTAGATGACCGGCCACACGGATCTCTTCTCCTCGATCACCGACAACCATTTGGATTCGTCGAATGCTTCGGAATCGAGAATGAATGCCCAGTACTCTAACCAAAACTGCGCTTCGAGCGCGCTCTTGGGATCTCGCGCTCCCTTGGACGCTGCAACGAGAACGGAACGCCATCGGCCACGGATGTACCTAGCCTCGGAGTCCGTCAACTCTGGATCGACCGCGGGCCCACGCGAGCACAGCTCGGCGAGCAGTACACCGTAATTCACCAGATCGCCGGCATGAGCGCTCCCCGCTCGCTCCGCGATGTCGTAAAAGGCGATGGCCGACTCGAGGTCGTCCACTGCGTCAGATGTTCGCGCCGTTTCGATTAGCATCTCACCTCGCTTTGCCTATGCCATTTACACCCGCTTCAACAATCTCGCCATTGCGCAGGTAGACCCAAACCTGACGACCGGACCGCCCAAGCCACGTGTAGACCTCGATTCCCGCCTGAGAGAAGTCGGCCCGGCTCTCAAGATCGAGACGTCGGTTGAGCGGATTGGACGCCACACGGCGAAACAAGTCGGCATATCGCCCGCGCGACATGGTCGTTGGCACGACATGTCCACCCGCAGCTCGAAAGATGTGTCCGGCACGTTTCGGATTCCACCACACGGATGCCTTGCCCGGTAGCGGAATCGAGCTCAGGTATAGTTCCGCGGTCGTTTGAGCGATGGCTGGAGCAGCCCCCGTGAGCGAGCGGATCGCGTTCAGCGCATCCTCTCCCGTCCAGTTCGCGCGCCCGATTGACTCAGCGCGAGGGGAAAAGCCAATCGGGGCCACCGCTCTGATTACCACGGGGTCAAGCGTCGCGTATTCGAAGCTTCGGACGCACCTTTCCTCGCCGCCCTGAAGGACTGTGTGATAGCCCCACCGCCCTTCGATCAGCGGGTCGCACTCCTTCAACCCGAACGGGTCGGACTTGTTGATGGGGTCCCCGCTGACGAACGCCGTCGGGTTGATTCCCCCTGCCATCCCGATCGGATCCTCACTGATGAACCGCCCCAACAACGGATCGTAGTACCGCGCCCGCATGAAGTAGAGCCGCGCCTCCGCATCCCACTCTCGCCCCTTGTACCGATACGGATTCGTCACGGGTGTGCTCCCCGCCGCGATCTCCTCCCCGTACGGCGTATACTCGTACTGCTGCGTCACCGCGCCCGCCGAGTCCAGCAGCGCCACCACGTTGCCCTGCGCGTCCTGCGCGAAGTAGTAGCGCTTGTTCGCCCGCACCATCCCGTGCGGGCGGTCGATGCCGGGATAGTAGGTGTACTTCGCCGCCGCGGCCCACGAGGCGTCGAGCTCGACGATCACCTGGTCCCCATCCAGCAGGTACCGCGTCGCCACCCCGTTCACCGTCTTCCGGACCCGGCGGCCGAGGCCGTCATAGCCGTAGGTCACGGTGTACGCCGGCGCGCTCGCGCGCACCTGCACCAGCTGCCCCAGCGCGTTCCAGCTGTAGGTCAGCGTGTCCATCCACTTCGCCCGCTTCGTGATGAATCCGGCGCTGTCGTAGGTGATCTTCCACCCGTCGAAGTCCGTCATCCGGTTCGCCGTGTCGACCACGATCCCCGCGCCCGTCCGGTTCGCCACCTTGTCGTACGTGTAACTCGCGGACCGCAGCGTCGTCGTGTCGACGTGCACGAGCGAGTCGAGGATGAAGCACCCGGGGCAGTCGTTGTATGGATCCCACGGGATCTGGAAGTACTCCACCCAGGTCGTCTCCTGCTCGTCGCGCCACGTCGCGAGCCGCCCCAGGGCGTCGTACTCGTGCAGCCGCACCTGCGGCGCCGCCAACGCCGGCCGCGCGATCGCCCCGATCCGGTCGAGCGCGTCGTACATCGCGTAGGTGCGGTTGAGGACGCTCGTCGCGCCGGTGGAGTACTGCTGGCTCGTCAACTGGCTCGCCACGGTGTAGCTCGTCGATCGCTGCACCCCCGCCACCCCGCCAGTACCGGTCGGGAGCGAGTCGCCGACCAGGCGTCCGCCCCGATCGAACCGCGACACGCTCGTGCGACCGCCGAAGTCGCGGATCTGCACCCCGCGCCGCGTCGAGTCGTAGCCCGTCTCGGCATAGGTGCTCCAGAGCGTCGCATTCGCGCTGTCGCGGATCACCGTCCGGCGATCGACGAGTCCGCCGGTCAGGTAACTGTAGTTCAGCAGGAAGCGCTTGCCGCTCCGCCAGGTGCGGGTCTGCGCCGGCCGCCCCGCCGCGTCGAGGAACGTCGAGTCCACGCTCTCGGCGTTCCGCACCGCCCACCAGCGGTTCGCCACCGTGTCGTACGCGAAGACCGTCGAGTCCACGCTCCCGCCCGGCGTCACGGCCGTGCGGCGCAGCAAGCGGCCAAGGCGGTCATACACGAGGGTCGTCACGTCGCCACGCCGCGAGCGCGACCAGACGGGGCGGCCGAGCGTGTCATAGGCCACGCTGTCCGCGCGACCGTATGGGTCCTGCTGCCGCACGACCCACCCGCGCGCGTTCACGGTCGTACGGTAGAGGTTCCGCACCGCATCCCGCACGGAGTACTCGCCAGTCGAGTCGACGTGGGTCCACAGCGTCGTGTCGGCCGACGGTCCGATGCTCCGGCGTTCGCGGTTCACCGCATCGTAGAGCGACGAGAACTGCCGACCCAACGGATCGCGGCGCCACGTTGGGCGCCCGGACGCGTCGTATCCGGTGGAATCGCTCGCCGTGGTGACGCCACTCGCGGTTCGCGTGCTCCTGGCGACGTTGCCATGAGTCGCCTCGTACGCGTAGGTCACCGTCGCACCCTGCGCGTCCTGCGCGGTGAGCACACGCCCGCGCGCATCGTAGGTGAAGCTCGTCACGTTCGCCGAGTCGGTCCGCACGCTGGTGGGCAGGGTGGACGCGCCCGCATAGGTCTGGCGCAGCTGCACGCGCCCATTCACGCGGACGGAGTCGAGGCGGTCCGCCGTCGACCGGTAGTACTCGGTGCGGTCCCCGGTGAGCACATCCTGACGCGCCCGGAGCAGTGGACCCGACCACTCGAGCGCCTCGCCGGCGCGTCCCGTACCCGAGATCGCGATCGGCCGGTAGGCGGTGTCGTACGTCACGAGACCGTACTGCAGCTGGCCACTGCTGGTGCGCACCTCACTCCTTGCGGCGGCCCCTGACACGTGGCCCCAGACCGTCGAGGTGGTGCCCTTCGAATCCGTCACCAGCAGGGTCGCGCCCGTCGAGAGGGTCGCGGGCTTCGCCGGACCGCCGCTCGAGGTACCGAGCGAGTCGAGCAGTTGATGACGGAGCGAGCGGATGACCACCGAGTCTCGCACCGTCGCGCCGCCGTGGAGGCGCACCGCGGGTCCCTTCACCGTCCGGAGTTGCCCGAAGGCATCGTAGGTGAACAGCGTCGATGCCGTATCCCGGCCGGAGAGCTGCACCAGCCGCCCGTTGGCGTACGTGGCGGTCAGCGCGCGCGCCGAGTCGGGATCGGTGACGCGCTGGAGCAGGCTGTCGCCCACGAAGGTGAACTGGCTCACGCGGCCATCGGGCAGCGTGATGGCGCTCAGCGTGCTGTCCGTGCGATAGGAGAAGCTGATCGTCCGGCTCACCACGCTCGCGCCGACCATGGTGACGTGCTGGATCTGGGCGATCCGCTGCGTGGTCCCGTTCACGCGGGTGATCCGCATGGTGTCGCCCAGCACGCCGACCTGTCGGAGCATGAAGCCCTTGTTGTCCCATTCGGTGCGCTCGCCGCTCCGCTCCGTACGGACCCAGATCGTGTCGCTCGTCCCTGCCACGACCTTGCGCAGCATCGATGCCGTTTCGGTGCGCGGCGCATGGTACATGCACTGCCAAGGACTGTAGGTGCAGATCCACGGCTCGAAGAACTGGAGTCCGCCGGCGCCGTCGGTGAGCAGGAGACTCCCGTCGGTCTGCCGATGGATCCGCTCGTCACCGCTGACGACCCACCCGCGCCCGTACCTGCTTGCGCCCTCATGTTGCACCAGCACGCGCACGCCGGTGAGCGTCGTCGTGATGACCGTGTCGGCCCAGGTCGCCGTCACGACGACGTTCACGGTGTAGACGCCGGTCGCCAGCGCGTCCGCGGCGAACTGCGCGCCGAGTCGGATGGATGCCGTGGTGCCCGGCACGTACGCCGCGGTGGCACCGTTCGACAGGGTTCGCGCCACCTGCGTCACCGGATCGGCGACCTTCACGCTGATGCTCGTCGGTGGCGTGGAGGCCGGTACCGCGACATCGAGCTCGATGAAGCCGGTCGGACGCGAGAGCTCGCTCGAGTGGTAGAGCGTCACGCTCACCGGCATCCCGTTCATGTAGAACGGCGGCGTGGAGTAGGCAGCGGTCCCCGAGGCGCAGGTCGCGCACGCATCGAGGAGACGCGCGTCGTTGCGCTGGGCGAGCGTCACCACCGGCGCCGCGCGACTCGGAGGTGTTGGCGCCGCGTTGCGGACCACCACGACGGTGTCGGCGACACAGGTCGATCCGGTCCCCGTGTCGCAGATGAGCGTGATCAACGTGTGCGTGCCGACGCTCAGCGTGTACGCGCCCGTTGCGCTGACCGCCTGGGAGAGGCCCCCTGGATCCTCGGTCTTTCCCGTGAACCATGAATGCATGGGGGCGCCGTTGTCCCAGAGCTGCCAACCGCCGAGCGCTAGCCCTTTTCCGTCGGAGGCGTAGATCGTGAGGGTGATCGAAGTCTCCGTCGTGAGCAGCGCGCTTGGCACCAGCTGCACCGACGGCGGACCACACGCTTGGGAATCGTCGCACAGCTGCGCGATCGCCGCAGCCGGGAAGAGAGCGGACGCGGCCGCGACGATCAGGGCAATCGGGACGAATCGCACGAGAGGCTCCGGTCAGCGAGACAGGTGGCGAACGATGCGGCAGTTCGCTCACAGCAAGGCATCTCGCGTGCCGGAGTGCTCCATTCTGGAAATGCTTGACCGCCAACGAGTTCCATCGTGAGATCCACGCGCGCCGATGATCATGGGCGCCCAATTGGCGCCCAATTGGCGCCCACGATCTTCCGCGGGTCCGTCACGCGGCGCGGGAACACGAAGGGGCGGCCGCACGGCCGCCCCCCTTTCATCCTTGAGCCTTCATCCCAGCCCGCTCACGTCGGCTCCTCCCCCGGCACCACCCCCGGGATCCTCGTCGGCGTCCGCACGATCACCCGCACCGCCAGCAGGTTCTGGTCCGCCCGGTGCATCGTGCTCATCAGGTTCTCGCTCGGCTCGCGCGACGCCCACCCCAGCGAGAAGTCCGCAGCGCCGCCGCCTGCATGCGCTGCGCCACCATCATCGTCTGCGCCTCGCTCGCCCCACGCAGCAGGATCACGAACTCGTCGCCGCCCACGCGGATCACCGGCTCCTCGGCGCGCACCTGCCGCATCAGGAACCGGCTCATCCGGATGAGCGTGTTGTCGCCCATCGCGTGGCCGTGCGTGTCGTTGTAGTGCTTGAAGTGGTCGATGTCGATGAAGAGGCAGCCCCAGTTCCCGTCCGACGGGCTCAGCTCCTCGTCCATCTCGGCCAGATAGCGCCGGTTGTAGCAGCCGGTGAGCGGGTCGCGCATCGACTGCTGGCGCAGCTCCTCCTCCATCTTCTTCCGGCCGGTGATGTCCACGAGCATCCCGTGGAAGAGCATCTCGCCCGTGTCCGGGTCCTTCACCGCGTACGAGGTGTCGAGCACCGTGAGCAGCGCGCCGTCGGGCCGCACGATCTGCAGCTCGAAGTCGCGCGACCAGCCCTGCCGCTCGATGAGCTCCAACTGCGCCATGCGGCGCGCCGGGTCGAGCACCAGCTCGTTGGCGCCGTAGCTCTGCAGGTCGTCCAGCGACCGCACCCCGATGAGCGCGAAGAACGCCGGGTTGCCGTCGAGGATCTCGCCGCGGTTGTTCGTGATGTAGATCGCCTCGCGCAGGTTGATCACGAACGAGCGCAGGCTCTCCACATCGGTGAGGGAACGGAAGCGGTCGCTCATGCGGTGCCTCCCGGCGCCGGCGTGTCTCCCGCGGCGGCCGGCGCGGCCGGGGCCGCCGCATCCGCCCCGATCGGGAGTGGCGTCTTGTCATCCACCACCGCGAGCCGCGGCTCCCAGCTCCGCATCATCGCGATGAAGGCGTTCGCGGCATCGATGTCGAAATCCGGTCCCGCCCCGTCGCCGATCATCTTGAGCACCCGCTCCGACTCCCACGCGGCACGATAGGGGCGATTCGTCCGCATCGCGTCGTACACGTCGCAGACGTGCACCAGCTTGCTCGCCGCATGCACGCCGCGCTCGAAGTGCCGCTTGGGATAGCCCTGCCCGTTGATCATGATGTGGTGCTCGTAGGCGACCGCGGCCGCGAGATCGAGGTCCCGGTCACTCTCGTAGATGATCTTCGCGCCGTCGACCGGGTGCTTGCGCATGATGGTCCATTCCTCGTCGGTGAGCTTCCCCGGCTTCGTCAGCACCTCCTTGGGGATACGCACCTTCCCCAGGTCATGCAAGAGGCCGGCCACCCCGAACGCCCGGACCTCCTTCGGTCCCATCCCCATCCACTCCGCCAGCGCCATGGTGAGCACGCTCACATTCAGGCTGTGCGTCGTGGTGTATTGGTCGAATTCCTTGAGCTGCAGCAGCGGGATCACGATGCGCTGGTCGCCGTGCATCGCCACCGCCAGCGACCGCACCACGCTCTCCGCCTCGATCAGGGGCAGCGCACCGGTCACCTGCACCTCGTCGTGCATCCACCGCACCGCGTCGGCCTCGTCGGCGAGCGAGAAGCGCATCGTCGCCGTCTTCACCGGTCCCGCCTCCACTGGCCGGACGGTGTCGTCAGTGCCGCGCACGCCGATCGCCCCGAACTTGATCGTCGAGCGGCGTTCCTGACTCCGCGTCGCGCTGTCCATCGCCTGCAGCGTGAGGCGCGCGAGCACCTCCTCGAGGAAGAGCTCGAACTCCTCGCGCGTGATCCCGCGCTCGGGTTCGATGCGCTGCACGCCGGCGTTCGCCAGCCGCCCGCCCCATCCCCAGTCGCCCAGCTCGCGCAGCGCCTGCTCGCCGTAGATCACGTCCTCGCCGAGGAAGCTGAACTTGGGTCGCGGGTCGGTCTCGAGCAGCCGCTGCAGCGCGCCGAATGCGCTGTCGATCGTCCGCTCCCTCGCCGGATGGCCGTCGGAATAGAGCGACATCGTCGCCAGCGTCTGCGCGAACGCCGTGAGGAACCGCACCGGTTCGCTCATGCGGGACTCCCGCCAGCGCTTCCGGCCGTACTCCCGCGCGGCGAGACCGCGTCGCGGATCTCCTCGTCGGGGCTCGCGGCGGCGAGCGCCAGCGCCTCGCGCGCCGACGGATGGTCGCGCCAGTGCGTCGCCAACCCTTCGAGCGCCGCGAGCATCTCCGGAGACTTCCCCACCAGCGCCGCGCGCCGGAGCAGCTTCCCCACCTTCACCACGCGCGCCGCGAGCCAGGCCGCGGTGTCGCTCGCCCGATGGCTGGCGAGTGCGCGGATGCCGAGGGCGCGGAGGTCGGGGTTCACGGTCGCGTCGTCGGCGCGCACGCGGAGCATCGCCGCCGCATCGGTGGGGCAGTCCTTCATCGCGGCGCCGAGCGCGAGGCGCAGCGCCCCTTCGTCGGCGTCGGCCATCGCGCGGAGGATCGCCTCATCGCGCGTCCATGGACTGCGCAGCAGTTGCCGCAGCGCCTCGCGGCGCACGAGCGCGTCGGCGTGCGACAGGAACTGCGTGGCGTCGTATCCGCTCTCCCACTCCGGATGCTTGGCGAGCATCGCGATGAGCGGGCGCACCGACCCCCAACGCATCGACGCCAGCCGGTCGAGGATGAGCGGCCCCACCGGCGCACCGGCCGCCTCGAGCACCGAGAGCAGCCGCTCCACCGCGCGATCGTCCGGCGCCGCCTCCAGCGCGTCGAAGAGCGGCTCCGCCGCCGCCGCGCCCATACGCTTCGCCATCCGCTGCAGCACCGCCACCGGCAGCGGATCGACCGAGAGCTGCACGCGCAAGCGCGCCGGCGTCGCGATGTGCCGCCAGAGCACGTCGCGCATCCACACGGCGGGCGCGTTGTCCACGAGGTTGAGCAGCGGCGCGAGGTCGTCGCGCCCCACCATGATCTCGACCGACCGCCACACCTGGTCGCCGAGCGTCTCGATCTCGAGCCCCATCGCGAGCAGCCGCTCCGGCTCGATCCCGATGTTCTGCTCGGCGTTCAGGAAGAGCGGCGCGCGCTTGGAGAACTTCTCCAGCGTGAGGCGATAGCCATCGGGGTTCGGATCCTCGAGCGCCCACCCGGTGAGCAGCTGCTGCACCTGCTCGCGCAACGCGCCGTCGGCGGCGCCGCGCATCTCCACGGCGCCGCTGTCGGCGTGGTTCGCCATCTTCGTCAGCATGCGCACCATGGAATGCGAGATCGACTGGTTCGAGGTCTCCGCCGCCGCCTTCACGAGGTCCACCACCGCCTCGAGCGCCATCCCCTGCGCCGCATCCGAGACGAACTTCCGCCGCTGCCGCACATCGCCGCCCATCTCGAGCAGCCGCTTGAGCGTCTCCGGCGAGAGCGTCGCCACCAGCGCGCTCACGCGCTTGGTCAGCGCCGCGGCGTCGCGCCCGCCCTTCGCCTTCAGCTCCTCGGCGATCTGCAGCAGGTAGCCCACGACCACCTGGTCGTACGCGGTGTCGCGCTTCACCTCCTCGATCGCCTTCGCCACCACCTCGGGATTCACCGACTCCGGGTCGTCTTCGTTCACCACCACGCCCGACTGCTTCACCAGCGCCGCGCGCGCGAGGCCGATCCAGAGCTGCGCCGAGCGGCTCCCCGCCCCCGCCGCGCGGATCTGGTCGTCGATGTCCGCGCCCTCGCCGGGCGTCGGATCCTCCACGAGCAGCTGCAGCTGCTGGAAGGTCATCGGATAGAGCCGGATGTGCGCCCACTGCGCGAGGATCTCCGGCCCCTCCATGCCCAGCGGCCGCGGCAGGCGCCCCGCATCGACGGCGACCTTCGCCATCATGTCCACCAGCTCGTCCTCGGCCACGCCCTGCGTGAACTTCACCGCGCCGAGATGATGGCGATGCAACCGCAACGCGAGCTCGCGCAGCACCGGGTTCTTGTCGTCGGTCGCGACGCCTTCGATGATGAGCTGGTGCCGCGCGACGCCGAGCGAGAGCGCGGTGCGCTCCTTGAGCAGCCCGTCGAGCCGTCGCTGCAGCTCGGTGGAGGTGTTCTCGAGCAGCGGATGGCCGGGCGGATAGATCGCGTGCTTGTGCAACCCGATCGAGAACTCGATCAGGAACTCGGACAGCTCTCGGGAGAGTGAAGCGGCCTCCCCGGCCGCGACCGCGCGCGTCATCGTCGCCAATATGTCGGGTGGGACCACCATCGTGCCATCAGGACGCCCCTTGTGATGGACGCCCCGGGACGCCGGAAGTATCTCTCCGGCGTGCCTCAGACCGCCCCCCCGCTCCCGCTCGCCCTCCGCACCACGCTCGGCCTCCTCGCCCGCGCGGTCGTCCCGCACGTCTTCGACGACCCCACGCGCGGCGCGCGACTCGTCCAGCGCCTCGAGACCGAACTCGGCACCCTCCACCCCCGCAAGCAGCGCGACCTTCACAACGGACTCGCCCTCATCGGCTCGTGGGTGGGCGCCCTCCTCGCCTGGCACGCGCCCAAGCCGCTCCGCCTCCACTCCCCCGAGGCGCAGGCGCGCATCCTCCACCGCTGGCTCCACTCGCGCCTCCCCCTCCTGCGCGCGGTCGCCAACGCCTTCCGGCGGATCATCCTCTTCGCCGAGTACACCACCGCCGAGGCACAGCGCGAGGTGCGGTACCTCGGCCCCTATCACGCGCGCGGCCCCATGGTGCCGTGGGAGGGCGCGCTCCCCGGCGCCCCTTCGGACGCGGAACCGGTCGCGCGCGCACCACTGCCCAGCGGAGCGCACCTGCCGGCCGCGGCCGCGATCGACCTCTGGCCGATGCGCGGTCCGATCGCTGTCGATCCGGACCGACTGAGCGCGGACGCCATCGTCATCGGCTCCGGCGCGGGCGGCGCCGTCGCCGCCGCGCGGCTCGCCGAGGCCGGCTACGAGGTGCTCATCGTGGAGGCCGGCCCGCTCCTGCACGGCGCAGCGCTCGACGAGCGCGAGTTCGAGATGTTCACCCGTCTGTATGCGGAGCGCGGCCAGCGGGCCACCGACGATGCGGCGCTGAGCATGCTGCAGGGCACGAGCGTGGGCGGCGGCACCACCGTGAACTGGATGATCATGCTCCGCACCCCCGACTGGGTGCTCGACGAATGGGCCGCGTATCACGGGACCGAAGGGATGCGCCCCGCCGACCTCGCGCCGGTCTTCGCGCGCCTCGAGGCGGAGCTCCACGCGCGCACCGTCCCCGACGATGCGCACTCCCCGAACAACCGGATCATCCTCGACGGCGCGCGCACGCTCGGCTGGTCCGCCTTCGCCGGGCGCATCAACGCCAAGGGGTGCGTGCGCACCGGCTTCTGCGGCTACGGTTGCCGCTACGGCGCCAAGCAGGGCGGCCTGCAGACCTACCTCCCGCGGGCCGTCGCGGCGGGGGCGCGGATCCTGCCGCACGCCACGGCGCTGCGCATCGAGGTCGTCGAGCGCGGCGGGTCGTTCCCGCGCAAGCGCGTGACGTTGCGGCACGCGCCGCCGGGTGAGGCGCCGCGCGAGCTCGTCGCCGAGGCGCCCATCGTCGTCGTTGCCGGCGGCGCGGTCGAGACGCCGTCGCTGCTCCAGCGGTCGCGCCTGGGCGGCGGCGGCACCGGGCGGTTCCTGCGCGTCCATCCCACGAGCGCGGTCTTCGGGCGCTACGACCGCGAGATCCAGGGCGCGAGCGGCATCCCCCTCACCGCGGTCTGCGACGAGTTCCTCCGCGGCGACGGCGGATATGGGAGCTGGATCGAGTGCCCGCCGCTCCATCCCGGGCTCGCGGCCGCCTCGGTGCAGGGCTTCGGCGCGGCGCATCGCGACCTCATGCTGGGGTTCCCGACGCTCGGCTCCCTCATCGTGCTCGTGCGCGACGGCGCCGAGCGCGGGCACTCCGACGGCGAGGTCCGTGCGCGACCCGACGGGAGCACGAGCATCCGCTACCGGCTCAACCCCCGCGACGCGCCGCAGCTCGAGGCGGGGATGGTCGCTGCCGCGCGGCTCCACTTCGCCGCCGGCGCCCGCGAGGTCGTCTCGGCGCACGCGACGCCCGTGGTGCTGCGATCGCCGGACCGGCTCGACCTGCTCCGCGGCCGCCCGCTCGGCCCCAACCAGGTGACGCTCTCCACCGCGCACGTGAACGGCACCTGCCGGCTCGGCGCCGACCGCACGACCGCGGGCACCGATCCGCAGGGCGAGGTCTACGGCGCGCCGGGCGTCTTCGTCGCCGACGGCTCGCTCCTCCCCACCGCGCTCGGCGTGAATCCGCAGGAGACGATCATGGCGCTCGCGACGATCGTGAGCGAGCGCATCGCATCGCGCCGCCGACCCGGCTAGGTTTCCGGTCGGACGCTGCCCCCCACCCGCGCGTCCCCCGAGCCCGCGACGCCCCGCGGGCGACACCCTGCCGGAGCCTCACCACGTGACCGCAGTCGCCCCAGTCTCGCCCGAGCTGCAGAAGCTCGCAGTCGATACTGTCCGCACGCTTTCGATGGACGCCGTGCAAGCCGCCGAGTCGGGTCATCCCGGCACGCCGATGGCCCTCGCCCCGCTCGCGTACGCGCTCTACACGCGCCACGTGAAGCACAATCCGGCCGATCCGCACTGGCCCGACCGTGATCGCGTGATCCTCTCCGCCGGCCATGCGTCGATGCTGCTCTACTCGACGCTCTACCTGAGCGGCTACGGGCTCACGCTCGACGACCTGAAGGCGTTCCGGCAGTGGGGATCGAAGACGCCGGGTCACCCCGAGTATGGCCACACCGCCGGCGTGGAGACGACCACCGGCCCGCTCGGCCAGGGCATCGGCAACGCGGTCGGCATGGCGGTCGCCGAGGCGCACCTCGCGTCGGTGTTCGATCGCGAGGGGCACACGCCGATCGACCACTACACCTGGTTCATCGCCGGCGATGGCTGCCTCATGGAAGGGATCTCGCACGAGGCCGCGTCGTTCGCGGGGCACCAGAAGCTGGGCAAGCTCATCGGCTTCTGGGACGACAACAACATCACGATCGACGGCCGCGTCTCGATCAGCTCGAGCGACGACGTCGCCAAGCGCTTCGCCGCGTACGGCTGGCAGGTGCTGCACCTCACCGACGTGAACGACCAGGCCGCGATCGACCGCGTGATCGCCGAGGCCAAGGCCGACACCACGCGCCCGACGCTGGTCTGCACCAAGACGATCATCGGCTACGGCTCGCCCAACCGCGCCGACACCGCGAAGGCGCACGGCGAGGCGCTCGGCAAGGACGAGATCCTGCTCACCAAGCAGGCGTACGGCTGGCCGAGCACCGAGCCGTTCTTCGTGCCGGAGGCGGCGCTCGCGCACTGGCGCTCGTGCAAGGAGCGCGGCGTGAACCTGCAGGCCGCGTGGATGGCGAGGTTCGCCGAGTACACGAAAGCGTTCCCGAGCGAGGCGATGGAGCTCGGCCGCCGCTGGCACGGCGACCTGCCGGCCGGCTGGGAGAAGACGCTCCCCGTGTTCGACGAGAAGACCGGCAACGTGGCGAGCCGCGCGGCGAGCGGGACCGTGATCAACGCGCTGGCGCCGGCGATCCCCGAGCTCATCGGCGGCTCGGCGGACCTCACCGGCTCCAACCTCACGGACGTGAAGGGCGCGCAGCTCTTCTCGGCCGAGCAGCGCGGCGGGCGGAACTTCCGCTTCGGCATCCGCGAGCACGGGATGGGCTCGATCATGAACGGGATGGCGCTGCACGGCGGGATCATCCCGTACGGCGGCACCTTCCTGGTGTTCGCGGACTACATGCGTCCCGCGATCCGCCTCGCGGCGCTGATGAAGCAGCAGGCGATCTACGTCTTCACGCACGACTCGATCGGACTCGGCGAGGACGGCCCGACGCACCAGCCGGTGGAGCATCTCGCGTCGTTGCGCTGCATCCCGGGGTTGCTCGTGCTACGGCCGGCGGACGCGGCCGAGACGGCGGAAGCGTGGCGGATGGCGCTGCGGTACCGGACGGGCCCGAGCGCGATCGTGCTGACGCGCCAGAAGCTGCCGTTGATCGACCGGACGACGCACGCCGCGGTGAGCGGGGCGCACAAGGGCGCGTACGTGCTGAAGGATGCGCCCGCGGGCCAGGTGGCGAAGGCGGTGATCCTGGCGAGCGGCTCGGAGGTGGAGATCGCGCTCAAGGCGCAGGCGGAACTCGCGGCGGCGGGGACGGCGACGCGGGTGGTGTCGATGCTGTCGATGGAGGTGTTCGGCGCGCAGGACGCGGCGTATCAGGCGTCGGTGCTGCCGGCGGGGGTGAAGCGCGTGGCGATCGAGGCGGCGCACCCGATGAGCTGGCACCGGTGGGTCGGGACCGACGGGGTGATCGTCGGGATCGAGACGTTCGGGGCGAGTGCGCCGTTCCAGAAGTTGTATGAGGAGTATGGGATCACGGCACAGGCGGTGGTGAGGGCGGTGCGGGGCTGAGCCGAGACGCTCAGTCCGGGAGCAGTCCGAGTCGCTCGAGCACGGCGATGGCTTCGTCCGCGAGGTCTTCCGTCGTGTCCGGCGGCCGGGGACGGCGCTCGGCGAAGTGACTCAGCATCGACATCGCCAACGACGGACGTGCGCGCAACCACCTGGCGCGTGAGCGCACCTCGCTCCTCACATGCGATGGCCGCGCCGCGGCATCAGCCGGGATGTCCGATCCCACGAGTAGCACCGCGAGGTCCGCAAGGTCCTTGCTGTCCTCAGGTCGCTGTTGACCGCGGTCGTGATACGCTGCGCACTTCATGAGGAACAGGCCAGTGGATCCGAGGTGCCGCACGCCGGGATGACCTTGCATCGGGATGGCGGTCTCGATCGCCATCCGGGGCGATGCGCCGGGCGGAGAGCGTGCGCTCCTCGCCCATCAGGTCAGGGGCCTGTTGAACTCCAGGCGCAGCAGTTCCCGCGCCACCTCGCGATCCCGCGCGTCCCCGAGCCGGAGCGCGTCGACAAGGGCGAGCTGGCGGTACAGGGGTGGATCCCGGAACGGGAGATCGGGCGCCGCGGGCACGAGGGGCGCGACGCCGATGCCGCGTGCATCATCGAGCTTCGAGGGCCAGACGAGCTCGAGGCCGGAGAAAGCGGTACTTCGCGACTCGGCGAGGGCCCGCAGACCCGTGACCACACCGCGCGCCGCCGGCACGGTCTCCGGGACGAAGGCGTACGGAACCCCGTACGAGAGGAAGTCGAGAGCCGGGCCGTCCGCGACCAGCGCCATCGCGCGGCGGGATTCGTGAGCCAGCCGACCCTGGACGAGACGCCTGACACTCTCGTGGGCGGTGCTCCTGCTGATTCCCAGGCGCTCCGCCATCGCGCCGTAGGAGTCAGCGGGATGCAGGCGGAGATACAGCAGACTGGCGATGTCGGAGGCTCTGAGCATGATCGTTCGGTGTTCGCGAGCCTCACTCGGGGGGTTCCGCTGGCGCCGAGTCCGACTGCGCCGGCCGATTCGGGAATCCCGTGCGCCGGACGAACTCCGCCCACGCCGCCTCGAGCTCGCCCGGGGGTCGCGGGTGCCGCTCGAGGTAGCTGGGGACGCTCCAGGTGATCAGCAGGGGCTCCGCGAAAAGGAAGAACTCCCTGTCCTCGCTCAGCCGTCGCCGCACCTTCTCGGCCTGCTCGGCATCGAGGTGGCCGTTGAGATAGCTGACGATGAGCTCGATGTCCGCTTCCTCACGAGCGATGCGGGCCCGACGGGCCCGACGGGCCGAACGGGCCGCTCGGGCTTTCGCGCGCCTTTCGTCGGTCACAGTGTGGCGCCTCCTTCGCGCGCGGGCGGGCAGGCCGCCTTCCGATCCGCGACGCGGATGCCGGCCCGGCGGAGCGCCGCCCGGATCTCGCCCGTCGCCAATCGATAGTGTGTACGGATGGTACCGAGGCTGAGGCCGAGCTGCTCGGCCGTCTCCTCGTAACTGAATCCGTCCTCGCGGATGAGCTGGAAGACCTCACGACGCCGTGCCGGCATCGTCGCGAGCGTCAGGTCGAGGATGTCCGCCGCGGTGTCGGCGCGGGTGGGCAGCTCGACCTCACGCTCGACCATCCGGTCGAGCTGCTCCTCGGCCTCGTCGAGTGAGACCAGCAGGCGCTGTGCCTTGAACATGTCGATGGCGGTCTTGTGGACCGCCCCGAAGAAGTAGCGGTCGGACCGCTGTTCGGGGGTCAACTGCGACCACCGATACCAGATCTCCGCGCACGTCTGCGCCGCGGCATCGCGGGCATCCTCGCGAGAGAGGAGGCGCTCCGCATGCGCGACGAGCCTCCCGTGCAGCCGCACGTACTTCGCGCTGAACTCCTCCGCATCATCGGCGTCGGCGAGCGCGACCGACGCCCCGACGCTCGCACGCGCGATGCGCGCGACGCGCGCGGCACCCGCGGCACCCGCGGCACCCGCGACACCCGCGACACCCGCGACACCCGCGACACCCGTGGGACGCGTGGCGCGCGCGATGACTCTGGACCTGCCAACTGCCGGTCGCATGCGGGTCGGGGTTGAGGGCCAAGCCTGCGGAACGGATGACGCGAGTGCCTCTACCTATACATCTCCCGAGATGGGCGATTCATATGAATGCCACGATGGCCGGCCGTCGTGCCATTCGGGCATTCATACAAAACGCCGTCCTGGAGGGATGAACGAGTAGAGGCCGTCGAATGGCGGAACGGCGATTCGAAGGGCGAGCAAGATGGGACCGAAGCACGCGCGAGTCAAACAGGTCGCGAGTCGGCGTGGACGGACCGGAAGACGACCTGGACGGCGATCAAGACGACGTGGCACCGCGGCGAGATGACGTGGCACCGCGGCGAGATGACGTGGCACCGCAGCGAGACCGCGTGGCACGGCGGCGAGATGACGTGGCACCGCAGAGAGACGACGTGGCACCGCAGACAGACGACGTGGCACCGCAGACAGACGACGTGGCACCGCGGACAGATGACGTGGCACCGCGGACAGATGACGTGGCACGGCAGCGAGACGACGTGGCACCGCGGACAGACGACGTGGCACCGCGGACAGACGACGTGGCACCGCGGACAGACGACGTGGCACGGCAGCGAGACGACGTGGCACCGCGGACAGACGACGTGGAAGTACAGCATGACGACATGGAATCACCGGAACGCGATGTGGCACCACATGCCGGCGCCCGTGACGGACGCACATGGGCGGGATCCCCGGGGCGAATGCGTCCACCCTCACTCATTTCCACAGGAGAAACAGATGGTCTCGAAGCAGAAGCAGAACCTGGAGACGTTCGTCCGCGTGGACGTGTTCCTCGAGCAGCACCCGGTGGCGGGGCCACTCACGTACACCGGTCCGCGCGAGACGCTGCGGGACGTCGTGCGGCAGCTCCGCGAGTTCTCCGGCGCGCAGTTCGCCGGTCGCGCGCTCAGTCAGGCGGAGACGAGCCTGCAGCGCGATCTCATCGAGGGGATCGTGCAGGAGCACATGCGGCCGCTCGTCGCGATCGCGCGCACGCAGATCGAGCCGGATTCGCGTGTGCGACTGCCGGCGGCGATCCGCCTGCCGAAGCCGGGCGCGCGCGCGACGCGCATCCTGTCGGCGAGCGACGGCATGATCGAGGCGGCGCGGCCCTACGAGGCGCAGTTCATCGCGAACGGGCTGCCCGCCGACTTCCTCGCGCGGTTCACCGCCGCGCGTGACGAGCTGGAGAAGGCCCTCGGCGGCCGCGCCGCGCACCTCGGGACGCAGGTCGGTGCCACGAGGGGCATCGCGGTGCAGCTGCGCCGTGGCCGGCGCGCGATCGAGCGGCTCGACTCGATCGTGCGCGCCTCGTTCTACCGCGACGAGGTGACGATGACCCGGTGGCGCACGGCCAAGCGCGTGCAGTTGCTCCCCAGTGGCGTGGGCGCGCGTGACGAGGACGAGACGCCCGCCGACTCGGCGGAACGGGCGGCGTAGGTCGAAGGACGGGAGGACGAGGACGACGGCCAGCGGGGGACGCCCCGCTGGCCGTTGTCGTTCACGGAACGCGGTCCTACCGCATCCGCCGGATCTCCTCCAGCACCAGCAGATCCGCGACATCCTGCGGACGGCCCGTCCGCTTGGAGGCCATCAGGTCCTCGAGCGACACCGTCGGGATCCCCACCCCTTCGACCTCGAAGCGCACCGCCTCGCGCACCGCCTCGCGATACCGCACGCTCCACGCGAGCGTGAGGATGTCCACGCGCGGCGAGTCGCCGATGATCGTGACGAACTTCCGCGCGACCTCCGCCGCGGCCCATTCCTTCGCGAAGCCGAAGCCCGTGCTCGCAAGAGCATCGAGCACGCGCTGCGCATTCGCCTCGGTCGGCTCGATGAGGATGTCGATGTCCCGCGTCGCGCGCGCGCTGCCCCAGAGCTGGAGCGCCCGCGCGCCGACGAGCAGGTACTGCGCCCCCGACTCGTTCAGCCGCCAGCACACCTCGGCCAACTCCGTGCGGAACGGCGGACCTACCGGACGCCCAGGGTCTCGAGGCGCTGCCATTCGTGATAGTCCTCGAGGCGGTCGAAGGTGACGAAGAGCGCACCGAAGCGACGCGTCGGCACCTCGCGCGCCGTGCGCTCGGCGGCAAGGACGCGCTCCGTCGGCGTGAGGGCGAGGTCCGCCATGAGCATCGCCCGCCGCGAGGCGTCGAGGCGCGCGGCATCGGCGCGGGGCGTGCGCGCGGGGCCCGGATCCGGCGGCGCGGGATCGGCGAGACGCCGGACCGCGTCGGTGAGCACCCAGCTCCGCGACCGTCCCTCGCGCCTGGCGATGCGATCCGCCCGCCGGAGGACGTCGGGCGGGATGGTCATGCTGATGCGGGCGAGGGGCTCGGGGCGGCGCATGTGGAGTATTACTCAATAATACCGACCAGTGTCAAGCGCCTCGCCCACCATCTCCGGCCGCCCCGCCTCAGAACCGGATGCCGTACCCGATGCTGACCAGCCAGGGATCGACCTTCACCGCCGAGACGGCCGTCCCGCCGGAGAGCACGTCCGACCCGATCGCGACCTTCTTGATGTCGATGTTGAGGAACTTGCCCGGCGCGAGCCGGAGGTCGGCTCCCACCTGCACCGCATACCCGACCGAGCTGCTCTCGAGATCGAGCGGCCCGACGCCCGGCACGGTGATGTCGACGTTCGAGATGAGCGTGAAGTTCACGCCCGCGCCGACGTACGGCCGGAAGCGCGCCGCCGGCGCGAAGTGGTACTGCGCCAGCAAGGTCGGCGGCAGGTGCTTGAACGTGCCGATCTTCGTGCCGCTCAGCTCCACGTCATGCTCCTGCGGATAGGTGAGCACGAGCTCCGCGGCGAGGTGCGTCCCGAAGAACCGGACGATGTCGATGTCCGGGAAGATCTTCGCGCTGACGGTGATCGCGTCCTCCGGCACGCTCAAGGACGGGATCGCGTCGGACTTGTCCGCCGGCGTCAGCGACAGCGCGCGCACGCGCAGCATCCACGCGCCTTCGGTGGTGGACTGGGCGGC
>JBGATT010000215.1:0-4564 GCA_044229035.1 Gemmatimonadaceae bacterium | reverse complement strand
GTCGCGCACGAGGCCGAGGGTCTGCGGGTCGAGCAACGCCCCGGTGAACACGATCACGTCCGGCTTGGCGCGCTTGATCTCGCGCGGCAGGTCGTCCATCGGGCTCACGACGAACGTCCGGACCCCGTCGGCCTCGAGGAGCGCATTGAGGCGGACGGCGGGTTCGACGTCGGTCAGGGTGATCAGGACGCTCATTGAACTGCTGGGATGAAGGCTGAAGGATGAAGGCGGAACGTGCGGGGTGCGGGATGCGGAGGGACGAATGCGGGGTGCGGGGGTCGTCCCACTTTCATCCTTCAACCTTCCACTTTCATCATCTCTTCACAGTCCCGCGCTTCCAGAAGGGGAACGCCGTGATCGTTCCCACCACCCGCTTGCCGCGGATCTCGACCTCGAGGGTGTTCCCCTCCTTCGCATGCGCCGCCGGCACGTACGCGGTGCCGAGTCCGCAGCCGACGCTCGGCGACATGATGCCGCTCATCACCGTGCCGCTCGGCGCGCCGTTCACGAAGACCGGGTAGCCGTGCCGCGGGATCGCCTTCTCGGTGAAGGTGAAGCCCACGAGCTTGCGGGTGAGGCCGGCGGCCTTCTGCGCCTCGAGGGCCGCGCGGCCCACGAAGTCGCCCTTCTTCATCTTCACGAGCCAGCCGAGCCCCGCGTCGAGCGGCGTGTAGGTGTCGTCGATGTCGTTGCCGTAGAGCGCCATCCCCATCTCCAGGCGCAGCGAGTCGCGGCAGCCGAGGGCGACGGGCTGGATGCGGCCGGTGTCCATGAGCGCCTTCCAGAGCTGCGCCGAGTGCTTCACGTCGTGGTAGAGCTCGAAGCCGTCCTCGCCGGTGTAGCCGGTGCGCGAGAGGGTCATCGGGATGCCGGCGACGGTGGTCTCGGTGAACCAGTAGTACTTGATCTCGTCGAGCGCCTTGGGCGTCATCGCCTGCAGGATCTCCTGCGCCTTGGGGCCCTGCACGGCGAGGAGGCCGATGTCGTCGCTCACGTCGGTGAGGACGCAGTCGAAGCGGCCGACGTACTGCTGGATGTGCTTGAGGTCCTTGTCCTTGTTGGAGCCGTTCACGACCATCATCAGGTGGTCGGCGGCGTACCGGTAGACGAGGCAGTCGTCCACGAAGGTGCCCTGCTCGGTGAGGATGCCCGAGTAGTGCACCTGGCCGTCGGCGAGGGCGGCGACGTCGTTGGTCGTCACGTAGGTGACGAAGTCGATCGCCTGCTTCCCCTTGATGATGAACTCGCCCATGTGGCTCACGTCGAACACGCCGCAGCCATTGCGGACGATGTTGTGCTCGGCGGTGATGCCGCCCGGGTACTGGATGGGCATCTCGAAGCCGGCGAAGGCGACCATCTTGGCGCCCGCGGCGACGTGGAGGTCGTAGAAGGGGGTCCGCTTGAGCGGGCCGGTCGAGGCGTCGGACATGGGGGGCGGTCCTGGTTTTGAAGTAGGGTCCTGCCAGTGAAATATGCCGAAACGGCAGGACTCGGGGTACTGGCTCGAACCGTCGGGCTGTAACGTTCAGTACAGGTGCACACCCTCCGGATCGTCCTCGCCCTCGGGCCCTTCGTCATCTCCCTGCTCCGCGACCGGCGCCGCTGGCTCTGGTGGGGCGGCCCGCTGCATCGCACGCCGGAGTTCCACCGGGCGCGGGCGGAGCGGCTGGTGTCGCGGATCGCGCACCTCGGGCCGACCTTCGTCAAGCTCGCGCAGGTCTTCGCCTCGCGCGCCGACCTCATCCCCGAGCCCTACCTCTCCACGCTCGGCAAGCTCACCGACCAGGTGCCGCCGGTGTCGTGGGACGCCATCCGCGCGCAGATCGTCGCGGCGTACCACATGGAGCCGGAGCGCGTGTTCGAGTCGATCGACCCGGTGCCGGTGGCCGCGGCCTCGCTCGGCCAGGTGCATCGCGCGCGGTGGCATGGGCGCGACGTCGCGGTGAAGGTGCTCCGCCCGGGGATCGAGCAGATGGTCGCGCGCGACCTCGTCTCGGCGCGTGCCATCACGGCCTGGGCGGCGCGGCGCTGGCCGAGCCCGCACATCCTCGGCTTCCAGTCGCTCGTGGAGGAGTTCGCGGCGCGCATCAGCGAGGAGATGGACTTCCGGCTCGAGGGCGAGTACGCGAGCGAGGTGCGCGCGAACTTCGTCTCCAACCCGCGCGTGGTGATCCCGGAGATCATGCACGAGCTCACGCGGCAGCGCGTGCTCGTGCTGGAGTTCATCGAAGGGCAACGCGTGGACAAGCTGGTGCCGGGGAGCGTGAACGCGGGACGGCTCGCGGGGCTCGTGATGGAGGTCTACGTGCAGATGATGCTCGTGGACGGGCTCTTCCACGCCGACCCGCACCCGGGGAACCTCCTGCTCTCCCCCGACGGGCGCCTCGTGCTGCTCGACTTCGGGATGATGGTGCGGGTGCCGCCGGAGCTGCGCCTCAAGCTCATCCGCACGGTCTTCGCGAGCATCCGCCGCGACCCGGCCGCGGTGATGGAGGGCTTCTACGCGCTCGGGCTCATCGCGCCTGGCGCCGACCCGACGGAGATCGCGCGCCTGGCCGAACTGCTCGTGGCGATGGCGAGCACGCGCAGCACCACGCAGCAGCGGATCGAGACGATGCTCGCCGACCGCGTGATGCAGTCGCTCTACGACTTCCCGGTGATCCTGCCGCGCGACCTCGTCTACTTCGCGCGCACGGCCGCGCTCATCGAGGGCGTGGGGACGCGCTACGACGCGTACTTCAACGCGGTGGAGATCGGCACGCCGGTGGTGATGCGGATGCGGAGCCGGATCCTGCGGTCGCTCGGCGAGGAGGTGGAGCCGAGCGTGGAGGAGCTGGCGTCGGTGGCGGGCTTCGCGGCGGGGCGCGCCTGGCGCGTGGCGCGGGAGTGGCTGGGCTCGTGGGTGCCCCCCGCCGTGCGGGAGCGGATCGCGCCGTGAATCCCACCTTCTTCGCCACGGCGGCCGCGTTCGGGCGCTGGCTCGCGGCGCACCATGCGAGCGCGACCGAGCTCTGGGTGGGATACCACAAGGTCGGCAGCGGCACGCCGAGCATGACCTGGCCGGAGTCGGTGGACGAGGCGCTCCGCTACGGGTGGATCGACGGGCTCCGGAAGTCGCACACGGCCGAGTCGTACGTGATCCGCTTCACGCCGCGGAAGCGGACGAGCATCTGGAGCGCGGTGAACATCCGGAAGGTCGAGGCGCTCCTCGCCGCGGGGCGGATGACGCCGGCGGGATTGCGGGCCTGGGAGGCGCGGACCGAGGGGCGGTCGGAGGTCTATGCCTTCGAGCGCAAGGCGGCCACGCTCTCGGCTGACGAACTGTCCACCTTCCGGAAGCGGGCCAAGGCGTGGAAATTCTGGGAGGCGCAGCCCGCCGGCTATCGCCGGGTCGCGGCCCACTGGGTGTCGAGCGCCAAGCGCCCCGAGACCCGCGCCAAACGGTTCGCCACGCTCCTCGCCGACTCGGCGGCGGGACTGCGGATCGCCTCACAGCGGAGGACCCCGAGATGATCCCGTTCGCCCCGCTCCTCGCGCTCGCGCTGGCGCTCGCTCCCGCGGCACTCCGTGCGCAGTCGAGCGGCGCGGCCGACTCGCTCGCCGCCATCGCGGTCGCGGATTCGGCGCTGGCGGCCATCACCCGCGGCGACGCCATCGCGCTCACCGACCTGATGCTCCCCGAGGCGCGCACCTTCTCGTCCCGGATGCGCGAGGGCGAGTGGCGCTACGCGACGCGCACGCGGGACGAGCAGCGGGCGGCGAGCATCTCGGGCGTCATCGAGCGGGGCTTCGGCGCCACGGCGCTCGTCTCGGGACCGCTCGCGGTGGTGTGGATGCCGTACGACCTCTACGTCAACGGCGCGTGGTCGCACTGCGGCGTCGACGCGCTCACGCTGTACAAGGTGGGCGGGCGCTGGCGGATCGCGACCTTCGCGTGGAGCGTGGAGCAGCCGCCGGCCTGCGCGAAGCATCCACAGGGGCCGCCCACGCCGTGAGCGCGCCCGTCCTCCGCGCGCCGCTGCGGCTCGCCGCCCGCGCGTCGCTGCTGCTCCTCATCGCCGCCCCGCTGCTGCCGGCGCAATCCGCGCAGTCGGCACGATCGGCGCAGCCGGGGCCCGCCGCGCCGGACCTCTTCGCGCTCGCCAAGGAGGCGTTCCTCTCGAACGACCTCGCGAGCGCGACCTCGCTGCTCGATGCCGCGGTGCGCGCGCGGCCGCAGGACGCCGAGCGCCGCGCCTGGCTCGCCGATGCCGCCCGCCGCACGACGGACGCGACGACGGCGCTGCGCGAGGCGCGCGAGGCGCTGCGCCTCGACCCGTGCCACAGCTTCGCGCACGAGGTCGTCGCGAGCCTCCACAACCCGCAGTTCGCGCACATGGAACTGCAGTCGGACGACTCGACGGTCGCGCACCTGGAGCAGGCGGTGCGCTGCGACGCCGCGAACGGCTCGGCGTGGATGTCGCTCTGGGTGCAGTCGCTGCGGCACGACGAGCGCGCCGCGGAGCGCCGCGCGCTCGAGGGACTGCGGACGTCGAGGCTCCTCACGCCGTCGTGGCTCGCGCAC
>JBGATT010000214.1:0-4604 GCA_044229035.1 Gemmatimonadaceae bacterium | reverse complement strand
GACGCGGGGGTGATGGTGCAGTGGCAGTCGCTCGCGCTTCTCGCCCAGCTCGTGGCGATCCCGCTCGCGCACACGCTGCTGGTGCTGCCGCCTCAGCGCCGCCCGCTCGCGTGGGACATCGCCCGGTTCGCGCTGACGTACGGCCTGCTCATCGTCCTGAGCTGGCACGCGGTAGGGGAGCGGGCCGGTGTCGCGAGAGGTGACAGTCCTCCGGCGGCCGGGTAAGTTTCCCCTCGTCCGTGGCAGCGCCCGTCGCGCCCGTTCCCCTCTTCAGCACCGACCCGTGACGTCCACTTCCGCCCGCCGCTGGTACGCGCATCCGGTCCTCGTCTTCGGCGTGGTCTGGGCCGTGATCCTCGGGATCTTCTTCGCCCCGCTGCTGGCCGGCGGCGTGATCATGAACCCGATGAGCGACGGCAAGGACGGCTACGTGACGCGTCACTTCGCCGCCGAAGTGATCCGGCAGTGGGGCGAGGTCCCGCGGTGGAATCCGTACATCTTCGGCGGGTTGCCGTTCCTCGGCGCGATGCACGGCGACCAGGTCTACCCGTTCTCGGTCGCGCTGCGCGCGATCTTCTCGCCGGCGCTGGGCATCGGCCTGGGCATGGTGCTGCACCTGTGGCTCGGCGCGGTGGGCCTGCTGGTGTTCCTCCGGACGCAGCGGCTCACCTGGACCGCGGCGGTGGCGGGCGCGACCGCGTACGGGATCGGCGGACCGTTCATCGGGCTGTTCTATCCCGGACATGACGGCAAGATCTACGTGCTCGGCCTGCTGCCGTGGGGGCTGATCGCGATCACGCAGGCGACGCGCACGCTGCGCCCGCTCTGGTTCGCGCTCTGGGGCGCGATCGTCGGGCTGATGCTGCTCTCGCCGCACTTCCAGATGACGTACTACGCGTCGATGCTGATGGGCGCGTTCCTCATCCTCTGCCTCGTCACCGAGACGGCGAAGTCGGCGCGATTGAAGGTGCTGGTGATGATGGCGGTGGCGAGCGTCTTCGCCATCGCGCTCGCGGGCGCGCAGCTGATGCCGTTCGCCGAGTACCTGCCGTTCAGCCCGCGCAGCGCGGCGGGCGGCACGTCCACCGGCTGGGAGTTCGCGACGAGCTGGGCGATGTCGGGCATCGAGATGATCGGCTCGCTGTGGGGCGGGTTCGACGGGTGGCACTCGACCTACTGGGGTCCCAATCCGTTCAAGCTCCACTCCGACTATCTCGGCCTGCTGACGGGCGTCCTCGCGGTCACCGCGCTGCTGACGGTGCCCAAGGGCGGCGACCGGACGCGCGTCTGGTTCTGGAGCGGCGCGGTGGTGTTCGGGGCGCTCTGGTCGCTCGCGGCGCACACGCCGTTCTACCGGATCCCGTACACGCTGCTGCCGGGGATCTCGAAGACGCGCGCCGCGTCGATGATGTGGGGGCAGGTGTCGATGTGCGTCGCGGTGCTCGCCGCGTACGGTGTGGGGCAGCTCGAGGCGATGGGCGCCGAGGCGCGCGTGCGGTTCGCGAAGCGCGCGGGGCTGGTGGTCGGCATCGGCGCGGCCTTCTTCGTACTCTCCGCGGGGAATCTGCTCCCGGCGCTCGCCGATTCGGCCCGTCAGGGGGCCGCGTTCGAGGCGGTGTACGGCGCGCGGGTGGGGCTGCTGCTCGGCGCGGGCACGGTGCTCGCGTTCCTCATCATCGCCGCGCGCCAGCCGCGCTGGCTCGCGCTCGCCGCGGCGGTGCTGCTCCTCGCCGACCTGGGCACGCAAGGTCGGCGGTTCGTGGTGATCGAGCCGCGTGGCGACGAGTACTTCGCCGCCGACCCGGCCGTGGTCGCCATGCAGGCCGACGCGAAGGAGACGACGCAGCCGTGGCGCGTGCTCCCGTTCGGGCGCGCGTTCTCCGACGACTATCTGATCGAGCACCGCATCCGCAACGTGCTCGGGTATCACGGCAACGAGCCGCACCACTACGACGAGCTGCTCGGCGGGAAGGGGCAGTGGTCCAACCTCTCCGACCAGCGCACCTGGCGCCTGCTCGGCGTGCGGTACCTGGTGGTGGACCAGGCGATCGAAGCCCCGGGCTTCGTGCCGATCGCGCAGAACGTGCGCACCTGGCTCGGCGAGCCGGCGTGGGTCTATCGCGTGCCGAACCCCACGCCGTGGGCATGGGTCGCGCCGGTCGCGGTGAAGGTGCCGGATGAGGCGCAGCTGGTGCAGCTCGTGACCAAGGCGCCGAGCTTCTCGCCGGACCGGCTGGTGCTGGTGTCGGGCGACGCGCCGTTCGGCTCGACCGTGCCGCCCACGGCGATGCCGGAACCGCTCGCGGCGCAGCCGGAGATCCGCGTTACCGAGGGCGCGCCGGGCGACTACACACTGGCGATCACCGGCCTCGCACAGGCGGGAGTGCTGGTGGTGAGCGAGAACTGGATGCCGTGGTGGACGGCGACGGTGGACGGGACGGCGGCGCCGGTGGCGCGCGCCAACGGCGCCTTCCTCGGGATCGAGGTCCCGGCGGGCGCACGCGAGGTGCGGCTGCATCTCGACTCGCGCGGCGATGCGCGCGGCCTGCAGGCGTCGTTCTTCGGGGCGGGTGCCCTGCTGCTCCTCGCGCTGAGCGGACTCCTCGCGCGGCGCGGGCCGTCGGGAGCCGCCGCGTCGGAGGCGACGGCGTGAGCGACGTCCGGGTCGTGCCGTTCGAGGCGCGGCACCTGGACGCCACGCTCGCGATGATGCGGCAGTGGAGCCCGGAGCACCCCGAGCTCGGGGAGCGCTCCCTCGTCGAGTGGCAGCGGTGCGCGCGCTACGTCGCGCTGAAGGACGAGACGGTGGTGGGGCAGATCTGCCAGGTCTCGCACGAGTTCCGCTATGGGACCGGCACGAGTGCGGGGACCGCGCCGGTGCGGATCGGGTGGGGCATCACGCTCGTGCTCGACATGTCGGACGATGCGACGCGGAAGGCGGCCGGGCGGCAGCTGCTCGCGACGTGCGAGGAGGCGCCCGGGCTCAAGTACGCGGCGGTGGGTGTCGTCCCCGCGATCGAGCCGGCCTACCTGCGGCGCGGGCACCAGCTCACGCGCGACGCGAGCAGCTACTTCGCGCGCTTCTTCGCGCCCTCGAAGGCGCTCGCGTACTGGAAGAAGGCCACCTGGCTCGCGCCGGCGGTGCATGCGGCCAACCTCGTGTTCCGGCCGGAGACGCGCGTGCGGCACGGGAGCGTGGAGCGGATCACGCGCTTCGATCCCGCGTGGGACGCGACGTGGGACCGGCTGCTCGCCGCGCGGTACGAGCTCTACGGCCAGCGCGACGCGGAGTACCTGAACTACAAGCTCGCGCAGCCCAACCGGGACTACCACGCGTATGTGCATCGTGGGCGCGATGGCGCGGTGGACGGGTACGTGGTCTTCCGGCGCGCCCGCCATCGCACGCGCGACATGGACCTGGTGAAGATCTGCGACTTCGCCGGCACCGCGGAGAGCCTGCAGGACCTCTTCGCGACGGCGGTGCGGTTCGCGCGAACGGAGGCCCGCGGCACGTACGGCATCGTCGCGCTGAGCGCGGCCGTGGACGCGCCGTTGCTCAAGCGGGCCGGGCTGTTCGTCGCGCAGCCGTACCCGGTCGTCGTCGCGGCCGGCGTGCCGGGGAAGATGCGCGTTTCGTTCTTCGATTCGGACCTCGATGACCTCTGGTGACCGGACGGCACCATCACGGTCCGTGCGGATCGTCATCGGCTGCGACACGGACCCGGATCGCGAGGGTCTCGTCGGACCGATCCCGGCGGGTCGGCTCCAGTGGCGCGGCGTGGAGGAAGGGATCCCCGCGCTGAAGGCGCTGCTGCACGGGATCCATGATTCCCGCGGGCGCGAGCCGGTGTTCACCTGGCTCCTGCGGGCGGACGAGCAGGTGCGGGAGCTCTGCGGCGAGTACGCGTGGGTGGTCGGCGCGCATGGGGCGCTGCTGAAGGGACTCGAGGCCTCCGGCGACGAGCTCGGCTGGCATCCGCACTTCTGGCGGCGGACCGGCCGCGACGGGAGCTGGATGCAGGAGCTCGACGACGTCGAGTGGCAGGTGGAGATGCTGCGGTCGGCGCATGCGGCGCTCCATCCCGCACTGCCCAACGGCGTCCGTAGCGTGCGCATGGGCTGGAACTACCACAACCTGCGCACCTTCGCGGCCCTGGATGCGCTCGGGATCCAGGTCGAGTTCTCGGCGCTGCCGGGGATGCGGACCCCCTTCGCCGACCCGCCCGCGCACCGCGAGAACCTGTTCGACTGGGTGTCCGCCCCGCGGCGGCCGTATCACGCCGCGCGGGCGGACCATCGGCGCCGTGCGGGCGCAGGCGAGACGGCCTTCGCGATGCTCGAGGTCCCGACCTTCGTCTCCGGGTCGCGCGTCTGGAGCCTGGCGTCCGGGCTGCAGCTGGCGCGGAAGACGCGCCGGACGGCGCCGTTCATGGATGCCTTGAAGCGCCCGACGTACTGGATCAACCTCACCGCCCGCGCGAACCTGTTCCGGCCGCTGGTCGGATCGTTGCGGCGCGCGCTGGCCCGCCGGGACGATGAGCCGCTGGTGTTCGCGACATATTTCCACCCGGACGAGCTGCTCCCCAACCGCAGCGCGCTGTACG
>JBGATT010000213.1:4659-6614 GCA_044229035.1 Gemmatimonadaceae bacterium | reverse complement strand
CCAGCGGTCAGGTGGAGGCGGGGAGATTCGAACTCCCGTCTTGCATAAGATCTTCCGCAACGTCTACGCGCGTATCCCACCGATTGATTTCTCCGGGCGCTGGCCGGTGGGCCTCCGTCGCACGGATGAGTCCATCTTGATCTCGCCGACTGGCGGAGGACGCGCCAGCCAGCCAGCCCGAATTTGCGATACCTGAGTGCCGCCTCGGGCGGGGCTACCTCTCAGGCACTGCCGGGTAAAGCCTAAGCTTTACGCGGCGAGAGCGAAGTTGTTATTCGCAGTTGTGAATTTCCCGAGTGTTTTACCAGGAACCCGAGGACCTGGGCGCGCAGTCACAGAGCCACCTACACAATCGAAACCGGTCGCCCCCGGACTACAGCTGAATACTACCCTGCCGGGACGAAAGGTTCAATCAGGCGAGCACTTCCACCCGGTTGCGTCCGTTGCGCTTGGCCGCGTAGAGCGCCTGGTCCGAGCGCTCCACGACCGCCTCCGGCTGCCCGCTTCGCGTCACGTACTCCGCCACACCGAAGCTCGCCGTCACGCGGACCTCCCCCGTCTGCGTCCGCACCACCAGCGCCTCGATCCGCTTGCGCATCCGCTCGGCCACCTCGCGCGCGCCCATCGCATCCGTTTGCGGCAGCAGCACCGCGAGCTCCTCGCCGCCGAGGCGCGCCGTCGTGTCGACGGTGCGCCGACCATCGGCGAGTGCGTTCGCGACGGCGACGAGCACCTGATCCCCGGCCTCATGCCCGTAGGTGTCGTTCACTCGCTTGAAGTGGTCCACGTCCACGAGGATCAACGCCGCCGCGCCGCCGTAGCGGTCGGTCTCCTGGATGACCGTGGAGAACCGTTCGTCGAAGCCACGCCGGTTCGACAACCCGGTCAGCGGGTCGGTGCGGGCGTTGCGCCGCGCATCCTCCACCGCCCACGCCGTCTCGAGGGCCCCGGCGGCGATCACCGCGAGGTTCTTCGCGTTGCGCGCCTCCATCGCGCGGAGCGCCGCCACCTCGCGGTGCCCGCAGACGAGCGCGCCGAGCGGTTGGTCCTGGTCGCCGCGACGCAGCGGCACGGCGAGGAGCGAACCGAGCGCGCGGATGGGCGCACCGCTCCCGAAGATGGTGTCCTCGGCACGTGCGAAGGCGCGCGCATCGGAGAAGACCTGCGGTCGCCCCTCCGCGCACGCGAGGCCGACCACCGAGTCGGGCGTCACGGCGAGGTCCTCGAAGGTCACGCCGAGTTCCATCGCATCATGCGTCACCGCGCGCACCTCGCCGCGCCGTGCGGCATGATCCCAGCGCACGAGCACCGCCCACTGCGCACCGGCCACCGTCAGCGAGTCCAGCACCAGCAGTCGCTCGAGCTCGAGCGGATCGCGGGTGGCCTGCAGGGTCCCAGCGGTCCGGATCAGGCCGCGCAGTCGGAAGTTCTGCCGCGCGACATCCCCTCGCGTGCGGACGAGCCCGTAGAGCGACTGGAGGGCCCGTGCATGCTCCACGAGCGCATCGCGCAGCACGCCCAGGTCGGGAGCCGCCTGCCCGTCGAAGTGGAGGCTCAGCGCCCCGATCTGCCCCGACGCATCGAGCGGCGCGATCGCGAGCAGCGGCGCGCCCGGCGTGCGCTCGACCGTCACCATCCGATTGCGTGCCGCCCACTCCACCCGGTCCCGATCGGAGACCGAGAGCACTGGCATCACCGCGGGGGTGAGGCTCGACCGCGCGTCATCGGCGTTCGACGCCACCGGCACCGCGACGCCCCCACCCTCCTCGTCCAGCGCCCACAGCACTGCGCCCACCGCCCCCCGGCGCTTGGCGATGTCGCGCAATGCGTCGGCGATGATCCGCTGGTCCTCGCGGAGTGCGTCGGTCGGGTCAGGGATGTCCTCCGGCCGGAAGGCGGCGAGCAACGCATCCTGCGAGCGGTCGGGTGCCTTGAGCCGCGAGCCCGTCGCGCCC
>JBGATT010000213.1:0-4616 GCA_044229035.1 Gemmatimonadaceae bacterium | reverse complement strand
ACACCCCCGCGTCGCTGCCGGAACCGGAGAGCACCCAACGCACCGCGGCCGCGCCGACGGCGGCACCGGCGACGAAGATGAGGGCCGACGACAGCGCGCTCATCGTCCGCCGAGGATGCGCGCAGCCGCGACCGCCGCGCCGAACCCGTTGTCGATGTTGCAGACGGTCACGCCGGCCGCGCACGAGTTGAGCATCGTCAGCAGGGGCGCGAGACCGCCGAAGGCCGCACCGTACCCGATGCTCGTCGGGACCGCGATCACGGGGCAGCGCACGAGTCCCCCCACCACGCTCGGCAGCGCGCCGTCCATCCCCGCGACGACGATCACCACCGCCGCGTCGTGCAGCGTCTCGCGCTTGGCGAGGATCCGATGGATCCCCGCCACTCCCACGTCGGTCACGCGGAGCACCGGGTGCCCCTGCGCATCGAGCGTCACGGCGGCCTCCTCGGCCACGGGGAGATCGCTCGTCCCGGCGGTCACGATCGCCACCACGGCGGTGCCGCGCGCACGCGGCTGTTCGGCCCGCAGCAGCACGGTGCGGCCGAGCGCGTTCACCTCCGCGGTCGGCCAGCGCCGCACGAGCGAGGCGCGCACCGCCTCCTCCGCGCGCGTCACGAGGAACCCGTCACCGCGGGAGGCGAGATGCTCGGCGATCGTGACCACCTGCTCCGCGGTCTTCCCTTGCCCGAAGATCACCTCCGGATAGCCCTGTCGCAGCGCCCGATGCTGGTCGACGGTGGCGAACCCGATCTCGTCGACCGGCGCCTCGTCGAGGCGCGCGAGCGCCGTGGGCACGTCGAGTGCGCCCCGCACGACCTCCTGGAGGAGCGCCTCGACCCGGTCGCGCCTCACGCGACCTCGGCTTCGCGCATCCAGCCGCTCTTCAGGTACTCGTCGAAGATCCCCTCGACCTCGGCGAACGAGTTCACGGCATGGAGCTTCTTCCGCAGGTCGGCGGAGTTGGGCAGCCCCTTCACGTACCATCCGAGGTGCTTGCGGAACTCGAGCGCCGCGCCGACGGGGTCGTGCTCGTACGACTGGACCATGCGGGCATGGTCGAGCGCGATGGCGAAGCGCTCCTCCACGCCCGGCGTCGGCGGCATCGGCTGGCCATCGAGCAGCGCGCGCGCCTGCTTGAAGATCCAGGGCTGGCCGAACGAGCCGCGCGCGATCATCACGCCGTCGCAGCCGGTCTCCTTCCGCATGCGGAGCGCATCCTCCGCCGTCTTGATGTCGCCGTTGCCGATCACGGGGATCTCGAGCGCCGCCTTCATCGCGGCGATTTCGTCCCAATGCGCGTGTCCCGTGTACATCTGCGTGCGCGTGCGCGGGTGCAGCGCGATCGCCTTCACGCCCGCCTCCTGGCACCGCAGGCCGATCGTGACCGGGTCGCGCATCTCCTCGCTCCAGCCGCTGCGGACCTTGCAGGTCACCGGCAGATGGGTGCCACTCACGACCGCGCGGATGATCTCCTGCACGAGGCCGAGGTCCTTGAGGCACCCTGAACCACCGTTGCGGCGGACGACCTTCTTGACCGGGCACCCGAAGTTGATGTCGATGAACTCCGGCTGGAACGTGTCCGTGACCAACGCCGCCGCTTCGCGCATGGCGTCGGGTTCCGCGCCGAAGATCTGCACGCCGATCGGCCGCTCGTCGTTCCCGAAGCGCAGCTTGCTGATGGTCGCCTCGTTCTCGCGGCGGATGCCTTCGGCCGAGAGGAACTCGGTGACGACGACGTCCGCGCCCCACTGGTGGCAGAGTCGCCGGAAGGGCGACTCCGAGACACCGGCCATAGGGGCGAGGAAGAGCGGGACGGGGTGACCCGTCGGGTACGGGAACGGCATCCGGAGAAAGCTAGGAGAGGCCCCAAGTGCTTGCAACATCGGGGTTTGACACGGTTCTGCCCGATGGCTAGTTTCTGGACATGGAACTGCGCGAATTCTTCTCCGAGGACGCGGTCAAGCTCGACCTCGAGGGCACGACCAAGGACGACATCCTGAAGGAGCTGATCGGCCTCCTCAAGCTGGGCGAGAAGGACGAGGGGATGCTCTTCAAGATGCTCAAGCGCCGGGAGAACCTCGGCTCCACCGGCATCGGGCGCGGGATCGCGATCCCCCACTGCCGGTCGCTC
The DNA here is from genome assembly GCA_044229035.1 of Gemmatimonadaceae bacterium. Lineage (GTDB taxonomy): Bacteria > Gemmatimonadota > Gemmatimonadetes > Gemmatimonadales > Gemmatimonadaceae > Pseudogemmatithrix. The sequence goes on along the minus strand of JBGATT010000213.1, from coordinate 2,485 downwards.
GTGGTGAGCAAGCTGCGCGTGGCCTTCGGCCGGAAGCGCGACGGGATCGACTTCAAGGCGATCGACGACAAGCCGGTGCAGTTCTTCTTCCTGATCGTCGCGCCGCCGCTCGAGGTCTCGAACCAGTATCTCCCCGTGCTCGGGAAGATCGCGCAGTTCTCGAAGGAGTCGGATGTCCCCGAGCGGCTGCTCGGGTTGACGGAGCCGGCGCAGTTCATGGCGCTGCTCGAAGAAAAGGGCGTCTGAGGACCGGGCGGCAACTCCTGTTCGCGGTCGCGCTGCTGATCCCGGGCAGCGCTGATGCACAGGATGCCGCAACGAGTGACAGCGTCGGAAGGACACGAGTGCGCGAACCGATCGCCCTCGTCGCGTTCGTCCCGAACCGCGTCGGCTTGCTCATCCCGCTCGGCGAGCGCTGGCTGCTCCGTCCGGATTTCGCGGGTGGTACCGCGAAGAACATCTATTGGGATCAAGAGTGGGCGATCGTCGCCGGAGTGAGTCTCATCCGCCGGAGTCGTCCCACTGATTACGGCTGGACCTACGCGGCATTGCGGTTGGGGATCTCGACGGAACAAGCGGGCTCCGAGGGGCCGACATGGGTGACCACGCATGTCACGGCGACCGGTGGCGGCCACGCACAGGTGCGCGCCTGGCTCGGGGTGTTCGGAGAGGCGGGATTGGCGGCTTCCCACTTCGACCAAGGGGACGGCTACAATCCCATCACGGAGTTCGAGATCGTCTCGCGCGTGGGCATCACGCTGCGTCGTCCCCCGCGTGAGCCATAGCATGCGATTCGTCAGCCGGCGCGCCGGCAGCCTGGTCGGCGGCGTCGCGTTGCTGTTCACCCTCTCGGTCTCGCACGTGTCTCCGCTGCGTGCACAGGGGACCGGTCTCGAACGCCCCAGCTGGGTCATCGGGGGCGTGTACCCGATCGGCATGCTCGTACCACTGTCGCAGGCTTGGGTGATTCGCCCTGACCTCACCGCAAGCGGTTACCACCAACCGCTCTTTGATGATCGCGGATGGACCGCTGGCGCCGGGGTGAGCGTGCTCAGGCGATCGCGTCCGACAGGGGCCGCGTGGGGATTCGGCGCGATCCGCTACGGCTTCGAGGTCTCGCAGGAGGGCGCTTCGCCACCGCGCCGGAACCATCTGCTCAGCGTCACGCTCGGCGGGCACGCGGCACTTGGCGGTCGGCTCGGGCTCCTCGCGGAGACCGGCGTCATGTTCCGCCACTTCCAGCAGGGCCCCGTGCCACCACTGTTTCCCTCTCGACGCGTCGGCCACTCGATCGTCGGCGTCTCGCGCGTCGGCCTGACGCTTCGCTGGAAGGACGACGCGCGCTAGACGCTCGCGTCGATCCGCACGCGCGCGATCTCCCCGCTGAGCTTCCACCGCACGCGCAACAACTGCAGCACCGCCGCCGCCGCGAGCCCGGCCGTGAGCCCCCACCAGAGCCCCGCCGCTCCACCATCGAACCGGAACGCGACGAGCGCGCCCAGCGGGATCCCCACCGCCCAGAAGCTCAGCGCGTGCAGGATCATCGCCACGCGCGTGTCGCCCGCCCCCCGCAGGATCGACGCGCAGATCACCTGCGTGCCATCGAACACTTGGAATACGGCGGCGATGGGGATCAGCGTGATCGCAACGAGCCGGGTCGCCCCGTCGGTCGTGTAGGCGTCGGCGAGCACCTGGGGCACGAGCCAGAAGACCACCGCCATGCACGCCATGAACCCGACGCCGACGGCGAGGGCCGCGACCGCATCGCGCCGCGACTCGGCGATGTCCCCCGCCCCGATCGCGTGCCCCACCATCACCGCGGCGGCACCGGCGACGCCCATCGGCACCATGAACGTCATGGACGCGAGATTGAGCGCGATCTCGTGCCCCGCCAGCGTCGCCGTGCCCATCCACCCGGCCATGACGGTGACCAGCCCGAACGCGTTCACCTCGGCGAAGAACTGCAGGCCGATCGGGACGCCGAGTCCGAGCATCCGCCCGAGCGGCGCGAGCTCCCAGCTCTCCCGGTGCCAGGGGCGCACATGCGGACGCAGCAGGGGCCACGACCACGCGAGCAACGCGAACGCCATCAGCCAGCGCGCGATCGCGGTCGCCATCGCCGAGCCGACGACGCCGCGTGGCGCGAATCCCAGATGGCCGTAGACGAGCACCCAATTGAGCGCGACGTTCGCCGCATTGGCCACCACCACCGCGAGGACCACCGGCCGCACCGTGGAGAACGCCTGCAGCACCTGCCGCATCATGTTGAAGGCGAAGAACGGGAGCATCCCGGGGATGCTCCACAGGACGTAGTCCACCGCGAGCGGCGTGACGTCCGCCGGCTGCCGGAGCGCGCGCAGCACCGGCCCGGCGAGCAGGAACGAGCAGCTCACCGCGACGGCGACGAGCGCCGTGAGGAGCAGTCCGCGCTGGACGCCGCGCGCGATCGCGACATCGTCCTTCGCGCCGACCCCTTGCGCGATCA
>JBGATT010000212.1:0-4625 GCA_044229035.1 Gemmatimonadaceae bacterium | reverse complement strand
GGGCCGGCCCAAGGGCGGCCCCGACGCCAAGTACACGATGGCGCCCGTCGCACCGCGGCTCGCCGAGCTGCTCGGAGCGCCGGTCACCTTCGTGCCCCATGTGGTGGGGCCCGAGGCGGAGGCCGCGACGCGCGCGCTCGCGGACGGCGCCGTCTGCCTGCTCGAGAACACACGGTTCGAGAAGGGCGAGGAGAAGAACGACCCGGCGCTCGCCGAGGCGTTCGCGAAGCTCGGCGACCTGTACGTGAACGACGCGTTCGGCGCGGCACACCGGGCGCACGCCTCCACCGAGGGGGTCGCCAAGCACCTGCGCCCGGCGGTGGCCGGGTTGCTGATGGAGAAGGAGCTCGACTATCTCGGCGGCGCGCTCGAGAAGCCGAAGCGCCCCTTCATCGCGATCCTCGGCGGCTCGAAGATCTCGGGGAAGATCGACGTCATCGAGGCGCTGTTGCCGAAGGTGGACGGCATCCTCATCGGCGGTGCGATGGCGTGCACGTTCTACAAGGCGATGGAGTTCGAGACGGGCAAGTCGCTCGTCGAGCCGGATCGGATCGACATGGCGGCGGACCTGATGGAGCGCGCCGGCTACCGGCTCACGCTCCCGCACGACGCCACGGTCGCGCCCTCGATCGCCGAGGGCGCGAAGGCGCACGCGGTGAAGCGGGACGGCATCCCGGCGGATGAGGCGATGCTCGACATCGGACCGGAGAGCGCCATCTCGTACGCGCGCGCGATCTCGAGCGCGAAGACGATCATCTGGAACGGGCCGATGGGCGTGTTCGAGACGAAGCCGTTCGACGCCGGCACGATGGCGGTCGCCAAGGCGATGGCGGAGGCGACCGCGCGCGGCGCGACGACGATCATCGGCGGCGGCGACTCCGCCGCGGCGGTGGAGGAGGCGGGCCTGGCGAGCAGGATGAGCCATGTGTCCACGGGCGGCGGCGCGTCGCTCGAGTTCCTCGAAGGGAAGGTCCTCCCGGGCGTCGCCGCGCTCGACCACCGGTAACGAGCGCATGGGACACCGAATCTTCGCGGCGAACTGGAAGATGAACCAGGCGCCGGCCGATGCCGCCGCCTTCATGCGGACGTTCACCGACCAGTACGTGCGGCAGAACGACCGGCGGGTGCTGTTCTTCCCGCCGGCCGTCTCGCTGCACATCGTCGTGCAGGGGATCCGCGAGCGTAGTGACCTCGAGGCGGGGGTGCAGAACATCCACTGGGAGGACAAGGGGGCCTTCACCGGCGAGACGTCGGGCCCGCTGGCCCGGGCGGCCGGTGCCAAGCATGTCCTGGTGGGGCACTCCGAGCGCCGTCACGTCTTCGGCGAGACCGAGGAGGAGACGGGGAAGAAGGTCGCCGCAGCCTTCCGCGCCGGCCTGACGCCCACGATCTGCGTGGGCGAGACCCTCGCGCAGCGCGAGGCCGGGGAGACGCTGGCGGTGGTGAGGCGACAGCTGCGGGCGGCAGTCGCCGGGATCGACGCAGGCGTGGTCGCGACCTCGATCGTGGCGTATGAGCCGGTCTGGGCCATCGGGACGGGGAAGACGGCGACCCCGGCCGATGCGGCGGAGGTGCATGTGGTCCTTCGTGCCGAGTTGCGGGCGATGGCTGGCGAGCGCGGTGCGGCGGTCCCGATCCTCTATGGCGGGAGCGTCAACCGGTCCAACGTCGATGCGCTCCTGGCGGCCGACGAAGTGGACGGGGTGCTGGTCGGCGGCGCGAGCCTGGACGCGGACCAGTGGCTGGCGATCGCCCGGTCGTCGTGAGGGCGTCCTGAGGGTTGCCTCCCCTCGGTAAGTCCAGTATTCTTGGAGGCTTACCCGTTCCGCCGTCCTGTCGCGCGAGTGCCCATGTACACGTTCCTGCTGATCCTCCTCATCATCGATGCCCTCGTCCTCGCTGCCGCCGTGCTCATGCAGGCGGGCAAGGGCGGTGGCGTGGCCGCGAACTTCGGCGGCGCGTCGTCCTCGACCTCGTCGGTCATCGGCACGCGTCAGGCCGGTGACCTGCTCACGAAGGCGAGCTGGTGGTGCGGCGGGATCTTCATCTTCCTCGCGTTCGTGCTGCAGCTGATGTCTACGCGCGCGGCAGGGCCGCGGTCGATCCTCGACGACATCGCGGCCCCCGCGCCGGCGCAGTCGACGACCCCGTCCACTCCGAGCGCCGTGCCGCTCTCGCCGGCGACGCCGGCGCCCACCACGCCGCCCCAGCCGTGACCGGATCCCCGTTCAACGTCGTGCCAGGGTTCCTCCTCCTCGAGGACGGGACCCTTTTTCTTGGTCGTCTGCACGCGCCGCTCGACGGAGCGGCGGTCGCCGAGGTGGTCTTCACCACGTCGATGAGCGGCTACCAGGAGACCTTCTCGGACCCGTCCTACCGCGGCCAGATCGTCGTGATGACATCGGCGATGATCGGGAACTACGGGGTGAACTCCGAGGATCCGGAGTCGGAGCGGCCGCAGGTCGCGGGCGTGATCGTGCGCGAACTCTCGGCATCGCACTCGAACTGGCGAGCGGAGGAGAGCCTGGAGGCGTGGCTCTCTATCGCGAAAGTGCCTGTCCTCTCGGAAGTTGATACACGACGTCTCACGCGCCACCTGAGGACGGTCGGTGTGATGCGCGGCCTGATTGGTGCGGGGACGGAGCCCACGGCCGCGCAGCGCGCCGAACTCGCGGCGTGCCCGTCGATGGCGGGTCTCGACCTGGCATCGCGCGTGACGACGAAGGCCCCGTACGTATGGGGTGACGCGAAGGCGCCCCGACACATCGTCGCGTACGACTACGGGATCAAGCGGAACATCCTCCGGATGTTCGAGGCCCGCGGGTGCCGGGTGACGGTCGTCCCGTCCACGACCCCGCCGGGCGAGGTGTTGGCGCTCAAGCCGGACGGTGTGTTCCTCTCGAACGGACCGGGAGACCCGGAGGCGGTCGGTTACGCGCCGGCCGCGATCAAGGCGGTCGCGGCGGCTGGCGTGCCGATCTTCGGCATCTGCCTCGGGCACCAGCTGCTCGGGATCACGTTCGGGGGCAAGACGACGAAGTTGCCTTACGGGCACCGCGGCGGGAACCATCCGGTGCAGGACTTGGCGTCGGGCGAGGTGATGATCACGAGCCAGAACCACGGCTTCGCGGTCCAGGGGTCAAAGGAGGGGATCCCGGGTGCCCCGGACCTCCAGGTGACGCACCTGAACCTGAACGACGGCACGGTCGAGGGACTGCGGCATCGGTCCAAGGCGATCTTCGGGGTGCAGTACCACCCGGAGGCGGCGCCGGGCCCGCATGACGCGGTCCCCCATTTCGACGAGTTCATGGCGGCGATCGGCGGCGCGGCAATCGCTTGACACACATCGGGTAAGTTCCTAGACTGTTGGGACTTACGGCTCCGGCCCCGCCATCCATCCCCCTGTATGTCCATGACCAAAGCCGACCTTGTGGAGCGCGTCACGGAGACCATCTCCCAGACGGCCGGCCCCATGATCTCCAAGAAGGACTGCGCCCGCGTGGTGGACGCGTTCCTCGATGCGATCAAGGACGCCCTCAAGGAGCAGAAGAACATCGAGGTGCGCGGGTTCGGGACGTTCAAGATCCGGAACAGGAAGACGCGCATGGCGCGGAATCCGCGGACGGGTGAGCCGGTGGAGGTCTCGGCGCGGCCGGTGCCGGTGTTCAAGCCCAGCAAGGAGTTGCGAGCGCTGGTCGCTGATCTCACCCTCGAAGAACTCGGCGACTGAGTACGGGGAGCGGGGAAGGCGCAGGCGATGCGGGGTGTACGGGCGGTACGGGGTACGGGATCGGGGCCGGATGCGGAGACACTCTGCATCGGGCCCTTTGCCTTTGGTTCCTGATGCGGGCTGCAGGATGCGGATATGCGGGGATGTCGCCTGGGGGGTGGTTCATTGGAGTCGTTGGGCTAGTACATTGCTCCACATGGAGTTGAACATCCTTCTCTTCGCGAGTTGGGCTGAGGCGCTGGGGGCGTCCGCGGTGGCGCTCTCGCTGCCGGACCGGGCGACGGTGGCCGATGTGCTGGCCGCGGTCCGTGCGCGGGTCGGGGATCGAGTTCTGCCGACGCCGATGGTCGCCGTGAATCACCGGTACGCGCCGCCGTCCGCGGTGATCCGCGCTGGCGATGAGGTCGCGATCATCCCGCCGGTCGCGGGGGGCTGATCCGATGCGCACCGCGGTCGTGGAGCGGCCCCTCGATCCGGCCGCGTTGCTCGCGGAGGTGTCGAGCACCGCGAGCGGGGCCTCCACGCTCTTCGTGGGGACCGTCCGCCGCGTGAACGACGGCAAGGACGTCACGGGGATCGACTACACCGCCTACGGGCCGATGGCCGAGTCGGAGATGGCGCGCATCGTCACGGAGGCGGCGGGGCGGTTCGGGACCGAGCGGATCGTGGTCGAGCACCGGGTCGGGTCGCTCGCGCTCGGCGAGGCGAGCATCGTGATCGCGGTGTCACACGCTCGGCGTGCCGCGGCGATGGATGCGCAGCGATTCCTCATCGAGGAGATCAAGCGGCGCGTGCCGGTGTGGACGCGGTCGCACTATGCCGACGGGACGCGCGGGTGGGTCGACCCGCCGGCCGGGGTGCTCGCGTGAGCACCCCGCCCCTCCGCGACCAGCAT
>JBGATT010000040.1:0-21187 GCA_044229035.1 Gemmatimonadaceae bacterium | reverse complement strand
GCTGGATGCCGACGTCCGGACCGTGATGAGGCTCGAGCGATGCAGGGACGGAGGAGGGCGTGGCCGCCAGGCCACGCCCGCCGTCACCCAGCAGCGAAAATCGCAAGATCCGCTTGGGGATCGTCGACAGCTGCATGTTCGACGTCCCCTCGTAGATCGTCCCGATCTTCGCGTCGCGATAGAACTTCTCCACCGGGTAGTCCTTCGTGTAGCCGTACCCTCCGAAGAGCTCGACGCAGAGGGACGTCACTCGCTCGCACACCTGCGACGAGAGGAGCTTCGCCATCGCCCCCGCCTGTGCGATGTCCTCGCCCGCGTCCTTGAGCCGCGCCGCGTTGTAGACCATCAGCCGCGCCGCCTCGAGTTCCGTCGCGGCCTGCGCCACCTGGAACTGGATCCCCTGGAACTCGCTGAGCGGCTTGCCGAACTGCTGCCGCTCCTTCAGGTAGGCCACGGCGGCCGCGAGCGCACCCTGGGCGATGCCGATCATCTGCGCGCCGATGCCGATACGCCCCTCGTTCAGCGCGGCGATCGCGAGCTTGTAGCCCTGGCCGACGGCCCCGAGCACGTCCGCATCGGGGACGAAGACGTCCTCGAGGATCAGCTCGGTGGTGCTCGACGCGCGGATGCCGAGCTTGTCCTCCTTCTTGCCCACGCTGAAGCCCGGCGCGGTGCGCTCGACGACGAAGGCCGTGATCCCCTTGTAGCCCTTCGATGGGTCGACCGTGGCGAAGACCACGTAGAGCCCGGCCTCGGCGCCGTTCGTGATCCAGAGCTTGCGGCCGGTGAGCTTCCAGCCGCCGTCCGCCTTCGCCGCGCGGGTCTGCAGCGCGAAGGCGTCGGAGCCGCTGGACGCCTCGGAGAGCGCGTAGGCGCCGACCGTGTCGGCGCAGAGGCGCGGCATCCAGCGCGCGAGCTGTTCGGGCGTCGCGGCCGAGAGGAGCGGATTGGCCACGAGCGTGTTCTGCACGTCGACCATGATCGCCGAGGCGGCGTCGACCTTCGAGATCTCCTCGACGGCGAGCGTCACCATCATCACCGAGCCACCGGCGCCGCCGTGCGCCTCGGGGGCCTGGATGCCCATGAGGCCCATCTCGAAGTAGGCCTTGATGAGGGCGGGGTCGAGCTTGGCGTCACGTTCCATCTGTTGGACGCGCGGGGCCACTTCTCCCTTCGCGAACTCGGCGACGGCGTCGCGGAAGGCGAGTTCGTCCTCGGAGAGGACGGTCAGGGCAGGGCGGGCGGTGCCGGAGTCGGTCGACATCGGGGGAGGGACTGGGGGGCGGGTCGCTGGGCTTCCCGGAGTATCGGAATCTACACGTGGAAGGCAACCGTCCGGAGTCGGGGTGGGACTGACGGGCAAAGGTCCCCCCTCACCCCGGAGTCGCCGTGCGCGCGCTATCCTCTCCGCTCTCGCGGTCCGCGATCCCCCCGCTGCTCGCGTGCGTCCGCCTTGGGCTGGGTGTCCTTGCGTTCGCTCCGTCGGACCGGCCACTCGAGGCCCAGGTGCGACGCGACGCTTCCCGTCGCCAGCCGGAACGACCAGAGACCCCACCGCTCGAACTCCCGCGGGCACCCTTGGCGCAGGTGCTGGCGATCGGGGCCGTCCGCGCCGAGATCGGGCGCGAGGACGAGGCCGGACCGTACATGTTCGGCTCCATCGGCGGCATGGCGATGGGTGGCGACGGGACCCTGTACGTCTCGGACAACGCGACGAACGAGATCCGCATCTTCGACCAGCGTGGTCGCCATCTGGGCACGTTCGGTCGGCGCGGGCGCGGACCGGGCGAGTTCGTGAACCCGATAGGGCTGGTGCACGACGGCGACTCGACGCTCTTCGCACTGCAGTCCTTCCAGGGGATCACCGAACTGAGCGCGCGAGGGGCGAGCGTGCAGTATCGCCGCACCTTCGGCACGGGGGAGAGATACTCCTCCCTCTGCGCGATGAACGGCCGGCTCTTCGTCTCCATCGGCGGGGATTCGGCCGTCATCCGGGAGCTCGACTCGGCGCGGCGGGAGATCCGCTCGTTCGGCACACCCTTCTCGGCGTTCATCTACGGGAAGCCGACTGACGCGGCCATCAAGTTGTCGCGACAGTCGGGGCCGACCCTCCTGTGCGACGGCCCCCGCGCCACCCTCTACGCCTTCCGTGGCGATCAGGGACTGTTGCGTGCCTACGATCTCGAGGGTCGTCAACGCTGGGAGACGACCCTGCCGAGCTTCAAGATGGGGCTCTTCGGAGCACAGCCCGGCGGCGGCGCGTACGTCGCTTGGTCGATCGACTACATCGCGACGGTGATGCCGCTCGGGAGCACCCGAGTACTCGTCCAGGTCGCGCGCCAGGACTTCGAGAGCACACGGGGCCGCAGTCGCGCGCCGGGTGCGCTCGTCTCGCCCGACGTGGTCGAGACGCGCGCCTACCTCCTCGACGCGGCGACAGGGCGCATCCTCACGCAGGCGCCGGGTGCGGGGCTCCTCACACCACTCGCCGACACGCTTCTGGCGGAGCGGGTGACCGATCCGTGGCCGATGCTCCGGCTGCGGCCGGCGCGCACGCGCGTCCCCTGACGCACGCGGATCAAGTGACGAGGATCGGCTCCGAGACCTCTTCCGACGGCCGCGCGAAGAGATAGCCCTGCAGCAGGTCCGCCCCCAGCGCGACCAGTGCATCGCGCTCCTCGATCGTCTCCACGCCCTCCGAGATCACCTGCATCCCCAGGTCGGCGCAGAGCGTGTACATCGCCCCGACCACCCTTCGCTTGGTCTCGTGCCGGTGGATCCCCGCCACGAGCGAGCGGTCGAGCTTCACGAACTCCGGGGAGAGATGCGTGAAGCTCGCCAGGCCCGCGTACCCCGTGCCGAGGTCGTCGACGGCGAGGCGGTAGCCGAGGCCGCGGAGCCCGGCGACGAACGGGGCGATGTCGCCGAGGTGATCGAGCGACGCCCGCTCGGTCACCTCGAGCACGATCCGGTCCGCGAAGGCCGCGAGCGGCGAGCCCTGCCCGTGCAGCGACGGGTCGAGCAGGTCATGCGGGTGCACGTTGACGAAGATCAGCAGACCGTCGCGGATCGACGCCGCGTCGCGCGCGATCAGCGCGTAGATCGCCCGCGAGAGCTCCGTCTGCCGTCCGAGCAGGCTCGCCGCGTCGAGCAGCGTCGAGGGATTGCGCATCGACCCCTCGCCCGAGCGCACGAGCGCCTCGAAGCCGAGTGTGCGCCGCTCGCGGAGCGAGACGATCGGATGATAGACGATGTGCAGCAGTTCGAGCGCGCGGGTGAAGGCGGCGTTCAGCTGGTCATGGTCGTGGACCGGGATGTTCCCCTGCTGCAATGCGAACGCCTCGCGCTTGAGTCGCGCGAGCTCCGAGAGCAGCGACGCGCGGTTCACCGTCTCGACGAACTCGTCCAGGTCGACCGGCTTGAGGAGGTAGCGGTGCGCGCCATGGTTCATCGCGTCGATGGCGGTGGCCAGCGTGGGGCCGCCGGTGATGAGGATGACGGGGATGTCGTCCTCGCGCTCCTTCACCATGCGCAGCAGGTCGATGCCGGTCATCCCGTCCATCATGATGTCGCTCACGATCACGCTGTAGCGGTCGTCGTCGAGCGCGCGCAACGCCTCCGCACCGCTCGCGACCGCGTGCACCGAGAATCCGGCGCGCTCGAGCACGAGCGTCGACGCGCGGAGGACCGCGGGGTCGTCGTCCACGAGCAGGATTCGGCGGGAGTCGAGTGGCTTCATCGGCAGTGGGGGTGCGACAGCCTCGTCCTCCCAACATAGGTCCACCGGCCGAATGCGAAAGGGACGACGTGACCTGGCTCACACTCGAGCCGTCATGTCGTCCCATTTCGGTGCGGCGGGCCTCAGCGTGCGGCTACGCGGTCGTAGTTGAGGATCGGCGCCAGCCAGCGTTCCGCGGTCGCGACGTCCATCCCCTTCCGCGCCGCGTACTGCTCGACCTGGTCCTTCTCGATCTTCCCCACGCCGAAGTACTGCGCCTGCGGATGCCAGAAGTAGAAGCCGCTCACGGCCGACGTCGGCAGCATCGCGAAGCTCTCGGTCAGGTGCACCCCGGCATTCCGCTCGGCGTCGAGGAGGTCGAACAGGGTGCGTTTCTCGGTGTGGTCGGGACAGGCGGGATAGCCCGGCGCCGGCCGGATCCCCTGGTACTGCTCCTTGATGATCGCCGCGTTGTCCAGGTGCTCATTCGGGGCATAGCCCCACAGCTCGCGCCGCACGCGCTCGTGCAACCGCTCCGCGAACGCCTCGGCCAGCCGGTCGGCGAGCGCCTTCAGCATGATCGACGAGTAGTCATCGTGCACCGCTTCGAAGGCCGCCACCCGCTCGTCGAGTCCGATGCCCGTGGTCACGACGAACGCACCGAGCCAGTCGGTGAGGCCGGAGTCCCTGGACGCGACGAAGTCGGCGAGCGCGAGGTTCGGTCCCGCGTTCTTCACCATCTGCTGGCGGATGGTGTGCACGACCACGTCCGCCTGCTGCCCGCCGCCTCCCGCCTTCTGCACGAGGATGTCCTCGTGCCCATCGGAGTTGGCCTTGAAGAACCCCACGACGGCCCGCGCATGCAGCCACTTCTCGTCGACGATCCGCCGGAGCATCGCCTGCGCGTCCTTCCAGAGGTTGCGCGCGGCCTCGCCCACGACGGCGTCCTCGAGGATGGCGGGGTAGGCTCCCGCGAGCTCCCAGGTCTGGAAGAACGGCGTCCAGTCGATGCGCGGGACGAGCTCCTCGAGCGGGAAGTCGTCGAAGACGCGGACGCCCTCGAAGCTCGGCGTCGGCGGCACGAGTCCATCGTAGGAGATGACCGGCCGGTTCGCGCGCGCCTGCTCGAGCGTCTGGCGCTTCACCTCCTTCTGCCGTGCCGCGCGCGCCACGCGCACCTCCTCGTACTCGGTGCGGACGTCGGCGACGAACTGCTCCTTGAGCCCGTCGGAGAGCAGCGACCCGGCGACACCCACCGCGCGGGAGGCGTCGAGCACGTGCACCACCGGCCCCGAGTAGTTGGGGGCGATCTTGACCGCCGTGTACACCTTCGAAGTGGTCGCGCCGCCGATGAGCAGCGGGATCGTCCACCCCTCGCGCTCGAGCTCGCTCGCGAAGAACGCCATCTCCTCGAGCGACGGGGTGATGAGCCCCGAGAGTCCGATCAGGTCGACGCGGTGCTCCCGTGCCGCCTCGAGGATCTTCCCCGGCGGGACCATCACGCCCAGGTCGATCACCTCGTAGTTGTTGCACTGCAGCACGACGCCCACGATGTTCTTGCCGATGTCGTGCACGTCGCCCTTCACCGTGGCCATGAGCACCTTCCCCTTCGCCCGCGAGTCGGCGTTGGCGAGCTTCTCCGCCTCGATGTAGGGGATGAGGTGCGCGACCGACCGCTTCATCACGCGCGCCGACTTCACGACCTGGGGAAGGAACATCTTCCCCGCGCCGAAGAGGTCGCCGACGACGTTCATGCCCTGCATGAGCGGCCCCTCGATCACCTCGATGGGCCGATCGTAGAGGTGCCGCGCCTCCTCGGTGTCCTCCACGACGAAGTCGGCGATGCCGTGCACGAGCGCGTGCACGAGCCGCTCCGTGACCGGCGCCTCGCGCCAGCTCAGGTCCGCCTTCTTCTTCTGCGCCTGGCCCTTGGCGTCATCGGCCACCGCGAGCAGACGCTCGGTGGCGTCCGGACGGCGCGCGAGGACCACGTCCTCGACCCGCTCGCGCAGGTCGGCGGGGATGTCCTCGTAGAGCACCAGCGCACCGGCGTTCACGATGCCCATGTCCATGCCGGCCTTCACGGCATGGTACAGGAACACCGAGTGGATCGCCTCGCGCACCGGGTTGTTGCCGCGGAACGAGAACGAGACGTTGCTCACGCCGCCGGAGATGCGGGCGTGCGGGCACCGTTCCTTGATCCGGCGGGTCGCCTCGATGAAGGCGCGCGCGTACGCATCGTGCTCCTCGATCCCCGTCGCGATCGCGAAGATGTTCGGGTCGAAGATGATGTCCTCGGGCGGGAACCCGACCTGCTCGGTGAGGATCCGGTAGGCCCGCTCGCAGATGGCGACCTTCCGCTCCACCGTGTCGGCCTGGCCCTGCTCGTCGAACGCCATGACGATCACCGCTGCGCCATAGCGCCGGACGAGCGTCGCCTGACGCACGAACTCGGCCTCGCCTTCCTTCATCGAGATCGAGTTCACGATCCCCTTGCCCTGCACGCAGCGCAGGCCCGCCTCGATCACCTTCCACTTGGACGAGTCGATCATGAGCGGGACCTTGGAGATCCCCGGCTCGCTCGCGATCAGGTTGAGGAAGCGCGTCATCGCCGCCTCGGCGTCGAGCATGCCCTCGTCCATGTTCACGTCGATCACCACGGCGCCGGCGTCGACCTGCTGCCGCGCGACCTCGAGCGCCTGGTCGTAGTGCCCGCCGAGGATCAGCTCGGCGAACTTCTTCGACCCCGTCACGTTCGTGCGCTCGCCGACGTTCACGAAGTTCGAGTCGGGGCCGATGACCAGCGGCTCGAGCCCGCTCAGGCGGAGGCGCTTCGGGATCTCCGGGATCCGCCGCGGCGGCAACGGCCGCACCGCCTCGGCGATCGCCCGGATATGCGACGGCGTCGTGCCGCAACAGCCGCCGACCACGTTCACCAGCCCGGACTCCGCGAACTCGCGAAGGATCGACGACGTGTAGTCCGGCGTCTCGTCGTAGCCGCCCATCTCGTTGGGCAGGCCCGCGTTGGGGTGCACCGTCACGTAGCAGTCCGCGACGCGCGAGAGCTCCTGCACGTAGGCGCGCAGCTCCTTCGCGCCGAGGGCGCAGTTGAGGCCGACGGAGAACGGCTTCGCGTGCATCACCGAGTTCCAGAAGGCCTCGGTGGTCTGGCCGGTGAGCGTGCGCCCCGACGCGTCGGTGATGGTGCCGGAGATCATCACCGGCACGCGCATCCCGCGCGCCTCGAACACCTGCTCGACGGCGAAGATCGCACCCTTCGCGTTGAGCGTGTCGAAGATCGTCTCGATGAGGATGATGTCGGCACCGCCGTCGAGGAGCCCTTCGGTGGCCTCGACGTACGCCTCCACCAGCTCGGTGAAGACAACGTTGCGCGCCCCTGGGTCGTTCACGTCGGGGGAGAGCGAGGCCGTGCGATTGAGGGGGCCGAGCACACCGGCGACCCAGCGCGGGCGGCCATCCTTCGCCTCGAACTCGTCGCAGATCGTGCGGGCGAGGCGGGCGCCCTCGACGTTGAGCTCGCGCACGATCCCCTGCATGCCGTAGTCGGCCATCGAGATCCGCGTCGAGTTGAACGTCGCCGTCTCGATGATGTCCGCACCCGCCTCGAGGTACTGGCGGTGGATGCCGCCGACCACGTCGGGTCGCGTGAGGATCAGGAGGTCGTTGTTTCCCTTGAGGTCGCGCGACCAGTCCCGGAACCGCTCGCCACGATAGTCGGCCTCCTTGAGGCCGTAGGTCTGGACCATCGTCCCCATGGCGCCATCGATGATCAGGAGGCGCCGGGTGACCTCGTCGTTCAGCGCGGTGATGCGCCGTGCTCGCGTGAAGGTGCTCACTTCGGCCTCAGGCCAAGGATGTGACAGAGGGCGTACGTCAGGTCCGCCCGGTTGAGCGTGTAGAAGTGGAACTCGGTGACGCCGGCGCGCTCGAGTTGCTGGCACTGCTCGGCCGCGACCGTCGCGGCGACGAGCTTGCGCGTCTCGGGGTCGTTCTCGAGCCCGTCGAACATCCGCGCGAACTCGCGCGGGATGGACGCGCCGGTCTGCCTCGCGAACTTCGCCATCTGGGTGAAGTTCGTCACCGGCATGATCCCGGGGACGATCGGCACCGTGATCCCCGCCTTCCGCGCACGGTCGAGGAAGCGGAGGTAGGTCCAGTTGTCGAAGAAGAACTGCGTGATCGCGCGCGTGGCGCCGGCATCGATCTTTCGCTTCAGGTTGTCGAGGTCGGCGTCGGGGGAGGCGGCGTCGGGATGCACCTCCGGATACGCGGCGACCGAGATCTCGAAGTCATGGCGTTTGCGCAGCCCCTCGACCAGCTCCGACGCGTAGCGGTACCCGTCCGGCGCCGGATGCGTGCGACCGTCGAGCAGGTCGCCGCGGAGGGCCACGATGTGCCGCACGCCCACGCTCCAGTAGTCGTCGGCGACCGCATCGATCTCCGCGCGCGCCGCGGCCACGCAGGTCAGGTGCGCCGCCGGAACGAGCGAGGTTTCCTCCTTGATCCGGTGCACCGTGTGGTGCGTCCGCTCGCGCGTCGACCCGCCGGCCCCGTACGTCACGGAGACGAAGCGCGGTGCCAACGGTGCGAGGCGAGTGATCGACTTCCACAGGGTCTCCTCCATCTCCGCCGTCTTGGGCGGGAAGAACTCGAAGGAGACCTGGAACGGGACCGGCAGGACGAGTGAGCTCACGGCAGCTCCTGGAAAAGACAAAGCCCGGGGGCGTCGAGGCGCACCGGGCTGGCGCTTTAGCAGGTTGTTTAACGTGGCCGCAATTTGCCTCGAAATCGCCACGGATCGGTTGTAGGCTTTAACCTATCATCCGGATGAACGGATGGCAAGGTCCCGGACCGCCGTTGCCCCCACCCCCGCGACCTCCACCACCTTCGACCGCGACGATTCCCCTGCCACTATCCGGACCATGCGTCGTGGCACACCGAGCGCCTCCGCCAGCACCTCCACCACCGCCTCGTTCGCGGCCCCGTCCACCGGCGGGGCGTTCACGCGCACCTTGAGCGCGTCCCCGTGCACGCCCTCGACGCCGGTCCGGCTCGAGCGCGGCTGTACCCGCACCGCGAAGCGCACGGCCCCGTCACGTTCGGTGACGGCGAGCTCGCTCACAGGATGCTCAGGAACGCGTTCTGCACGATCGAGAGGAGGAACCAGGCGAGCATCGGCGAGAAGTCGATCCCGCCGGTCGTCGGGAGCGCGCGCCGCAACGGCCCGAGGAACCACTCGGTGAGCCGGAACGCGAGTCGCCCAGCCGCCGAGTAGGCGCCGCCGATCCAAGACGTCACGATCCGCACGAGCAGCGCGACCTGCAGCACACCGAACGCGGCGCGCACCACGAGGACGAGCACCCCCCGCGGCCCGGCGTTCGCCGCGAGGTACATCGTGAGGAGCGCATCGCGGACGAAGCCGAGCAGGAAGATGAGCGTGGCGCAGGCCATGAGCAGGAGTAGCAGGGCCCACCACGGTACGTTCGCTCCGATGATCCCGTGGCGCGCGAGACGCCGATCGACCGGTGTAAGGATCGGCTCGACGGCGCGACGCGTGAATCGGGCCACGCCGCCGAAGGGGTTCACCTTCCGCGCACGGACGGCCCACGCGAGGCCGGCGAGCACGGCGCCGATCGCGAGGAGCGCCGCCGAGCCCGAACGCACGACGTCGAGCAGGATGTCGAGCAGCGCGATGAGCGCGCGCATCAGCGGCGCCCCTTCTTCGCGAAGACGAGGGCGAGCGTGCCGGCGAGCCCGCTCAGGCGCTCACCGATGCTCCCGCCGTGCGCGAAGCGCTGGTATGCGCGCACCCGGTCGAGATGCGCCGGCCCGTAGCCGAACCACCACGGTTGGTGCCAGGTGGGGAACAGGTCGTCGACGATCGGCGTCGACTTCACGCAGTCCTCCAATCCCTCGCGTCCGTGCATCCGCCCCACGCCGCTCGACTTCACGCCACCGTACGGCACGTCGGCCATCCCCACCACCGCGAGCGCGTCGTTGAGCAACACGGTCCCGGTCTCGAGGCGCTCGGCCACCGCCAGACCGCGCGCCCGGTCGGTCGTCCACACGCTCCCCGAGAGCCCGTACGAGGAGGCGTTCGCGCGCGCGATCGCCTCCTCGGCATCGCGCACCTTGATCACCGGCAGCAGCGGACCGAACGTCTCCTCGGTCAGCACGCGCATCGAGTCGTTCACGTCGACGAGCATCGTCGGCGGGAAGAACTCGCCTGCGGCCGGCGCGCTCGCCTGCGCGGCGATGCGCGCGCCCTTCGCCACGGCGTCCTCGCACTGCGCCCGGATCGTCGCCACCGCCTGCGGCCGGATGAGCGGCCCCACCTCGTTCAGCGGATCGGCGCCCGGCCCGACCTTGAGCGCCTGCACCGCGGCTGCCATCTCCACGACGAACCGGTCGTAGACCGGCGCCTCCACATAGATGCGCTTGGGCGCGACGCAGGTCTGCCCCGCGTTCGAGAAGCGGGTCCAGGCGAGCCCATCGGCCGTGTAGCGGAGGTCGGCATCGCTCAGCACGATCGCCGCATCGCTCCCGCCGAGCTCGAGCGAGCAGGGGATGAGCTGCTCGGCGCAGGCGACCGCGACCGCGCGTCCCGCGGCGGCACCGCCGGTGAACATCATCTTGTCCACGCCACCGCGCGTGAGGGCAGCCCCGGTGACGCCGTCCCCCTGGATCACCTGCAGCACGCCCTCGGGGAGCCCGGCTTCGCGGAGCAGGTCCTCGAGGATCGCGCCCGACGCCGGCGTGAACTCGCTCGGCTTAACCAGCACTGCGTTGCCGCACGCGATCATCGGGAGTGCGCACGAGGTCGGGAGGAAGAACGGGTAGTTCCACGGCGCGATGATGCCGACGACGCCGAGCGGCTTGCGCTCGATGCGGACGCGCTTGCGCCACATCGTCATGCCGGCGACGCCGCGCGGGCGCGCGCGGAGGAATCGCGGCACCTCCTTGGCGACCCAGGCGGCGAAGTCGAGGGCGACCGTGACGTCCGCGCCGGTGGCATCGACGAGGGGCTTCCCCGATTCGCGCGTGATGATGCGCGAGACCTCCTCGCTGCGCCGGAGCAGGACCGCACGGAAGCGGTCGATCACCTGCACGCGCTCGGCTGGCGACCGGGCGGCCCATCCGGGCTGGGCCGCCCGCGCCCTGGCGACGGCGGCGGCGACGCCCGCCGCGTCGACCGAGTCCCAGCGCTTCCAGATCTCGCCGGTTGTGGGGTCGCGCGACTCGACGGGGCGGCGAGGCGAGGGGGGCACAGGGGGGTGGCTCATTGTCCTGAAATGTGACACCCCACCCCCTCAGCGGGTACTAGATGATGTGACGGTCAACGCGATGGACGGGGCTCTCCCCGGAGATTCGCCGTGGCGCGGAGCGCAGTCGGCGGGGCAACTTCCCCGCACCTCGCTCATGTCTGATCAACGCCCCGGCACTTCCATTGACCCGACGCTCCCGTTGCGCGCCAAGGCAGGGGACCGTCAGGCCTTCGCCCAGCTCGTGGACGTGATGTACCAGCGTTCGCTCCGGTTCGCCCTGCACATGGTGGGCAATCGCGAGGACGCCGAGGAGGCGGTGCAGGACGCGTTCGTGCGGGTGTGGCACAACCTCGGCCGGTTCCGGGATGATGCCCGGTTCGAGCCCTGGCTGTTCCGCATCCTGGCGAACCGATGCCGGAGCCTGATGGAGAAGCGGCGACGGCATGCGACGGTGATCCAGTACGGGGAAGTGCCGGAGCGGGGCGGTCCAGTCCGCGAGGGCGACGACCGAGACTGGACGGAGGAGATCTACCGGGTCCTCGCGACCCTGCCGGTGGAGCAGCGGGAGGCGTTCCTGCTCCGACATGTGGAGGACATGGCGTACGAGGACATCGCCGCGGTGACGGGTGTCGGACTCAGTGCGCTCCGAATGCGAGTGAAACGGGCGTGCGACGTACTGCGAGCGCGCCTCACCGAGGTGATACGGGATGAGTGACGGACAGGACAGGATCATCGCGCAGGTTCGCGCGACACTGCGGGAGGCGCCGGAGGCACAGGCGGACCCGCGGGCGGTGGCTCAACTGCTGAGCGCGGTGTGGGCCGCGCCGCGCCCGTCGGCGTGGCGGCGGTTCCTCGATGCCTGGCGGGTGCCGGCCCTCTCGGGCCTCGGCGCCTCGGCGGTCGCCGCCTTCGCCCTCTTCGCGGGCTTCCTGGTGCGCGGCTCGGTGGAGCCGCGGGCGGCGCGCGAGCCGATGATGGCGACGGGCGAGTTCCCGACCCCGACGGGCGCGCCGGAAGGTGCCTTGGCGGGCGGCGTGCCGGTCATCCCTGCGGCGGCGATGGGGGGCGAGTCCGCCCCGGTCGCGACGCAGTTCGTGCTCGACCGCGCCGACGCGCGGAGCGTGTCGCTCGTGGGCGACTTCAACGATTGGCAGGGCGGGGCACTCCCGCTCACCAGGCTGGAGAGCGGGCTCTGGACCGCGACGGTCCCCCTCGCGCCCGGCCGGCACGTGTACGCCTTCCTCATCGACGGTACATTGATGGTGGCCGATCCGCGCGCGCCGAAGGCGGGCGACGCGGACTACGGCCGCGAGGGTTCCGTCGTGATGGTCTTCGCCCGATGAGCATGCATCGTAGAGTGATCACTCTCGTCGCGCTGGTGCTCGCCAGCGTGTCCGCCGCCCCTGCGCTCGCCGCGCAGCAGGGGTCGGTGGTGCTGCCCATCGCCGATGCGAGGACGCGCACGGCCGTCGAGCGGGAGATCGCTCGGGCCGCGGCGAAGGGGCTGCCGGTGCAGCCGCTCATCGCGAAGGCGAACGAAGGTGTCGCGAAGCAGGCTTCCGGGGAGCGGATCCAGGAGGCCGTGGCGTCGCTGGCGAAGCGTCTCGAGCAGGCGCGAGCCCTTCTGGCTCCCTCGATGTCGGTAGCGGAACTCGCCTCGGGCGCGGAAGCGCTCGTGAACGGTGTGCCCGCCCCGATGCTGAAGCAGATCCGTGCGTCCTGGCCCGCGGAGCGGTCGGTGGTCATGCCGATCGACGTCCTCACGGAGCTGGTGGTGCGCGGGATCCCCGCGAAGCACGCGCTCGAACAGATCACCGCCCTCATGCGACGCGGCGCGACCGCGGCGCAGATCGCCTCGCTGGGACAGTCGGTCCAGGCCGATGTCGTGGCCGGGCTGGCGCCCGATGCGGCGCTCGAGGTGCGTGCCCGAGGCGTGATGTCGCTCCTTCCGTCACCTGCTGCCACCGCCAGTCTCGCTCCCACTGGCTCGAGGCCCCCTCGGTGACGTGATCCGCCGCGCGGCGCTGGGCGCCTTCGTCGTCCTCGCGACGCGCGGCCTGTCCGCGCAATCGCTCCCGGAGCTCCGCTTCGAAGGGGGCTATGCGAGCGTGCGCCAGCCGGGCTTCAACGGGCAGGACACGGTTCCAGCGGTGGACGCGGCGTTGCTCGCCATCTTCTGGCGCAAGCCGACCGATCGGTGGACGCTCTACACGAGCGGCAACCTCACATATGCACGCGACTCCCTTGCGGCGGCGCAGGCCGTCGCGGCAGTGGTCTTCCCGTGGCTCACCAGCGAGCATCTGCGCACCGACGTCGGCACGACCGGTGCGACCTTCTCGCTGCGCAGCGCCGGGCGTGGCGGCAACGGCACGGGGTTCATCCGGCAGCACTACGTCCGTGACACCTGGGGCGCGTGGGGCGGGACGGCGGTCGGCCTCACCGTGCGCGACGGCCGTCGTCGCCGCAGCTACTCGGGCGACATCGGCGGATGGACGCGGTGGCGATTCCTCTTCGCGAGCGCCTCGGTCTCTCGGCAGAACTCCGACGACTTCCCCCTGCTCTTCGCGAGCGGCGGGACGATCGCGCCTTTCGCGCTCTCGTACGAGCTCGAGGACTGGCAGCTCGCGCTCCAGGCCCGTCGAGGACCGCATGAGCTCTCTGCCTCCTGGACGGATCGCCGCGGGATCGCCGGGACCGACGACGGCGGCGAGGGCCTCACACTGAGCGGCGTCCTGCAACTCTCCGACGACATCGCCTTCCTGGCGAGCGCCGGCCGGCAGCTCTCGGACCCGCTGCGCGGTCTGCCGCAGGCGGACATCATCACCGCCTCTGTCCGCGTCAGCTTCGGGCCGAAGCCACTGCCGGTGATGCAGCGCGTGGCGATCGCCGAGGCGTTGCTCGCCCCCCGCGAGGGCGAGGGCGCGACGCTCGTCGTGCGGGTGCAGGCGCACGACACGCTCGCGGTGGAGGTCGCCGGCGACTTCTCGGACTGGCGGCCGGTGCCGCTGATGCGCGAGGGCAGCGTCTGGGTCGCCCGCATCCCGTTGCCACCGGGCAAGCACCATGTGGGCGTGCGCGCCAACCTCGGGCCCTGGCGCGCCCCGCGGAACCTCGCGCGCGTGCGAGACGATTTCGGCGGCGAGTCGGGCCTGATCGTGGTACCTTAGCGGATCACCCCCTCCTCCTCCGGAGCCCGATCGTGCCGTTCACGTCGCGTCGTTCCTTCCTCGCCGGACTCGCCGGCGCTGGTGCCGCCCTCCCGGTGTTCAGCGAGCGCGCGGTCGCGCAGCTCTTCAAGGCGGAGACGGTGGCCGGTGGCCGCACCGCCGCCGCCCTGGCCGACGACGAGGCGTACTGGGGGCTGATTCAACGCGCGTTCGACGCCGAGCGCACGATGATCAACCTGAACAACGGGGGCATCTCGCCGGCGCCGAGCCATGTGCTCGAGCAGATGATCCGCGACCTGCGGTTCGTCAACGAGTTGCCGGTGGAGCACAACTGGCGGGTCCTCGAGCCGCGCATGGAGTCCACGCGCCGCGAACTTGCCAAGGAGTTCGGCTGCGATCCCGAGGAGATGGCGATCACGCGCAACGCCTCCGAGGGGCTCGAGATCATGATCCTCGGGATCGACCTCCAGCGCGGCGACGAGGTGATCGTCACCAACCAGAACTACGGACGGATGATCACCACCTGGCAGCAGCGCGAGCGGCGCGAGGGGATCGTCCTCAAGCAGGTGTCGTTCCCGGTCCCGATGACCGACCCCAAGGCGTTCGTCCGGATCATCGAACAGGCGATCACGCCGCGCACCAAGGTCATCGAGCTCACGCACATCACCAACCTCACGGGGCAGATCCTCCCCATCCGGGAGGTGGTGCAGATCGCGCGGCCGCGCGGCATCGAGGTGTTCGTCGACGGGGCGCATGCCTTCGCGCACTTCCCCTTCACCCGCGACCAGCTCGACTGCGACTACTACGCGACCTCGCTCCACAAGTGGATGCATGCGCCGATCGGCTCGGGCTTCCTCTACGTGCGCAAGGAGCGGATCCCGAAGCTCTGGCCGATGATGGGCTCCGACGTCTCGCGCGTGGCCAACATCCGCAAGTACGAGGAGATCGGCACGCACCCGCAGGCACTGTTCAACGCTGTCTCGGTGGCGATCAACTTCCACCGCGGCATCGGCGCCGACCGCAAGATCGCGCGACTCCGCTACCTCCGCGACCGCTGGGCGAAGGCCCTCCTCGCCGAGTCGCCGCGGGTGAAGGTGCTCACCGAACTCGGGCCCGAGAAGTCCGGCGCCATCGCACTCTTCAACGTCGACGGCATCGACCCCGTTCAGCTCGGCGGATGGCTGATGAGCAACTACCGCATCGTGAACACGCCGATCGTGCACCCCGAGTTCAAGGGCATCCGCATCACGCCCAGCGTCTACACGAGCGTCGACGAGATCGACACGTTCGTCGACGCGGTGAAGGTCGCGATCCGGCGGGGTATCTCGGCGTGAGTCACTGGTTGCTCAAGTCCGAGCCGTCGACCTTCTCGTTCGACGACCTCCGGAAGGCGCCGAAGTCGACCACCGGGTGGAGTGGTGTGCGGAACTTCCAGGCGCGCAACACCATGCGCGACCTCATGAAGAAGGGGGATCGGTGCTTCTTCTATCACTCGAGTGCCGATCCGACGGGGATCGTCGGGATCTGCGAGGTGGTGAAGGAGGGCTATCCCGATCCCACGGCCTTCGACCCGTCGGATGACCACTTCGACCCCAAGTCGAGGCCGGATGCCCCCACCTGGATCCAGGTGGATGTGAAGGCCGTGCGCGCGCTCCCCAAGATCGTCACGCTCGCCGAGCTCAAGGCACTCAAGGGGCTCGAGAAGATGGTGCTGCTCCAGCGCGGGAGCCGCCTGAGCGTGCAACCGGTCACGGCGAAGGAATGGGCGTTGGTGTGCAAGCATGCGGGTGTGCCGGCGGAGTGAACGCCCGCGGCGCCCCGCGCCGGGGGAGCTTGCACCCTGTCATCCGAACCCCGCCATCCGTCGCCTGACAGGGCGCAGGGTTCTCCCGATGGCATTGCTGGGGTCCCGGACCTAGTGTGCAGGTGAGCGCCGCACCGTCGGCGCTCGGCGGCCCCGCCTCACGGGGTCCGGATCCGGAGGCACGGATGCCCAAGCTCACCACTCGACTCGGACGCGCCACGAAGCGCGCCGTCGACGCGATCGAGACGCAGCTCCTCGTGAACGAGGGCCGCAAGTCGGTCCAGGCCAAGGTCGCGCGCGTCAAGCGCACCACGAAGAAGGCGCTCAAGGCCGGCGCCATCGCGGGCGCGCTCGTCGCGACCGCCATCGTCATGCGCGACAACCGGAAACGCCGGAAGCTCGACGCCTGACCGACTCACGCGGCGCCGCGGGCGCCGGGAGTCCAGATGCCCTCGCTCGACCCTTGGGTCCTGCGCTTCGATGAACTCGTCGCGACCGACGTGCCACGCGTCGGCGGGAAGAACGCGTCACTCGGCGAGATGATACGAGAGCTCGCCGGCGCGGGTGTGCCCGTGCCGCCCGGCTTCGCGACCACGGCGCATGCGTACCGGGCCTTCGTCGCCGAGAACCGGCTCGGGCCGGTGATCGCGCGCGAGATCGCGGCGCTCCATGCCGGCACGCGCGCACCACGGGATGTGGGCGCCGCCATCCGTGCCGCCTTCCGTGCCGGGCGGCTCCCCGATCCCATGCGCGCGACCGTGCTCGAGGCGTATCGTGCCCTCGGCGCCCCTGCTGTTGCGGTGCGGTCGAGCGCGACGGCCGAGGACCTGCCCGCCGCGAGCTTCGCCGGCCAGCAGGAGAGCTTCCTCAACGTGCAGGGCGAGGAGGATCTCCTCGCGAGCGTCGTGCGCTGCCTCGCGTCGCTCTTCACCGACCGCGCGATCGCGTATCGCGAGGCCAACGGCTTCGACCACGCGACGATCGCGCTCTCGGTCGGCGTGCAGCGCATGGTGCGCGCGGACGCCGGCAGCGCCGGCGTGATGTTCACCATCGACACCGAGTCGGGATTCCCCCAGGCGGTGCTCATCAACGCCGCCTGGGGCCTCGGCGAGAGCGTCGTGAAGGGGACGGTCGATCCGGACGAACTGCTGCTCTTCAAGCCGGCCATCGCGCGTCATGCGCCGGAGCCTGTGCTCCGTCGCCGGCTCGGGGCGAAGGCGACGATGATGGTGCTCGCGGAGGGTGAGTTGCGCACCCGCACGGTCGATGTGCCGGCCGACCGCCGCGCACGCTTCGCCCTCGACACGCCCGACGCGATCACGCTGGCGCGATGGGCGATGCGCATCGAGGAGCACTATTCGGAGCTCGCCGGCCGACCCACGCCGATGGACATCGAGTGGGCGAAGGACGGCGTGACGGGCGACCTGTTCATCCTGCAGGCGCGCCCCGAGACGGCGCAGGCGCGCGACGTGGCACGAGGCGCGCCCGTCCGGCATCTGGTCGAGACGTCGCGCGTCCTCGTGCGCGGTCGAAGCGTGGGCACCGGGATCGCGGTGGGACCGGTGCGGGTCGTGCACGGACCGGAGGAGCCGTTCGCGGACGGCAGCATCCTCGTGACCGAGATGACCGACCCGGACTGGCTTCCGCTCATGCGGCGCGCCTCGGCGGTGGTCACCGATCACGGCGGCCGGACCTGCCATGCGGCCATCCTCAGCCGCGAGCTCGGTATCCCCGCCGTCGTCGGCACCGGAGAGGCGACGACCGCGCTCGCCGACGGCGCCGAGGTGACGGTGAGCTGCGCCAGCGGCGACGAGGGGCTGGTGCACGAGGGGCGCCTCCGCTTCGAGGAGACCCCGGCCGAGCCGTACGTGCCGATGCACACGGCCACGCGGGTGTTGCTCAACCTCGCCGACCCCGGGAGTGCCCTGCGGCACTGGCGGCTCCCCGCGGACGGCATCGGGCTCGCGCGGATGGAGTTCATCATCGCGAACGAGGCGCGCGTGCATCCGATGGCCCTGCTGCATCCGGAGCGGATCACCGACCCGGCGGTGCGCGCCGAGGTCGCGGCGCTGCGCGAGGGCGAGACGCGGCCGGGCGGGTGGTTCATCGAGACGCTCGCGCGCGGTGTGGCGATGCTCGCGGCCTCGCAGTGGCCCAAGCCGGTCGTCGTCCGCATGAGCGACTTCAAGACGAACGAGTATGCGGGACTCCTCGGCGGGCGGGACTTCGAGCCGGTGGAGGAGAACCCGATGATCGGTTTCCGCGGGGCGGCGCGGTACACGCACCCACGCTACGCCGAGGGATTCCGGCTCGAATGCGCCGCCATGCGCATGGCGCGCGAGACGATCGGGCTCACCAACATCGTGTTGATGATCCCGTTCTGCCGCACGACCGAGGAAGCCGACGCGGTGCTCGAGGCGATGGCTGCCGAGGGACTCGTACGGGGCCTCGCCGGGTTGCAGATCTACGTGATGTGCGAGGTCCCCTCGAACGTCATCCTCACCGAGGCCTTCGCCGAGCGGTTCGACGGGTTCTCGATCGGGAGCAACGACCTCACGCAGTTGACGCTCGGGGTCGACCGCGACTCGGAGTTGCTCGCGCCCGCCTTCGACGAGCGCGACCCGGCGGTGCTGGCCCTCATCCGGCAGGTGATCCACCGCGCGCACCAGCAGGGGGATCCCGTGGGTCTCTGCGGGCAGGCACCGAGCGACGATCCCGCCTTCGCTGACCTTCTGGTCGCGGAGGGGATCGACTCGATCTCGGTGGATCCCGGCAGTATCGTCAAGGTCCGGACGCGCGTGCACGAGGCCGAGGTGCGCCTGGCCTACGAACGGTGGCATCACCACTCGCCGCTGTTGAAGGCGGTCGTGGCGACCGCGCCCGCCGGCGCGGAGCCCGCGGCCGTATGAGGGTCAGCCGGCCGCGATCTCCGCGCCGAGTCGCGCCGCCGCCTCGATGAGCGCGTCGAAGTCGGAGTCGTCCGACCGGTGGTTGGTGATCGCGACGCGCATGCCGTAGGCGCCGCGGATCGTCGTGCCGCTCGGCACGGCGATCCCGCGTTCCTGGAGCTGGAGCAACAGCTCGCGGTTCACTGCGTCACGCCGCGCCGGCGCGAGCGTCGAGGGCGCGTACCGCATCACGACGATGTTCATCGGCGCGGGGGCCATGCGCTCGAGGGACGGGTGCGCGTCGACGAGGCGCGCCAGTCGCGTCGCCTGCGTCACGTTCCGCGCGATGTGCGCGCCGAGCGTCTCGATGCCGACCGCCTTGAGGAACATCCAGACCTTGAGGGCCGAGAAGCGGCGCGTGAGTTCGATGCCGCGGTCGGCGAAGTGGATCCCCGACCGACCGAACACCCCGCGCTCCTCGCCGGCGAGATAGGCGGCCTGCATGGAGAAGGTGCTGGTCAGGTCCACGTCGCGACGCGTGAGCACGCATGCCACGCCGAACGGCAGATAGCCCCACTTGTGCAGATCGAACGCGATAGAGTCCGCGCGGTCCATGCCGCGCACGAGTGGCGCGGTCTCGGGGGAGAGTGCGGCCATCGCACCGAACGCGCCGTCGACATGGAACCAGAGTCGCTCGCGCGCCGCGAGGTCGGCGAGCGCGACGAGGTCGTCGGTCGCGCCGGTCTGCACCGTGCCCGCGGTGCCGATGACGCAGAACGGTCGATGTCCGGCGGCCCGGTCGGCGGCGATCATGGCTGCCATCGCGGTGACGTCCACTTCGAAAGCGTCGTTCACCGGCACCGAGCGGAAGGCCGCCTTGCCGAGCCCGAGGAGGTCGCACGACTTGGGGAGCCAACCGTGCACTTCGCGCGAGGCGTAGACGAGCAGCGTCGGCTGGCCGGACTGCAGGCCGTCGGTGCGCACGTCGAAGCCGGCGCCGTGTTGCCGCGCGACAGCGAGCGCAAGGACGTTCGCCATCGTGCCACCGCTCACCAGTATCCCGCCGGCATCCGACGGATAACCCATCGCCTCGGCGAGCCAGCGGACGACGGTCTGCTCGACGAACTTCGGTGCTTGCTCGAGGCCGCCGACGTTGGGGTTGATCACTGACGCGAGGAAGTCGGCCATCGCCGTCTGCGGCGTGCCGGTGCCCATCACCCAGCCCCAGAAGCGCGGATGGATGTTGCCATTGGGATAGGGGCGGACATACCGCAGGAAATCGTCGTATGCCGCGGCGTCCCCGGCCCCCTTCGCCGGAAGCGGTTCACCGGCGAGGTGCGCCCTCACGTCAGCGGGCATCGGCTGCCAGGCGGGACGGGTGCGGACGTCGCGCAGGAAGTCGATGGAGTCATCGACCATGCGATGTGCGAGGGCGCGGTAGGCGTCCCAGTCCTGCGGGTCGAGCGGGGGGATGGTCATATGAGTCCGAAGAGCATGGCGAGCCCGGAGCCGAGCCCGATGGTGACGATCGCGCGCCGGACCCAGGTCTGGCCGACGCGCTGCGCGAGGAGCGAACCACCGATCCCGCCGAGCGTGGCGCCGACCGCCATCGCGATCGCGAGGGGCCAGTCGACGATGCCGCTCGCGGCGAAGATGAGCACGGCGACGAGATTCATGAGGCCGCCGCCCCAGTTCTTCAGGCCGTTCATCTGATGGATGTTCGTGAGTCCCATCAGGCCGAGGGCGGCGAGCATGAGGATCCCGGCGCCGGCGCCGAAGTAGCCGCCGTAGATCCCCACGAGCAGCTGGCCCGCGAGGAAGGGTACCGGCGGCGGGGCGAGGGTGCCGTCTGCATTCTCGATGGTGCGATGGGGCGCGGCCTCCCGCAGCCGGCGCAGGAGCGGCCCCTGGGCCATGAACAGCGCGGTCGCCCCGAGGATGAGCCACGGGACGAGCTGGGCGAACCGCTGTTCGGGGGTGACGAGCAGGAGGCTCGCGCCGATCACCCCGCCGAGCAGGCTGGGGATCGCCCAGACGCGCGCCCACGCCTTGGCCCCCCGCAACTCCGCCCGATAGCCCCACATGGACGCCATCGTCCCCGGCCAGAGCGCGACGGTGGAGGTCGCGTTCGCCGTGATCGGGGGGACGCCCAGGGCGACGAGCGCAGGGAAGGTCACCAGCGTGCCCCCGCCGGCGACGGCGTTCATGGCAGCGCCGAAGGCGGCGGCGAGGGCGACGAGGAGCGGCAGCAGCAGGGGAAGTCCGGGCGCGCGTTCAGGGGAAGTCCCGATGGCGTCAATGGTCGGCCCGGGGCGTGCGTAAGG
>JBGATT010000211.1:0-4668 GCA_044229035.1 Gemmatimonadaceae bacterium | reverse complement strand
GGCGCGACGAAGGTGTGGGTGTTCGATTCGCTCGGGCGATCCCTGCGCGGGATCGGCCGGAAGGGCGAGGGGCCGGGCGAGTTCACGAGCCCCACGGGGCTCGCGGTCGGGCCTGACGGACGGCTCTGGGTGCGCGACGTGACGCGCATCAGCCGGTTCGCGGCGGACGCGGCGACCGGGCGGCTCACGCGCTACGAGGCGAGCGTCCCCGGACCCACGATGGGCGACTGGATGTCGGATCGCGCCTCGCGCTTCACCACCGATGGCGCGCTGATCCATCCGGAGTTCAACGTGGTGATGCGCGACCCGGCGAAGGCGCGCACCGGGCGCTTCCTCGTGCTCGGCGCCGACGGGACGGTCCGCGATTCGCTCGTGGTGCCGAGCTTCCCCGGCGCCCCGCCGATGTACGCGCGCGTGTCGATCGACGCGAACTCGGGGCGGATGCTGCGCGGGCTGAACCATGTGCCGTTCGCGCCGCTGCCGGTGTACGACGTCACGCCGCGGCGCACGCTGCTGCTCGGGGATGGCACGGCGTATCGCATCCGCGAGGTGGACCGGGCGGGGAAGGTCGTGCGCGAGTTCACGCGCGCCGTCGCGCCGGTGCGGATCCCCGCGGGCGAGCGACGCGACAGTGTGGCGGCGCTCAAGGCGCGGGTGGACTCGGTCGCCGGGATGCGCGCGCGCGTGGAGGGGGCGCCGCCCGAGGTGTGGGCGCTCAAGCTGCCGGAGACGTATCCGCCGTACATGGCCGTCTATTCCGGCGTGGATGGACGGATCTGGGTGCGACGCTGGGTGCCGGGCGGCGAGGCGCGCAGCGTGTTCGACGTCTTCGAGGCCGACGGGCGGTTCCGCACGGTGGTGGAGGTGCCGCGCGAGATCGCGGTGCTGCCGACGCCCCATCTCTCGCTCGACGGCATCGCGGCGATCGGCATCGACCGCGAGACGGGCGCGCACACGATCCTGCGCTTCGGAGCGGCCCGATGAGGCGCCTCGCGTGCGCGCTGGTCACCGCGGTGGGGTTCGCGGGCGTCGCCTGCGGTGGTGGCGACGACGGGCCCCCGGCGCCGAGCCCGGTGGGCGCCGACAGTGCGATCCTCCTCGAGGACTTCTCGGCGCGGAGCTTCCTCCCCGCGGACAACTGGTGGAACGTGAGCGTCGCGTCGGCGCCGGTCGATCCGGACTCGGACACGCTCATCCACTTCATCTCGGCGCGCACGCTCGCGAATCCGGGCGCGAACCGGCAGATGCATCCCGACTTCGGCCCGCCGCCGTATGGCATCCCGTACATCGGCGTCAGTGATGCCGAGCCGCTGTCGCCCGTGACATACGTGCTCTACGGCTCGCAGAGCGATGCCGGCGCCCCGGGGGCCGCGGCCGGATTCCCGATCCCGCGCGCCGCGCGCACGCGCGCGAACTTCATCGAGGGCGGGATCGCGGGGGGCGGGACGAGCGGCGACCGCCACCTGATCCTCGTCGATCGCGACCGGAACCTGCTGTTCGAGACGTGGGCGACACGATGGAACGGGGCGCAGGGCCGATGGGAGGCCGGGTCGGGCGCGGTGTTCGACCTCGGCAGCAACGCGCGCCGCCCCGACGGATGGACCTCCGCCGATGCCGCGGGGCTCGCGATCTTCCCCGGTCTCGTGCGCTACGACGAGTACGCGCGGAACGCGCCCATCACGCACGCCTTCCGCGTGACGGTGCGCGCGACCAACGGCTACGTCTGGCCGGCGTCGCATGAGGCCGGATCCACCGCGGGCGCGCTGCCGATGGGCGCGCGGCTCCGCCTCAAGGCCTCGGTGGACATCAGCGGCTACCCGGCCGGCGTGCAGCGGATCTTCCAGGCGATGAAGACCTACGGGCTGATCGTCGCCGACAACGGGAGCGACCTGTACGTGTCGGGCACGATGGACCCGCGCTGGGACAACGACGTGCTGAACCCGGCGTTCCATGCGCTGCGCGCGAACGACTTCGAGGTGATCCTGCGCGGCTGGGGCGCGCCGCCCTGAGGGCGACCGTCACATCGTGAGAGCGGCATTGCCCGGTGCGCGTACCGGGGGGCAGGATGTCCCGCATGACGTCCCGCCTTGGATCCCGCCACCGACGACGGTTCGCGGTGCTGCTCGCGGCCACGGTGCTCGCGATCGCGCCCGCGCGCGCCCGCGCGCAGGCCGCGCCACAGGCGGCGCCACAGGGCGCGCCGGCGAATGCCGGCCTCTGGTACGAGGTGACGCTCGGCGGCGCAGGCTCGCGGCTCGCGTGCTCCATCTGCTCGGCGCACCGTGACCTCGGCGCCGTGATCACCGGCGCCCTCGGCGCGTACGCGTCGCCCACGCTGCGCGTGGGGCTCGAGCTGTCGCGGTGGACGTATCGCGACGTCGGGGTGCGCGAGATGACGAGCGGCATCGGGCTCGTCGCGCACATGAAGCCTTCGGCGCGCAGCCGCCTCTACCTCCTCGGCGGGGCCGGGTGGACCAGCTATCGCGCGAGCGACTACACCTTCGGCGCGCCGCGCGCGTCGGTGGGTGTCGGGTACGATGTGCCGCTGGCGGGCGCGTGGGTGGCGGGCAACGTGCTGACGATGGATCTCGCGGCGTTCGGCAAGCTGCGGAACGAGGGCGTGACGGTGGTGGAGAACGTCGGGCTGAGCGCGATCAGGATGGCGGTGCAGTTGCGACGGAGGTAGGTGGAAGGCTGAAGGAGGAAGGGTGAAGGCAGCATTCTCATGGAGCGTGTCAGGCCCTGCGAAGGGTCACCGGCTCCCGAATCGGCCACGCGTGCGTGGCGGAGGAGGAAGTCGCATGTCCCGTGGTCCCCATCCGGTCCCTCGCGCGCTGATGCTCGCGCTTGCCGCGCTCGCCGCCTGCGATTCGACGGATCTCGCGTCGCCGCGCTTCGACCAGGTCGCCGAGATCGGGTTCGGCCAGGCCTACTCGGTCTGGAGCCCCTCGGGCACCGACACCTGCACCCGCGAGCAGCACGATGCCTTCAGCGTCGTCGGCCCCGACGGGCTGCGGTATCCGACCTGGCACCCGGCGGTCGATCCCGCGAGCGGTTGCCACTTCGGGCACGAGCATGGGCGCGACCCGCGCGGCTCGGACCTCTATCGCGAGATCGGCGACGTGCCGTTCGGCTACGCCAACCAGCACCTCGTGGAGAGCGGCTTCGGCGCGGCGCGCGTGGAGGACCACGTCGGGCACAAGATCGAGTGGGAGAACGACATGACGATGGAGGTCGGCAACACCGGGACCTCGACGTTCACGGTCACCTGCGACGTGCTCACCAAGCTGCACCAGGGGACGCACTCGCCCGACGCGTTCACCAACAACCTCCACGAGGTCGCGTATCACATCCGCTGCACGGACGGCACCGCGTTCAGCGCGACGCTGCTCACGCCGATCGGCACGCCGGGCCAGCTGATCCCCAACTGCGACCGCGAGCGTCCCGTCACCGCGGGCACGCCGACGCCGCCCAACTCGCCCGATGGGGGCGGCATCCGTCGCCTCCCCGACGGACTCTGCGTCGCCGAGCGGCTCGCCGAGAGCGGGAGCAACCCGCACTTCGACGGGATCCTCCACGAGAACTGGGAGGTGAGCGCCTCGCTCCGGCGCGCCGACGGGCACTGGCTCGTCGCCTTCGGCCCGTACTACCAGGTGATGGACCCGAGCCGCTACTACGACGCGGCCTCCACCGACCGGTCGATGTCGCGGCCGATCGACCTCTGCTACCGGCCGGAGCTCCGCGGGCGCGGTCGCTGCGCGGGGCTCGCCGACTCGGTCGCGTGGAACGACCCGCGCTCGCCGTTCAAGGGCGTGCGGCGCGTGGTGGACATCAACGGCAACCACATCGACAACGCGGGTGGACCGACGGTCTGGTTCACCGACCCGCTCGGGCGGCGCGGCAGTCCCGATCCGTTCCCGGGATCGATCCGCCAGTGGGTGGCGCGGCACACCAATCGTGGCCTCGACCTGCACGGCGCGGTGATGGGTCGCGACCGCAGCTACGACGCGCCCGGCGTGCGGGCGCCCAACTGATGCGCGAGACCACGTACCGCGCCCGGTACCGCTCGCCGCGCCGCCCGGTCCGCATCCGGCCGCTCGGCCGCGGGGACGACATCACGTCGCGCTTCGAGTTCGCGGTCGCGACGATCATCGTGATGCTGATCGCGCTGGCGGTGCTCGCGGCGCTGTCGCCACGGTCGGCGTTCGCGCAGGTCGCGCCCGACGGCCCGCGCCTCGTCTCGCCGCACGGCTCGGGCGGCATGGGCGTGCATTGGGTGCAGCATGCGGCGTATCCGGGCGACGCCGGTGCGATGCTCGTGACGTGGGCGATGCCCGCACTCCCCTCGGGGTTCCGGTTGCGTGCCGGCGGAGGGCAGGGTGCCGGCGGCCGGAGCGCGGTCCTCGGCGGGATCGACTTCCAGGCGCCGCTCCGGCGTCGCCGCACGCCGTGGGCGATCGAGCTCGACTGGCAGGCCGGATTGGCGCTCAGCGCGGGCGACTACTCGTTGCTCACGCTGCCGGTGGGCCTCGCCGGCAGCTCCTCGTGGCAATCGGGGTCGGTGTGGGCGGCGCCGTACGTCGTCGTCGGCGCCTCGGCGGACCTGCGGCTCGGTGACCGCGCGCCGGCGAAGGAGTTCATCGTCGACCCGACGTTCGAGGCGGGACT
>JBGATT010000039.1:0-21323 GCA_044229035.1 Gemmatimonadaceae bacterium | reverse complement strand
ATGTCGCCGTCTTCGCTCATGGGATCACCCGCGATGGGAGGGGGAGAACAGGCTTCGAGACACGCGCGTCTCGCTCAGGTCTTGAGGTTGTCGACGAGGCTCCGCAGGCTCGTGGCCAGCCGCGCGAGCTCCTCGGCCGCGGACAGCGTGTTCGCCGCGCCCTCGCTCACGCTCGTCGCCGCCGACGACACGTTCTCGATCGAGGACGAGATCTGCTCGCTGCCGTGCGACGCGTCCGCCGCGCTCCGCGCGATCTCCGCCGTCGTCGCCGCCTGCTCCTCGACCGCCGTCGCGATCGTGTTCTGGTAGTCGTTGATCTGGCCGATGATCACGCCGATCTCCCCGATCGCCGCGACGCTCCGCTTCGTGTCGTTCTGGATCGCCTCGATCTTCCGGCTGATGTCCTCGGTGGCCGCCGCCGTCTGCTTCGCCAGCTCCTTCACCTCGTTCGCCACCACCGCGAACCCCTTGCCCGCCTCGCCCGCGCGCGCGGCCTCGATCGTCGCGTTCAGCGCGAGCAGGTTCGTCTGCTGCGCGATGCTCGTGATGACCTTGATCACCTTGCCGATCTCGTGCGAGCTCGCTCCGAGCTTGCCCATCCGCTCGTTCGTCTCGCCGGCGACGCGCACCGCCGTCGCCGCGACGCGCGCGGCATCGGTGGCCGAGCGCGCGACCTCGCGCACGGTCGCACTCATCTCCTCGGCGCTCGTGGCCACGGTCGCGACGTTCATCGTGACCTCCTCGGCCGCCGCGGCCACGACGCCCGCCTGCGAGCTCGTTTCGTCGGAGCTGGTGCTCATCTGCTGCGAGGTCGCCGAGAGCTCCTCCGAGGCGGCGGCCAGAGCCTGCGCGTTGCCGGAGACCGCGGCCATCGTGCGGCGGAGGCTCTCTGCGAGCTCCTTCTCCCGCGCCTCGATGCGCAGCCGCTCGGTGATCAGGTCCCATGTGACCATCACGCCGACCATCCTGCCGTCCGGACCGTTGATCGCGGTGGCGAGCAGGTCGAGCTTGTCGTCGCCGACGGTGATCACGGCGCGGCGCGGCATGAGCGACGGATCGCTGAGCAGTCGCCGCTGGTGCCCCGGGTTCTTGTGGAAGATGTCGACCGACTGCCCGACGATGCGGTCCACCTTCACCGGGAGGCTGTGCTCGATCTTGCGCAGGGTGTTGCGCGAGGCCTCGTTCATGAAGGTGAT
The DNA here is from genome assembly GCA_044229035.1 of Gemmatimonadaceae bacterium. GTDB lineage: Bacteria > Gemmatimonadota > Gemmatimonadetes > Gemmatimonadales > Gemmatimonadaceae > Pseudogemmatithrix. Next base: position 20,127 of record JBGATT010000039.1, on the reverse strand, counting down.
GGTGTGCGACAGATCCGAGAACATGACGTTGATCGGCGCCTGCTCCAGCATCTGCCGCATCTGCTCCCCATGCGCCGCCGCCTGCCGGCGGGCCGTCACGTCCGCCGAGACCTCGATGACCGCGGTGATCCCGCCGTGCTCGTCCCGGATGGGCGTGTAGGTGGACTGGAGCCAGAGCGTGCGCCCGTCCTGTGCGACCCGCGGGTACTCGCCCGACTGCGGCTCGCCTGCGCGCAGCGCCGACCAGAGCGAGGCGTACGCGGCGGACGCCGCGTGCTCGACCGATACCAGCATCCGCTGGTGCTGGCCGATCACCGCCTCCTCGCGATGCGCGACGAGCTCGAGATACGGTGCGCTCACCGCGGTCACGCGCCCCTCGGCGTCGTAGGCGATCACCGCCTGAGCACGCTGGAGCGCCTCGAGGAATCCCGCGGCGACGTTGGCCCCGCGCGACGCCGCCGCCGGACGGGCGGCGCGCGGCGCGCGGCGCGAGGGATAGGTGCCGACGGTGGGAGGCATGCTCAGGCGGTCCTTGGCGGTGGTGGAACGGTCGGTGGAGCGGCGGCGACGGGTGGACGGGTCCGAGGGACCCTTCGCGGATTCGGACATGGTCCCTCCTCAGGTGGGCAGCGCGGAGAGGTCCGCGGCGGCTTCGGGGTCGAGCACGAGCAGCAACGAGTGGGCGGTGCGCTGCACGCCGGTGATGAGCGCGCGCAACGCTGGCGCGACGGTCGCCGGGACCGGTTCCGTCGCCTCGGGATCGGCCTCGATCACGTCCCCGATGTCGTCCACGAGCAGGCTGACGGCGCCATCCTCGGTGCGGACGATGACGTTCATCGCCGCTTCTCCCGGATCACGGTCGGCGAGCCCGAGGCGGCGGCGCATGTCGATAGCGGTGACGATCTGCCCGCGGAGGTTCACGAGCCCCGAGACCGCATCGGGCGCGAGCGGCACGACCGTCATCGCCTGGGCTCGCAGCACCTCCTGGACCTTCATGACCTCCACGCCGAACTCGAGCGTCGCGACGCGGAAGGTGCAGAGCAGCATGGTCTCATGCATGGTGGGGCTCCGGGTCAGGCGGCGTGGGCGACGGAGAGCCGCTGCCCGCGCGCGAGCGCGGGCACGTCGAGCAGGTCGGTCACCTGCCCGCCGATCACGGCGGAGCCGAGCAGGCCGGCCGCGGTCGCGTCGCAGCGGACCTCGATCGCATCCTGCACGATGTCGTCGATCCGTTCGACGACGAGGCCGACCTCGGCCCCGTCAACGTCGACCACGACGATGCGCACGGTCTCGTCGCCGGCACGGTCACGCGCGCGTCCGCCGATGCCCTCGGCCACATCGACGACGGGGAGCAGGTGGCCGCGATACTGCAGCACGCGCCGGCCGCCGGCCCGTTCGAGCCGCGACGGGTCGATCTCCTCCAGCCGCGTGATGAGGCCGAGCGGGATCGCGATGCGGCGGTCCCCACCGGCGCGGCAGAGGAGCATCTCGTCCCGTCGAGCCTGCGTGGCGGTCCCGCCCTCGTCCACGTGCACGCTGCGGCGGTCCTTGCTCGGCACCGCGATCGCCGCGTGGTGCGCGAGGCCGCTCGCGTCGAGGATGAGCGCCACCCTCCCATCGCCCATGATCGTCGCGCCCGCGTAGACGGCGACCTGCTTGAGCCGCTTGCCGAGCGGCTTGACCACGATCTCCTCGGTGTCGTTGATCGACCCCACGACAAGACCGAACTCCTGACCGTCGCTCTGGAGGACGACGATGTTGGCGATCTCCTCGGACGCGAGCGCCTCCGGGTCGTCCGGCGCGAGGCCGAGCAGCGTCGCGAGCGAGACGAGCGGGAGCAGTCGGCCGCGGAGCCGGTAGACGGGGCGCCCGGCGAGCAGCTCGACCGTCTGCGCACTCGTCCCGCGCTCGAGGCGCACCAGCTCAACGAGGCTCATCTGCGGGATCGCGAAGCGTTCCCCGGCGCTCGAGACGATGAGCGCCGGGATGATCGCGAGCGTGAGCGGGATGCGGAGCCGGATGGTCGTGCCCTGCCCCGGGTCGGACTGCAACTCGATCGAGCCACCCGTCCGCTCGATGTTGGAGCGGACCACATCCATGCCCACGCCGCGACCGGACACGTTGGTGACCTGCTCGGCGGTCGAGAACCCGGGGAGGAAGATCAGCTGCATCGCCTCGCGCGCGCTCAGGCGGGCCGCGCGCTCGGCATCGAGGACGCCGTTCTGCACCGCCTTCGCCTTCACGCGCTCGACATCGATCCCGCGCCCGTCGTCCATGATCTCGATCACGACCTGCCCGCCCTCGTGGTACGCGCGCAGGGCGACGAGCCCCTCGTCGGGCTTGCCGGCCGCGCGGCGCACGCTCGGGGTCTCGAGCCCGTGGTCGATGGAGTTGCGCACCAGGTGGGTGAGCGGATCGCGGATGGCATCGAGGATCGTGCGGTCGAGCTCGGTGGCCTGACCGTCCATCACCAGCCGCACCCGCTTGCCCAGGTCGGCGGCGAGATCGCGAACCGTCCGCGGAAACTTCGCCCAGACGTTCCCGATGGGCTGCATGCGCGTCTTCATCACGCGCTCCTGCAGCTCGCTCGTGATCACGTTGAGCCGCTGCGCCGCGGTCCCGAGCGCCCCGTGCTCCGTGAGTCCGCTCGACGCGAGGATCTGGTTGCGCGTGAGCACGAGCTCGCCCACGAGGTTCATGAGCGAGTCGAGCTGCGCGACGTCGACGCGGACCACGTTGTCCGCGACAGATGGACGCGCGCCGGCGGTCAGTGGCGCAGCGGACGCGCCAGCGGACGTACTCGGAACGCTGGGCACGGCCGGAGGCGCGACGGGCGACGCGGACACGGCAGGCGCCGGCACTTCCTCCTCGTCAGCGAAGAACCCGAAGGCCTTGTCATCGTCCTCGAAGAGCCCGAACGCCGCCTCGACGGGCTTCGTCTCCGCGGCGGGCTTGCCCGACTGCACCGCCTCGAGCTCCTGCACGAGGTCGTCGACCTCGAATCCCTCGTCCTTGCCGGTGCGCTCCACGTCGCGCACCATCTGGTTGAGACGGTCGCTCGTGCGCAGCAACGTGCTGATGACATCGGACGACGGGTCGAGCGTGCCGCGCTGCACGCGCGAGAGCACGTTCTCCGCCATGTGCGCCAGCCGTTCGATGCGCCCGAGCCCGATGCACCCCGCAGTGCCCTTGATCGTGTGGATCACGCGGAAGATCGTGCGGAGCGTCTCCTCGCTCGAGTCGCGCGTCTCCAGCGCGAGGAGCTCCCGGTCGAAGGCCGCGAGCTCCTCGGTGCTCTGGACGACGAAGTCCTCGATCAGCTGGCGCTGGAGTTCCTCATCCATGGCAGGCTCGCCGGCGGCTCATGGGATCACCTTCGCGACGACCGCGAGCAGCGCATCCTGGCTGAAGGGCTTCACCATCCACCCCGTCGCCCCCGCCGCCTTGCCCGCGGCCTTCTTCTCCGCGTCGGATTCGGTCGTCAGCAGGATCACCGGGATGCGCGCGGTCTCGGGGCGCCCACGCAACTGCCGCGTGAGCTCGATGCCATCCATGTTGGGCATGTTGATGTCGCTGATCACCATGTCCACCTTGCGCCCACGGATCGCCGTGAGCGCTTCGGCGCCATCCGCGGCCTCGATGACCTCGTGGCCCGCCCCTTTCAGCGTCCAGGAGACCATCTTCCGGATCGTGGCTGCATCGTCGACCGTCATGATCGTCGCGCCCATCATGCACTCCGTGGATTCGGCCGTCGCCCGGCTCGCGGCACGACGGCATCTGGTTCCGAGTATCGACCGGCGCCACGGCCGGCTTGATGCGGATCGGACCGGCGCATCAGAAGAGCTCGACGTCGCCGGCGGCCGGACCTGACTGCGGCGGCTCCGTCGGGGGTTCCCCTGCAGCGGACGGCTCGTCGTCCCCGAACAGATCGACACTGCCGCCGCGGACCGAGCGTCGGAGATGGGCAACCTCCCCCTTCAGGCGCGCGTCGTGCACACGCCGCTCCGACGCCATCGTGTACCGCCCGGCCACGGCCTCCACCCGCGCGCGCGCCGCGTCCGAAGGGACGCCCTGCTCCTCGGCCGCGGCGGCCATCCGCTCCACCACGGCAGCGACGGCGCCACGCAGACCTTCCATCTCCTCGGTGAACAGGGCGCGCCAGGGTGGCCGCGACATGAGCGGCCGCACCTGCTCGTGCAATCGCGCGGCCACCTCGCCGAGCCCGACGACGCTGTCCAGCGTGCTGTCGCGATACTCGTGCAGGCGCCCGCTCACGCTCGTCGCCGAGTCGCGCACCTCGGTCGCGTGCCGTGCACCGTGCGTCCGCAGCTGGCGCAGCAGTCCTTCCGCCTCGCCGATGGTCCGCACGATCCCGTCGATGTCCTTGGCGACCTCGGCGGAGAGCGCGCCCGTCTCGCGGGAGATCTCGCTCAGTCGCGCCGAGAGGACCTCGAGCCCGCCGGCCGACTGGATATGCGCCGTCTGCACCTCGGCATTCAGTCCGACGAGATGCATCCCGCTCGCGAGAGACCCGATGCGCTGGGCCACGGCGCCCGCCGTGACGTGGATGGGCGCGACGACCACATGCGCCTCGGCCGCGAGCCGCGTACCGCTCTCCAGGAGCGCCGCGATCTGCTGGATCGCCTCCAGCATCACCTGCACGAAGCCGTCGACGCCCGCCGTGACCGAATCCACGTCGTACATGGAGAGCGCGGCCTCGTCCAATGCCTTCACGCGCGCGACGATCACGCGGAGACCATCCGCCACGGTCTCGTCGGCGCTGCCGAGCTCCACCTCGGCGGCCTCGAGCTGTCCGAGCACGATGCGGCCCGCCTGTTCCACGAAGCGGAGATCCTCGCCGGACCGCTCCGCGCCGTCGACGAGGCCGATGAGGGGCCGCTGCATCTCCGCCACCGTCGCGCGCACATGCGCGAGCTTCTGGCTCACGATGTCCTGGAACTGGAGCGCCAGCACCACGCGCGAGACCTCGGCGCCGACCTCGCGGCTGATCTCCGCCAGCTGCGACTCGCCGCGCTCGCTCTCCGAGGTGCCCTGCTCCATGCGCGAGAGGGCGGTCTCGATCTCCCGGTGCCGGGCGGCGGCCTCGGTCTCGTGCGCCGCCGACTGCGCGCGCAGTCGCGCGAGCAGCTCGCCGAACGAGGTCTCAGTGGACTGAAGGTCCCGGAACTGCTGGTCGAAGACCTCCTCGAGCCGTGACTGCATCGATTCTATGTCGCGCGCGAGGTCGCCGAGCTTCTGCGCCTCCGTGCCGTCGAGGCGCGCCCCTTCGATGCAGAGCAGCGTCCGCACGTACGTCATGGGCGCCATCACCGTCCGCAGGTCGCGCTCGGCCCGCAGCGCCTTCCGCAGGCGCTCGTGCTGTCCGGACAGCAGTTCGATCACGCGCCGCATGCGCGCGACGCCGTCGGTGAGGAACGCGATCGGCTCGCGGAGGACGGCGGTCGCCTCGGTGACGACGGCGCCCCCGCGATGCCCGACCGCCATCTCCACCAGGTCATGGCTCCGGGCGATCAGGTCGCGACCGGAGCCGGTGATCGTCATGATGTCGTCCGCGGTCGACAGGAACACCTGTTCGAGGCGCGACGAGGCGGCCTCGAGCCGGTCGGACTGCTCGTGGAGCGCGTGCGCCAACGTGGAGAGGGCGTGCGGATCGCCGATCGCGGTCATCGCGCCTCCGCCTTGAGCCGGAAGACCGTGCTGTTCTCCGCCCGGACGATCTCCCAGGCCGGATCGAGATGCAGGGTCGTCTCCGCGGTGCCGAGCACGAGGATCCCGCCTGGCGCCATGCGCTGGCGGATCGCCGCGAGGATCTGCTGCTTGGTGGGGATGTCGAAGTAGATGAGCACGTTGCGCAGCATCACGAGGTCGTGGCGCTCCTGGGACGGGAGCGGCTCGATGAGGTTCCGCTGGCGGTACTCGATCATCGCGCGGATCGACTCGCTCACCTGCCAGCGATCCTCGTGCTTCTTGAAGTGCTTCGCGAGGAGCATCGCCGGGAGTCCGCGGTTCACCTCGAACTGGGTGTACCTGCCCGCCCGCGCTTGATCGAGGACCGACCCGCTCAGGTCCGTCGCGAGGATCGACGCGCGCCCGTCCGCCAGCGCCGGGAAGTGTTCGCGCAGGAGGAGCGCCAGGCTCACCGGCTCCTGTCCGGCGGAACAGGCGGCGGACCAGATCGAGAGCCGTGCCCCATCTCCCTTGGCGGCGATCAGGTCCGGCAGGATGCGCTTGCGCAGCGCCTCATAGGGGTGGAAGTCGCGGAAGAAGGAGGTCTCGTTGGTCGTGAGCGCGTCGAGCGCGCGCGCGCGCAACGTGCTCGACGCGGGTTCCACGCGCAGGAGCTCCACGAACCGCTCCAGCGACCCTTCGGCATGGTCGCGCGCCAGTCCCGCCAGCCGTGTCTCCACGAGGTACTCCTTCCCTGGGTCGATCACGATCGCCGCCTGGCGCCGTGCGAAGTCGCTCACGAAGTTGAAGCTCGCGCTCGAGATGCCCATGGTCCTCACCCTGTCGCGGAGAGCGGGAGCGGCACGAGCCGCCGGGCGATCGCCCCGGCGAGGTCGCCGAGGGGCATCACCTCGTGGGCGAGCCCCGCATTCACGACCGCGCCGGGCATCCCCCAGACCACGCTCGTGCGCTCATCCTGCGCCAGCACCTGTCCGCCGGCCGCACGCACCTGCTCGCACCCGCGCAGACCGTCATGTCCCATGCCCGTGAGCACGCACGCGAGGAGCCGTGGTCCCATCGTGCGCGCCGCGCTGCGGAGCAGCACGTCGGCGGCCGGCCGGCAACTGTTCTCGGGCGGTCCGTCGTGCAGTGCCACCTGCAGCTGCGTGCCAACGCGCTCGACCTCCATATGGCGGCCACCGGGGGCGATGTAGACCTCGCCCGCGCGGAGCACCTGCCCCGCCTCGGCCTCATGGAATCGATGCACCGAGTCGCGGCCGAGTCGGTCGGCGAGGGACTTGGTGAACACCGGTGGCATGTGCTGCACGATCATCACCGGGATCGGCAGTGGAAGCGGGAGCCCCTGGAAGAGGTCGGCGAGGGCGTTCGGTCCGCCGGTGGAGGTCGCGATGACCAGGAGGCCCGGCGCCACCGTCGGCGCGACGCGCACAGGCGCGACACGGGGCCGCACGAGCGGCGTGGGCGCCGACGAGGACTCCCTCACCGGGGCGCCGGAGCGGACCAGGACGCGGATGCGCGGCAGGAGCTCCGCCGCGAGGCGCGCGACCCCCTCCGCGATGGAGCCGCTCTGCGCGGGCTTGGCGATCCAGTCGTTCGCGCCCGCCGCGAGCGCATCGAGCGTCGCTTCGGCCCCCGTGGTGGTCAGCGCGCTGCACATGATCACCGGCGTGCGGCATCCGCTGCGGCGCAGTTCGCGCACGGTGCTCACGCCGTCGAGTTCGGGCATCTCGACGTCGAGCGTGATCACGTCCGGGGCCAGCTGCGCCACCAGCTGCAGCGCGATCCGCCCGTGCGCCGCGACGCCCACGACCTCGATGTCGGCATCGGTCGCGAGCGCGGCACCGATCATGCGCCGCATCACGACGGCGTCGTCGACGACCAGGGCGCGGATGGGCATGTCCCGCTACTCCACGATGCCGAGGATGCGCAACTTCTCGACCACCATGGCTTCGGAGAGCGGCTTCATCAGGAAGTCGTTCGCGCCGACCTCGAGCGCCGACACGACGTCCTCGCCCTCGTTGCGAGCGGTCACCATCATGAGCTTCAGGTCGTCCCAGCGCGCATCGGCGCGCACCGCACGCACGAAGTCGAGGCCGGACATGCGGGGCATGTCCCAGTCGACGAGCGCGAAGTCGAACGGAGCGTACCGCTCGAGCGCCTCGAGAGCGTGGATCCCGTCCTCGGCCTCGACGGCCTCGCACTTGACGTTCTTCGACACGAAGGCGGTGAGCATCCGCCGCATGGCACGGGAGTCGTCGATGATGAGTGCCTTCATGGCGAATGCATCCTCGGAAGTGGGCGGGATGCCGCGGCGCGCACGCCACGCCTCCCAGTCAGGAGTATCGGGTGCCCGGCGGCGGGCTTCATCGCGGCGTCACCCATCGCGCACCACCTGGGCGATCTGGTGCAGGCGCGTGAACGTGAGGACCCGTTCGACGTTCGTGGCGCGGACGAGGAGCTCGGTCCGCCCGCCGATCGCGCGCACGCGCTTGATCGTCCCCACCAGCAGGTTCAGCCCCACCGAGTCGACCATCTGTGCCCGCCGGAGGTCGATGCGCAGGACGCGGAGCGTGGATCCTGGTGCCTCGAGGCGCTCGCACCCGGCGGTGAGCACGACGCGCGCGTCGCCGACGGTCGAACTCGTGAGGTCGCCCGGCAGCGTGATGGTCGCGGACGAGCCCGCGTATGCGGTGGTCGAGGAGGCCGGAGCGGAGGGGATGGAGGCGGTCATGGCGCGGTCACGGACGGGGGATCAGTAGCGGAAATCGAGACGGAGCCGGGCGCCCTGGCGCTCGACGCGAACGGTGGTGGAGAGCAGGTGGATCAGTTCGAGGCCGCGATGCAGGTCGACGAGATCGTCGCCGGCCTCTTCGGCGTGCCGCCCGGGGTCGAAGTCGTGGCCCGGCCCGGGGTCCTCGATCCGCACGCGGATCACCCGGTCCGCTGCGAGGAGCGAGATCTGCAGATCGGCCTCGCGGTCGGCGGCGCCCTCGCAGCCGTGCTTGAGCGCGTTGATCATCCCTTCGCGCACGGCCGTCAGGATGTCCGACAGGCGCGCCACGGCGATCCCGGGTGCGACGCAGCGGATCGCCGCCTCCCACCGAGCCTGCGCGAGGTCGATCGCGTCGTGTGTCGCACCATTGTGCCGCTCCGCCAGGATCGGGAGCCAGCGGCGCGCCACCGGCGGCTCGCCCCAGCTGCGGCTGCCCGGTTGCCCGAGCGCGAGATGCGCGAGGAGCACGTCGTCCCGAAGTCCGCCGGCCAGCACCGCCTGCGCCGCGTCTCCCTCGACGAGGAGCGCGGTCGCCACCGCCTCGGCGGGTACGCCCAGCCGATCCGCGAGGTCCTCGAGCCCGTCCGTCCACGCCAGCAGCGCCGAGCCGGACGAGAGTTCGTGGTCCGTCGACTCCGGGAGCGAATCCTCGAACCAGCCGAGCGGATGACTGCGTCCGCGTTCGAGCAGGCGGATCTCGCCGCGGGAGTTCACGTGGCACGGGGCCGGTGCGCCGGCGTTCGTCACCTGCGCGAACTCGCCGCTCACGTCGAGCGCGATGGCGCAGACCGCGACCGAGGTCATCACCTCGAGCGCACCCGGGCCGCTCGACGCCGCGCTCCACTCCTCGAGCAGCACGCGGTTGAAGCGCCGCATCACGTCCACGATCGGCCGCCCTGACTCCTGCATCCCGCGCATCAGGCCCTGGAAGTAGGCGGCCGTGTACGCGGCGGCGACGTCATGCCCCGCCACGTCGGCCACCACGAGCAGCAGGCCGCCGGTGTCGAGCGGGACGCTGGTGATGAAGTCCCCGCCCGCCTGGTGGCAGGGATACGACCGCACCGTGAGGCGCGGATCGACCTGTGCGCCGGAGCGCAGCACCAATCGCTGCAGCCTCCCGACCTCGCGCATCACCCGCGTCGTGTTGCGGTGGGCGCGGTCGTGCCGAGTGCGATCCACGGCGGCGTCGAGCGCCCGCCAGACCTGCGCCGGCACGATCGGCTTGTCGATGAGCCCGGCGGCGCCGCCGCGCAACGAAGCCGCGACCGTCTCGCGTTCGGGGGAGGCCGTCACGACGACCACGGCGAGGGTCGGATCCGTGTGCTGGATCCACGCCATCAGTTCGAGCCCGCTCTCCTCCGGCATCTGCTGGTCGGTCAGCACGGCATCGTAGGCGTTCGCGCCATCGGCGTCCACGAACCGCCGCGCCGAGCGCGCGGACTCGGCGGTCACCGGCTCCGCACCGTGCTGCCGCACCAGCGCGCCGAGGAGCGCGCGCGTGCTGGGGTCGTCGTCCACCACAAGGACGCGTCGCGCGCGTGCCGCGTCCGGCCGGCGCTCATCCGGCACGAGATCCGCGCGGAGCACCTGCGCGAGCGAGGACGCCGCCGGCAGCTCGAGCCCGATCGGGTCCACGACGCGTGGAGGGAGCAGCGGCGTCGCCATGGGCGCGCGCGTCAACCCTGCCGCACGGTCGCGAGGAAGGTATCGATCTGGGCCGTGAGCGCCTCGGTCGCCCGGGCGAGGTCGTCGGCGGACGCGACCATCGCGTTCGCTGCCTCGCGCGTCTCCACCGCACGCCCTGCGGTCGCGTCGATCGCCGAGGACACCTGCCGCGTTCCCTGCGAGGCGTCTTGCATCGAGCGCGAGATCTCCTGGATCGCGATCCGCTGCTCGGCGACCGCCTGCCGTACCGAGGTCGCCACCTCGTGCATCGCCGAGACCGACTGCGCGATCCTCGCCGTGGCATCGACCGCGCGCTCGCTCGCGAGCTGGATCGAGGCCACGCGCTCGGAGATCTCCTCCGTCGCGCTCGCCGTGCGCGTCGCGAGCCCCTTCACCTCGTTCGCGACCACCGCGAAGCCCTTGCCGGCCGCACCCGCGTGCGCGGCCTCGATCGTCGCGTTGAGCGCGACGAGGCGCGTCTGCCCCGCGACCTCATTGATGAGCGCAACGACACGATTGATCCCGCCCGACGCATCCGCGAGAGTCTGCATCACCTCGCGCGTCTCCTCGGCCGCCGCGATCGCCTGCTGCGCGACGCCCTGCGACACCACCGCCTGCGACTCGATCTCCCTCGCCGACGCCGACATCTCCTCCGTCGCGGCCGCCACGGTGTCGACGCTCGACGAGACCAGTCGCGCCGCATCCGACGCCACGTCGGCCTCGTGCCGAGTGCCGGTCGCCGTCTCCGTCAGCCCCGACGCCGTCCGCTGCGCATTCCCGCTCGTCCCGCGCAGCCGCTCCACCACACCCCCGATCGAGCGTTCGAACTCCTGCGAGGCGGCCACGCGCACCGCGCGCTGCTCCGCGGCCTTCGCCGCCCGGCCCGTGGCGGCGTTCAGCCGCTCGGCCCCGTCACGGAAGGTGCCGCGCATGCCGCGGGTCACCACCTGGCGATAGAACTTCTCCTCGGAGGCATGATCCAGCGTCGCCCCCGCCTCGCGCACGAAGGCGTCGGTCATGTCGAGGAGGTGGTTGAGGTCGTTCAGCATCTCGCCCATCGCGCCGGTCTCGCGTATGTGGAGCACCCGCTGCTCGAGGTCGCCATCGGCGGCGGCCTTGAACACGACGCTCGCCCGGCGGATGCTCTCATCCCGCGCGGCGAGGTCGGCGGTCAACGACGCGACCTGCGCCTCCAACTGTGCCACCCGGTCGTACGCCACCGGCGCACGACGCGACCGACGTGCGGTCAGAGTCGCCATACGAACTCCTCGTAGGTGAGTCCCATCCCGTCCAGCGTCGAACCGAGCAGCGCCATGCCCGCGGCGACCGCGTCGCGGCGCACCGGGTACTTCGCCTCCTCGGCGCGGAGCGCGGCATAGAGCGGCTCCACCTTCGCGACGGCCTCCGGACGCGGCACCCGGCGATTGGAGTGGTAGCCGATGATCCGCCCGTTCCCATCGAACGTCGGCGTCACGTGCGCGTGGACCCAGTAGTGGTCGCCGCTGCGCGCCATGTTCACCACGTACGCGAACACCTCATGCCCTGCCGCGATCGTGTCCCACAGGAACGCGAAGACGCAGCCGGGCATGTCCGGGTGGCGGATGATGTTGTGCGGCGCCCCGAGGAGCTCCTCCTCGGTGTAGCCCGACACCTCGATGAAGACCCGGTTCGCATACGTGATGCGCCCCTTCAGGTCCGTCTTGCTCACGATGATGTCGTCCAGCGGGAACGTGACCGCCCGTCCCGTCGGCGCGACCGTCTCCACGGTCATGGTATCCTCGGCGTGAAGGGACCCAGCCGCTCCGGGTCACCGCGAATCTCTCTTCCGAGTATCGGACAGGGGATGTCACGCTTCATCAGGCTTGTCCTGACACTCCGTCAGCGAATGCCCCGCGGAACTCGGCGGTGCAGTCCGCGAAATGGGCGATCACGCCCTCGAGTCGACCATCGATCCCGTGCATCGGCGCGGCCGATGCACGCAACCAGCGCGTCGTGCCATCGGGCGCACGCACGCCGTACACCACCCCCTCGACGGTGCGGCCGGTCGCCAGCACCTGCGCCTGCGGAACGTCCTCGGCCGGCATCGGGGACCCGTCAACGCGGATGCGCTCCCAAGCCGGATCGGTCTCGACTCGGCCCTCCGGGCCGTCGCGCCGCAGCGCGAGCAACCGTTCCGCCGCGGCATTCGCCATCGCAATGCGCCCGTTCCGTTCCACGAGCACGATGCCGATCGGTGACGCGTGGACCACGGCCCGGCACTGTGCCTCCGCGCGCACGGCCTCCGAGACGTTCACGAACGAGACGACGGCGCCGCTCGCCTTCCCGTCGGGGCCACCGAACGAGAGGCGCGACACCTGCGTGTCGAGCCACAGCTCCCCACGCGGGAAGCCGATGTAGCGGAGCCGCTCGCGCATCGGTGTGGACTCGCCGGCCCAACCCGTCGGCGTCGGGGGCGCGGCCTCGCGACCGTCCGCATGGAACCGGCGCACCGGCAGGTCGGTCCGGCGCCTCCCGAGGAGCTCCGCGTCGTCCGAGTACCCGAGCATCCGGAGCGTCGCGGGGTTCACGTAGCGGATCACATCGTCCGCGTCCACCAGCACGATCCCCTCCACCAGCGCGTCGAGGATCGCATCCGCCCGGAGTTGCGCCTCGCGATGCCCTGCCGTCGACTCCACCACGCTCGAGACGTTCGTGAACGAGATGCCGCTCCAGCGGGCGGTCGCGTCGTCCGCCTCGAGCGGGGTCACGTGGAGGCGCAGCCACGAACGGACCCCCGTGCTGTCGAGCACCCCGCGCATGAAGGGCGCTCCGCTCGGTGCACGGCCCGTCAGCAGCGCATGGAATCGCTCCCCCGTCTCGCGCGCACCCGAGAGGTCGAGGGGCGCGAGGCGGTCGCAGTCACGCAACGTCAATCGTCGCCCACTCTCCACGCCCAGACGGTCGCAGGCCCGGGCATTCGCCCACAACACGAGCCCTTCGGCGTCGACGATCAGGTTCGATTCGGCCAGATGGTCGGCCCAGGCAGCCGCGCTCGCCGCCGTGCACCGCGCGAGCAGTTCCATGGGGAAGGCATGGCCGGTGGAGCGCGGTTCGCGGACGGTCGTCGTCATCGGGCCGCGAACGCGCCAAGGGTCGCGGCGGCCAACGCGGCGTGCACGCGGCAGTACTCCTGTTCGGCCGCCGCTACCAGCGGCGCGGCCGCGGCGAGATCCCCCTTGCCCGCCACCTGTTCCAGCTCGGCACAGACGGCGGGAAGGTGTCGCGCACCGAGATTGGCAGCGGACCCCTTCAATTGGTGCGCGGCCGCCCGCAGGGCCACCGCGTCCCCTGCGGCGTGGGCGCGCACCATCGACGCGCAGAGCGCCGGCGTCGAGTCCAGCATCACCGTGACCACCGAGTCGAGCGCCTTCACCCCGATGATCTCCGCGAGCGCCACCAGCGCCGCCTCATCGACCGCGGGACCCTCAGGACCGAGCGACACTATCGCCTCCTGGCGTGCCATGGTACAGGGAACCGGCGCCGCCGGGGCCCCTTTTCCCCGAGTATCGGGCGTACCCGTGGCGTCTTGACACTCGCCGGTGTCGAAGCGCTGTCCGGCATCCCCCCACGCAGCGCCGGAGAATCCCCACCTTGCCCCCCGCCGCCGCCTGAGCGAACCTTGCCAAGACCATTTCGAGGACCCCCCGGATCATGGCTGCGACAGACGTCAGGAACCCGCAGTACTACCACAAGGTCGTGGACTGCCAGTGGGCTTGCCCGGCCCACACGAACGTCCCCGGATACCTTCGCCTCATCGCCCAGGGCCGGTACGACGACTCGTACCTGTTGAACCGCCAGTCGAACATCTTCCCGGGCATCCTCGGGCGCGTCTGCGACCGACCCTGCGAACCCGCCTGCCGGCGCGGACGAGTCGAGGAGAAGCCCGTCGCGATCTGCCGCATGAAGCGCGTCGCGGCCGACAATCGTGGCGACATCACCGACCGGCTCCCGAAGGGTGGGGCGAAGAATGGCAAGCGCGTCGCGCTGGTCGGCGCCGGCCCGGCCTCGCTCGCCGTCGCCAACGACCTCCTCCCGCTCGGCTACGACGTCACGATCTTCGAGAAGAACGCGACGCCCGGCGGCCTGATGCGGATCAACATCCCGTCGTTCCGCCTCCCCGCGCAGGTGCTCGACGAGGAGTGTGACTACGTGATCCGCATGGGCGCGACGATGCGCTACGGCACCACGGTCGACTCCCTCAAGGGGCTCCTCGCCGAAGGCTATGACGCCGTCTTCGTCGGGACGGGAGCGCCAAAGGGGAAGGAACTCGACCTGCCGGGCCGCTGGGACGCGAAGGAGAACGTCCACATCGGCATCGAATGGCTCGCCAACGTCCATTTCGGCCACGTCGAACGGATCGGCCAACGGGTCCTCATCATCGGCGTCGGCAACACCGCCATGGATTGCTGCCGCACCGCCAAGCGCGTCGGCGCCACCGACGTGAAGGTGATGGCGCGACGCGGCCGCAAGCACTTCAAGGCCTCTCCGTGGGAGCTCGAGGACGCCGAGGAGGAGCAGGTCGCGATCGTCGAGAATCACGCGCCCAAGCGCTTCGTGCTCGAACAGGGAAGGCTCGTCGGGATGGAGTTCGAACAGCTCGCCTGGAGCGAGGATGCGGCCGGGAAGCAGGTCTCGACCGTCACCGGCACCGTGATCGTCCCCTGCGATGACGTGATCCTCGCCATCGGCCAGGACAACGCCTTCCCCTGGATCGAGCGCGACATCGGCCTCGAGTTCGACCCGAAGTGGGACATGCCCATCGTCAACAAGGTGACGCACCAGAGCACGCGCCCCGGCGTCTTCTTCGGCGGCGATGCCGCCTGGGGGCCGGAGAACATCATCTGGGCGGTCGCGCACGGGCACGCCGCCGCGATCTCGATCCACAATCACTGCCAGGGCATCCCGGTCACCGAGCGCCCGCCGGTCGGCATGACGCTCGTCTCCGCCAAGATGGGCATGCAATCGTGGGCGTACGACAACGACTACGACACGTCGAAGCGCGCGAAGATGCAGCACGAGGACCTCGCCAAGCGCTTCACCGACCTGCACGTCGAGGTCGAGCTCGGGTACTCTCCCGAGCAGGCAGCGATCGAGGTCGCCCGCTGCCTCAACTGCGACATCCAGACCCACTTCGACGCCCCGCTCTGCATCGAGTGCGACGCCTGCGTCGACGTCTGCCCGACGAGCTGCCTCACCATCACCACCAACGGGGACTCCGAGGCGTCGCTCCGCACGCGGCTCTCCGCGCCGGCCCTCAACACCAAGCAGGCGATCTTCCTCTCCGACGCCCTCCCGCAGACCAAGCGGATCATGGTGAAGGACGAGGACGTCTGCCTCCACTGCGGCCTCTGCGCCGAACGCTGTCCGACCGCGGCGTGGGACATGCGCACCTTCGACCTCAAGCAGGCGTACGCCGGGATGGTGGCGAGATGAGCGGCAAGAGCGGCATTAACGATTTCGCCTTCAAGATGGGCACCGTCAACGGCACCGGCTCGGCCAGTGCCAATGGCCTCCTCATGCAGGCGATCTTCCGCATGGGGATCCCCGTCACGGGGAAGAACATCTTCCCCTCCAACATCCAGGGACTCCCCACCTGGTACGAGATCCGCGTCAGCAAGGACGGGTACACGGCCCGGCCGAGCGAGGTCGATCTCGTGGTCGCGCTCAACCCCGCGACCTACGCCAAGGACGTGAAGACCGTCCGCCCGGGCGGCTATCTCGTCTACGACTCCACGTGGCCGATGGACCCGGACCTCGTCCGGGAGGGGATCACCATCCTCGGCATCCCGTTCGGGAGGATGTGCGTCGAGACCTTCGAGAAGGATCGCGACCGCACCCTGCTGCGCAACATCGCCTACGCCGGGTCGCTCGCCGCGCTCCTCAAGATCGACACCGCGGTCATCGAGGCGATGCTCACGGAGAAGTTCGGCAAGAAGCCGAAGCTCCTCGCCGCGAACCACACGGCGTTCAAGCTCGGCTACGACTTTGCGGTGGCGCACTTCCAGTGCCCCCTGCCGTTCCATCTCGAGCCCATGGACCGGACCGGGGACAGCATCCTCATCGATGGCAACACCGCCGCCGCACTGGGCGCCGTCTACGCCGGCGCGACCGTCGGCGCCTGGTATCCCATCACGCCGGCCACCGCCCTGATGGAGCAGTTCAAGGGCTTCTGCGAGAAGTACCGCGTGGACAAGGCGACGGGACTCCACAAGTATGCGATCCTGCAGGCCGAGGACGAGCTCGCGGCCGCGGGCATCATCATCGGGGCCGGGTGGGCCGGCGCTCGCGCCTTCACCAACACCTCCGGCCCCGGTATCTCGCTGATGCAGGAGTTCATCGGGCTCGCGTACTACACCGACATCCCCGCCGTCTTCATCGACGTGCAACGTTGCGGGCCCGCGACCGGCATGCCGACGCGCACGCAGCAAGCGGACCTGCTCTCGCTCGCGTACGCCTCGCACGGTGACACCAAGCACATCGTCGTCTTCCCCGCCGACCCGCGGGAGTGCTTCGAGATGACCGTGCAGGCATTCGACCTCGCCGAACGCTTCCAGACGCCGGTCTTCGTCGCGAGCGACCTCGACATCGGCATGAACGACTGGATGGTCAAGCGCTTCGAGTGGGACGACTCGTATCGCCCGGACCGCGGCAAGGTGCTCGATGCCGCGGATCTCGAGAAGATCCAGCGGTTCTCCCGGTACCTCGATGTCGATGGCGACGGCATCGCCGCGCGCACCCTCCCCGGCGTGGGCGGCAAGGGCGCCTACTTCGTCCGCGGCTCGGGCCACGACAAGCATGGCCAGTACACCGAGGACTCCGACGCCTACCGGGAACTCGTCGACCGCCTCAAGCGGAAGTTCGAGGGCGCGGCCGAGCACGTCCCTGCCCCGATCGTCTCGCACCAGCCGGGCGCCGAGGTGGGGCTCGTCACCATCGGCGGCTGCGAGGCCGCGGTGCACGAGGCCGCGGACATCCTGCGCGCCGAGGGCATCCACACCGACTACATGCGCATCCGCGGCTTCCCGTTCAGCGAGGAGGTCAGGAAGTTCCTCGGACGCCACGAGCATACGTTCGTCATCGAGCAGAATCGTGACGCGCAGCTCCGCAGCCTCATCCAGATCGAACTCGGCGTCGCCCGCGACGCGATGACGCCAATCCTCGATTACAGCGGCATGCCCCTCACCGCCGCCACCGTCGTGAACGCCGTGAAGACCCATCTCGCCGAGGTGCCCGCATGACGTCCATCGCCAAGCCGCCGGTCAAGCACCCGACCGCGCGCACCAACGGCCGCGGCCTGACGCTGCGCGACTACGAGGGCGCCATGAGCACCCTCTGCGCCGGCTGCGGCCACGACTCGGTCACCGCCGCGCTCGTCCAGGCCGCCTGGGAACTCGAGCTCGAGCCGCACCGCGCCGCCAAGATGAGCGGCATCGGCTGCTCGTCCAAGACCACCGCCTACTTCATGAAGCAGTCGCACGGCTTCAACTCCGTGCACGGCCGCATGCCGTCGGTCACCTCCGGTGCCGCGGCCGCCAACAAGGGCCTCACCTACATCGGGATCTCCGGCGATGGCGACTCCCTCTCGATCGGGCTGGGCCAGCTCTCGCATGCGATCCGTCGCAACGTGAACATGCTGTACGTGATCGAGAACAACGGCGTCTACGGCCTCACCAAGGGCCAGTTCTCGGCCTCCGCCGACATCGGCAGCACGAGCAAGAAGGGCGAAGCCAACGAGCAGGCCCCCATCGACCCCGTCCTCCTCGCCCTAACCCTGGGGTGCACATTCGTCGCACGGTCGTTCTCGGGTGACAAGCAGCAGCTCGTGCCCATCCTCAAGGCCGCGATCGCGCACAAGGGCCTCGCCCTCGTCGACGTCATCTCCCCCTGCGTCAGCTTCAACGACCATGAGGGCTCCACCAAGAGCTACGCGTACACGCGGGAGCACGAGGTCGAGGCGGTGCACGCGGACTTCATCCCGCTCAAGCGCGAGATCACCGTCCCCGAGACCGGCGAGGAGGTGCGCGTGGTCGAGATGCACGACGGTGCCCGCGTCCGCCTGCGCTCCACCGCGTCCGACTACGACCCGACAAATCGGGAGTCGGCCTACGCCCACGTGCGTGCCTGCCAGGCGCGGCACGAGATCGCGACGGGGTTGCTGTTCGTCGACGAGAACGGACGTGACATGCACGACTACCTCAAGACGGTCCCTACGCCGCTCGTCGACCTGCCGTTCGAGGCCCTCTGCCCAGGCAAGGACGCGCTCGGCAAGCTCATGGACCGGTACCGTTGAGCCACGCGCGCGCCGCATCCGCCGCGCGCGCACCGTCATCGAAGGCGATCCGCACCACGGGGACCTGGGAGGCCAGGGCCCCGATGGTCGCGGCCGCTCTGGCCCCGTGTACCGCGAAGTTCCAGCACCCTTCGCCGATCGCGATCACCGCTTCCGAAGCGGAGCAAGGCGCGAGCGAGACGCCGCCGCGCCGGCCCGCGTGCGGCAGGAGAACGGCGCGCACGGGCAGGGGCCCGCGCGCCACCCGGTCATCGACGTCGACCTCGTCCTTGTCGACCTCGAGCAGCCACGCCGACGGCATCTCCTCGCCCGGGTCACGGCGCACCTCTGCCGCTCGCGGGAATGGGAGCACGGTTCGGTTCGCGGGGTCGATCGGCAGGATGTCGTCACTGAAATAGCTGGCCCCGGTCGCGCAGAGCGCCGTCACGAGGGTGCTCTTCCCGCGACCCCGGCGTCCGATCACCAGCACCGCCGTCTCGCCGATCCCGACGGCACCGCCGTGCAGCCACAGCAGCTCCGGGTGCGCGGCCACCACCAGTTCGAGCACCCGATAGCGGGCCCAGCGGATCGCCCACCGCGCGTCCGGGCGCTCGGCGCGCTCGCCGAGCGTGTCCGCGCAGCGATATCCGGCGCCGTCCGCCTCAAGGGTGAGCTCCACCGCCGGCACCACTCCCTGAGGGGCCAGGAGGTGTCGGTGGTCACGCCAGAGCACGTCGTGCACCTCCGCGGTACCCGCGTTGATCCGCAGGCGCGACCGACCGAACGCGATGTCGATCGGCGCCTGCGCGTTCACGCGAGATCCAGCAGGGACAGCGCGCCCAGCCGCTCGACCGTGCTCCGCACGTCGGCGAGGACCGCCTCCACCGGGTGCCCCGTAACCCCGCTCAGTTCCTGGGCGATCTCGGAGATGGTGCGCTGCCCGTCGCAGAGATCCCAGACCGCCCAAGCGGTCGTGTTGAGCGTGTGGAGCGCCTCGCGACCTTGCAGGAAGAGCATCATCTCCTCCTCGCCTAGCGGGAACTCCTGGACCTGCGCCGCCTGCCGGACCCGAGACGCCGCATCCACGTGGAAGGGGCGCTCGGGAAGCGCCGAACCCGGCAGGTTCGGAGGCACTGGATCAGGCAGGACCATGCGCGGTGGGAACGGTGGGAAGAGGGGGCGCTCGCGCGGAAGAATATAGGCTGGTAGGGACGCGGCCGTCTCGCCCCCCGGAAGCTCTCCCGGTCACGCCACACGGGCGACGAGTCGTGTGGCGCGAACTGTCGTGGCGGCGCAACGATGCGTCGGCCTTCCATCGCCTCCGGTATTGTCCTGAAAGGGGTTGCGCACTGGGGCATTTCGGCACCACACTTGCAGTACAATGCTCGACCGCGCACGCCGGCCGAAAGCTCACCCTGGGAGGATCGTGATGGACTTGGAGAATGTGGCGGACAAGCTCTCCGCGCCGAAGGCTGATCTCAGCCGTCGCGCGCTGGTGAAGGCTGGATGGGTGGTGCCGGTCGTGTTCGCGCTCGGCATCCCGAAGACGACCATGGCCCAGACCTCGTCGAGCGGCGGCCAGACGGGTGGCGGCGGGTACGATCCGGGCACCGACGCCTAAGTCGACGGACCGGTAGCGCAGAGGGCGGGGACCTGACCGGGTCCCCGCCCT
>JBGATT010000038.1:0-21340 GCA_044229035.1 Gemmatimonadaceae bacterium | reverse complement strand
GTCGGCGAAGACGCATTCCACGCCGAGGATCCAGTCGCGCAGCGGGCCGTACTTCACCGTGCGCGAGCCGGCGGCGTGCGTCGCGACCATCCCGCCGATCGTCGCGAACGCCCCGCTCGACGGGTCCACCGGGAACTGCATCCCGACCTTGAGCGCCGCGGACTGCACGTTGTCGCGCAGCACCGCCGCCCCGACGACCATCGAGTGGCCACCCGGCGTGGGCGGTTGCGAGCCGACGAGCCGACCGAGGTCGACGATCACCCCGTCGCCCACGGCGCCATTGGCCATCGAGCTCCCTGACCCGCGCGGCACGAGGGCGACGCGGTGCTCCGCAGCCCAGCGCACGAGGGTCGCGACGTCCTCCGCGTCCGCGGGCACCGCGACGGCGCGCGGGAGGACCCGCGCCACGCCCGCCGCCTCGCTGTAGACGGCGCGAGCGGCGTCGTCATCGCGCAGGATGCCGCGGAATCCCGCGGCGGTGATCAGGGAGGCGAACATGCGGACCGGGCCTCGGCGCCCGTCAGCCCGCGACCGGCGCGAGCGTGAACGGCCTCGCCTTCACGCGCTTCACGAGCCAGCGCAGCGCGGTGTTGCTCACCAGCGAGGCCACGCCGACGACCATCAGCGCCTTCACCTCGCGACGCGAGATCTTCACCTGGCCGCCCACCTGCAGCATCGCGCGCGAGCCGCTCAGGTCGCGCAGCGTCGCGTAGGCGAAGAGCAGCGGCAGCACGCAGAAGGCGCGGATGCGGAAGGCGCGGCGGGGGATCATGAGCGTGTACTCGAGCGCATCGTCGAGGTCGCGGCGCGCCATCTCGATGAAGTGCACCACCGCCTTGTGGTTGTGCTCGAGGTGCGACGGCGAGAGCAGCGTGCTGTGCCCGCTCCCGTGCCGCGCGAGGTCGTGCTCGGGGATGTAGATCGAGTTCTCGTGCTGCGCGTCCCAGGCGATGTCCTTCAGGATGTTCACCGTCTGCAGCGCCTCGCCGAACGCCTGGCACTTCACCCAGAGGCGCTCGAACTCGCGCTTCCCCACCGCGCTCGCATGCTCGTGCCAGAGCTCGGTGAGCATGCAGCCCACCGTCCCCGCCACGTAGTAGCAGTACTCCTTGTACTCGGCGAGCGTCTGGATGCGGATCCCCGCCGGGTAGCTGCGCACGAACTTCGCCATCCCGAGCCCCATCTCCCGCACCCAGTGCGCCACGCGGTCGCGCGTGCGCGGCGGGAGCGTGCGGAACAGAACGAGCACGAGGTCGGTGTGCTGCACGAGCTTGAGGTGCGCCGCGTCGCCCTTGAGCCCGGCCGCGAGCGCCGGGAACGCGTCCGCCGCCTCACGGTCGTTCAGCGTCCGCAGGAACTGCTCCAGCAGCTCGGCGCGTCTGGCGGGCGCCGTGCTGTTGTCGTCCTCGATCGTGTCGGCGATCCGGCAGAGCAGGTAGGCGACGTTCACCGCGACGCCGAGCGTGCCGGGCAGGAACCGGATGCTGATCGCGAAGGTCCGGGAGACCTCGGGGAGCACGTCCACCGAGAAGCGCGACGCCGCGCGGATCCGCTCGGGCGGGTCGGCGGCGGGGACGTACGGCGCGACGGTGGATGGCATCGCGGGAAAGCTAGGGCGCATGGGCACCAGCGACCAGTCGCGGGGGCGCCTCCACCGCGTGACGCGGCGCACAGCGCGCCGCGTCACGCCATCGCGTCAGCGATCGCCGATCAGCAGCTGGTCGATCAGCCCGCGCTTCTTCGGCTCGCCGAACTCGAGGCGGTCGAGCGTCTGCTCGAGCGCCAGCTGCGCGCCGTTCGCCGCGCTCCGGAACATCGCCCGCGCGATGATCCCCGGCAGGAACCCCAGCAGCCCGCCGACGCCGAGCGCGACGGCCGGCCACACATTGAGGGCGAGCAGGATCGCCCCCACCGCGCCGCCGCCGAGGAGGCCGAAGCCGCCGATCCGCATCGCCCACCGCCGGCGCGGCACCAGCGTGGCCTCGATCCTCACATGCACCTTCCCCGGCTCCACCTGCACCACCGAGGCGCTCACCTCGTTGGTCTTGGCGAGCGCGAGCGGCCGGCCGGTGAACGTGGCGGCGATGTCGTGCGCCGCGCCCGCCAGTCCGCCCTGCGGTCCCCATACGATGCGATCGGGGAAACGCCGCCGCTCGGCGAGGTTCTCCTCGAGCCGGAAGGTCCGTTCGATGCGTTCGAGCACCTCGCGCGCGCTCCCATTCACCACGCGCGACGCCGCGAACTGCGCGGGCCCGACGAGCTGCGCCGGCATGCCCCGCTCCTCGGGCAGCGTCACGCGCATCCGCTCCTCGGCCAGTGCCTGCCGCACCGCCACCGGCGAGATGCCGACCTCCTTCGCCAGCGCGAGGAGGTCCGCCTCGCTCATCGTCTCGGGGACGTCCGAATGGGCCGAGTGCAGCTCGGCCGCGCGCAGGAGCACGCGCTCGAGCGCCGCGCGCGGGAGGATCGGTGCCGGCGAGTCGGCCACGTCAGATCCCGGTGAAGGCGAGGTCGATCTGCCGCTTCATCGAGGCGACCATCTCGTCGGGCATCGGGAAGGCCGCGGCGAGCGCCGCCATCGCGCCCGACGCCGGCACCGGCTTCCCCGCCTGCGAGAGGTAGAACCGCGCGTACGCGTCGGCGAGCGCGGGGTCGATCTTCTCCACGATGAGCGCCCCGCCGCGCACGAGTCCGGTCGCGGCGAGCTTGGCGCCGGTGCCCTCGCGCTGCTGCGCCGGCGTGAGATGGTCATTCACCGCGACGGTCGCCACCGGACTCGCGGCCTCGTGCGCGAAGGTGAAGAGCATCACCGCCGCGGAATCGACGGTGGCCGGCCACGCGACCGCGTACTGGCTCAGGTTCTTCCCCGCCGGCACCGCCCGTCCCTCGCCCGCGAGCGCGAGCGAGACGATGAGGTCGCCGTTCCCCTGCTGCGTGTGGTTGAGGAACGGCTGCATCGCCGGACGCCACCGCGATTGCCAGAGCGAGTCGGCCGCCGCGAGCGCCGCCGTGCGCGCGCGCTGCTGCTCGAGCCACCAGGCGTGATAGAAGTCGCTCGACTCGTCGGCGAGCGCATGCACGAGCCGGAGGGCGAACTCGCGATCCTCCTTGCGCGGGAACTGCTGCGCGAGGAACGCGATGATCCCCTGCACCTCGCGGTTGGTCGCGTTCCGCGGGTCGCCCTCGGCCTTCCGGAAGTACTCGAACGCCTGCTGCATCTCCGGCCAGGAGGCGAAGTAGAGCGCGAGGAACTGCGCCCCCTCCAGCGCGGGGCGCGTGCGCACGGTCGCCTGGAGCGACACGCGGATGGAGTCGAACTCCGTGTAGACCCGCCGCTGGTTCTTCTCGATCGTGATGTGGTCGGCGTAGCCGCGCGCGAAGAGCGGCACCGTCGCCGTGTCGGTGGTGAGCAGCGCGAAGCCGTGCAGCCAGAGGTCCACATGCTCGCGCGTCTTCACCGGCCACTGCGGGCCGCGGACGACGGGGCGGAGCGGGGCGGCGGTGGCCTGCGTGCCGGCGCATCCGCCGGCGAGGATGAGGGTCGTGACGACGAGCAACAGGACGCCGAGCGCACGGGGGCGCGGACGTCGGTGGGGGCGGCTCAGGCCTTCCGCCCGCAGGTGACGCAGAACTTCCATCCGGATTCGATCTCCGCGCTGCAGCCGGGGCAGCGCCTCACAAGGAGATTCTGCCCGCAGGACGGGCAGAACTTGGTCGTGCGCCCCTTGGGGAGCGCCTGGGCGCAATACGGGCATTCGGGCTCGGCGGTGACACCGCTCGGGCCGGCGGCCTGGGCGGCCGCGAGCCCTTCGGCGGCGGCCGCCGAGAGACTGCTCGCGTACGCCGCGAATGCCTCTGGTATCGCGCCCGACGGCCGAAGTTCCGTGATCGGCTCGACGATCGGTGCGGTCGACGGCCGGGACCCCGCCGGCGTGGGCGTCGCCGGGTGCCCGCCCGACGGGGGCGCGACGCGCGCGCCGGAGACGCGTGGCGAGCCGATCGGCGTCGGGGGGCGCAGGTCGATCGTCGTGTCACCCGCGAGGATCTCCGAGACGCCCGCCGTCGAGATCCGGAGCTTGGTGTGCGCATAGGTGCGCAGCACCGTGAGGTCCGGGTTGGGCGTCGCCAGCTCGGCCTTCAGGTCGTCCTGCATGAGGTCGTCGCCGAAGAACCGGGCGCGCTCGCCGGAGACGAGCCGCATCAGCGCGTGCAGGTAGTCGTCGTGCGTGTCGAGCGCCCCGTCGCGCCGCGCCGCGCCGTAGGGCGCGAACGAGTCGAGCAGGTCGCCCACGGTGAGCGGTTGCTCGAGCGCGCCGGAGGCGTGCGCGGCGAGGACGATGCGGCGGAAGAGGAGGTCGAGGGCGTCCATGGCGGCCTGGGGTTCGGTCACGACACGCGAGGCAAAGATGGGGCCGCCTTGAACCGCTCGCCATCGGGGAAGGGCGCGACGGCGGCGCGCGCGCCGCCCTTCGCCCGCCGCGCCTCGAGCCAGGCGTCGAACCCCGAGTCGATGAAGCCGCCCGACGCCGAGAGCTCGGTGGCCGCCTTCACCGCGAGGTCGTTGGCGTACTCGTTCTGCGGATGGCCCGCGTGTCCCTTCACCCACTGCCATGACACCTCGTGGCCGTCCACCGCCCCGATCGCGTCGTGCCAGAGCGCGAGGTTCTCGATCGGCCCCGTCTTCCGCTTCCAGCCGTTGCGCGCCCAGCCGAAGACCCACGAGGTGAGCCCGTCCACGATGTAGCGCGAGTCGGTCGTGAACTGCACGCTGAACCGCCCGTTCTTCGCGCCGAGCCCGTCGAAGGCCTCGATCACCGAGCGGAGCGCCATCTGGTTGTTCGTCGTCGCGCGCGCCGAGATCCAGAGGTCGCGCCGCGAGATGCGGCCGTCGGCGTGGCGCCACTCGGCGAGCACGCCCGCCCCGCCGGGATTGTCCCCTTCCTTGCCGTTGCCGAGGCACGACTCGTCGGCGTAGATCGCGACGAGCGGGAAGCGCGCGCTCACTTCACCACCTCCATCCGGTCCACCTCGTCGAGCCGCAGCGTGAGGCGCGCGCCCGTGGTGGGGTGCCGCGCGACGATCACCTCGGCGCCCTCCTGCATGATCAGGCGCTCGGGGATCACGAGGTACTCGGTGCCGCGCCGCAGGATCGCGACGCGCGTGGCGTCGACGATCGCCCGCTCGAGCGCGTCGTACTGCTTGACCGTCAACTGCCCCACGCGACCCCCTTCGGTCCGCACCACTCGGTGATGAAGCGCGTGAGCACGTTCGTCGCGCGCGCGATCTCGTCCACCGGCACGTACTCCTCCGCCGCGTGCGCGAGCGCGATGTCGCCCGGGCCGAAGCAGACGGCCGGGATCCCCGCGGCGGTGAAGAGCGCCGCATCGGTCCAGCAGGAGAGCCCTTCGACCGGCGCCGCCTCGCCCGCCGCGGTGCAGGCGGTGCGCAGCGCCACCACGTGCGGCTCCTCGAGCGAGACGTCGTTGGGCGCCTGCCCCACGCCGAGCACATACCCGGCCTGGAAGTCCGGCACCCGCGCGCGCACCCGCGCGATCGCCGCGTCGAGTTCGCGGCCGAGGTCGGCGCCCCGCTCGCCGGGGAGCGTCCGACGCTCCACGGTGAACGTGCAGCGATCCGGGTAGGTCGAGGGGCCGATGCCGCCCTGGATGGTGCCCGCGTGCAGCGATGCGCGCCCGAGGAGCGGGTGCGTGCGGGTGGTCAGCACCTCCTGCTCGTACGCGTGCAGCTCGGCGAGGAGCAGCCCTGCATGCGTGATGGCGTCCACGCCCACGTCGTAGCGCGAGCCGTGCGCCGCGCGTCCCGCGACGGTGATGTCCGCCCAGGCGAAGCCGCGGTGCGCGGGGCAGAGCGCGAGGCGCGTGGGTTCGGTGACGACCGCCGCGTGCGCGGTGATGCCCATTGCCAGCAGCGCGCGCGTGCCCGCGCTCGCGTACTCCTCGTCGGCGACCGCGGCGATGATCACCTCGCCCCCGAGGTCGATCGCGGCAGCGGCGTGCGCGGCGGCGGCGCACATCGCGGCGATGCCGGCCTTCATGTCGCACGCGCCGCGCCCGTAGAGGCGACCGTCGCGGATCACGGGATCGTGCGGCGCGTGCGTCATGCCCTCCACGCCTACCGTGTCGAGGTGGCCGTTGAGCAACAGCGAGCGCCCGCCATGTCCGCCGCCGATGCGCGCGAGGAGGTTGGGGCGCCCCGGGAGCGCCTCGAGCAGGTCCACCGCGAAGCCCCACTCCCGCAGCACGCGCGCCAACAGCTCGGCGACCGCGCCCTCGCCCGGCCCGTCGGGCGCGAGCGAGGGATTGCGGGAATCGACGGCAACGAGCGCGCGCGTCAGGGCGAGGGCGTCGCCGCGGGGGATCAGGGACACGTCGGGTCGGTGGGGCGCGAAGGCGTGCGGGGGGATGGACCGAGCACAGGGGGAAACGCAGAGAGCGCACCCGAAAGGTGCGCTCTCGCGGGGTCGAGCGGGACCGTCGCCTGCTACTTGTGCGGCGTCGGCTTCTTGGCCACGACCTTCTTGGCGGCCGGCGCGGGCTTCTTGGCCGCGGCCTTCGCCGGGGCGGCTGGCTTCGCCGCGGGCTTTGCCGCCGGCTTGGCCGGGGCTGCCTTGACCGGTGCGGCCTTGGCCGGTGCGGCAGCCGGCTTCGCGACCACCGCGGGCTTCGGCGGCGACGAGACGACCAAGGGCTTGGCGGCGGGGGCCGTGACAGCGACCTTGGGGAGCGTCTTGCCCTTGTTCTTCTTGAGCCACGCCTCTTCGGCGTCGCGCACGAGCTTGTCGGCCTCGTCCTGCGTCATCTGGCCGCGACGGACCATGTACTGCACGAGGTCGCGGGCGGACTCGATGGAGAAGGCGACGAGCCCGGCGGCGGCGCCGACGACGTCCTTCATGGCGGCGGCCATCTTGCTGCCGGCCTCCAGGGAGATCTCGTGGGCCTTCGCGGCCATCTCGGCCACGGTGTCACGGACGTCCTGGCCGCGGTGGCCGGGATGGCGCTTGGGCGGGACGACAGGAGCGGCGGCCGCTTCGGCCGGCTTCTCGGTATCAGGCATGTTGGCTTCCGTTGCGAGGTGCTGCGCGATATGAACGCGCGCAAGTATATGATTTTTCAGCTTGTACGCAAGTAGTACAAGTGCTGAATTTCGCACGTTTTCGTTGCGCCTGTCGCGTCCTTTGCACTGTCGCTAACAAGTCATCACAACGACACCATAATGCATCTTCCGCTCGAAGGCATCAGAATACTCGATCTTTCCCGGGTACTCGCCGGGCCGCTCGCCGGCATGATACTCGGCGATCTTGGGGCCGATGTCCTCAAGATCGAGCGCCCCGGCACCGGTGACGAGACCCGCGGCTGGGGTCCGCCCTTCGACGAACGCGGCGAAAGCGCCTACTACCTCTCCGCCAATCGCAACAAGCTGAGCGTCGCCGCCGACCTCGCCCTGCCGGCCGATCGGGCCCTTCTCGAGCGCCTCATCGCCGGCGCGGACGTCGTGCTCGAGAACTTCCGGCCCGGCACCCTGGAGCGTCGCGGTCTGGGCGCGGACGACATGCTTCGGCGACACCCGCAGCTCGTCTGGTGCACCATCACCGGCTTCGGGCTCGACAGTCCGCGTCCCGGCTACGACTTCGTGGTCCAGGCGGAGTCGGGGTGGATGGCGATCACCGGCGAGGCGGAGGGAGGGCCGATGAAGGTCGGGGTGGCGCTCGCCGACGTGCTCGCGGGGAAGGATGCGGCCCTCGCGATCCTCGGGGCGCTCGTGGGACGCGCGCGGACGGGCGCGGGCCATCGCGCGACGCACACGAGTGCGGACCGGCGACTGACGGTCTCGCTCGCGCACAGCGCGACGGCGGCGCTGGTGAACGTGGCGCAGAACGCGCTCGTCTCCGGAGACGAGGCACGGCGCTGGGGGAACGCGCACCCCAACCTGGTGCCGTACGAGCTCTTCGAAGCGGCGGACCGCCCGCTCGTGATCGCGGTGGGGAGCGACGCGCAGTTCATCTCCTGCGCCCAGGCGCTCGGCCTCGACACGCTCGCGCACGACGCGTCGCTCGCGACCAACGCGGGCCGCCTCGCCGCGCGCGCCCGGGTGGTGGGCGCGATCGCCGCACGCGTTCGCTCGGCCCCCGCCGCGCACTGGATCGCGCGGCTCGAGGACGCCGGCGTGCCCTGCGGGGTGGTGAAGCCGGTGCTCGAGGCGCTCAAGGCGGTGGAGGCCTCCGCCCTGACGGGCGTCGCCCCCCAAGCCCCCGGGCGCGTCCGCCGCCCACCGCCGCGGCTCGACGAACACGGCGCCGCCGTCAGGGCGACCGGCTGGGGCGCGTTCAGCGGATGAGCCGTCGGGGACCGCGTCCCCCTTCTCCCTCCTGCCTTCGGCCATCCGCACCTGTGACCTCCCTCACGATTGCTCGTCCCTGCTATGCGACGAACCGGGTTCGCACGGTGCGTCGGTAGCGGAGGCCCTGTCCGCGGCGCGGTGTTGGGATTACACTAGCACCGTGCCACAGACCAGCACCGAGCCCACTGCTCCCGACGAATCGTTCGACGCCGATCAAGCGGTCATCGACCGCGTGCTCGCCGGTGACCGCAATGCCTTCGGCATCCTGATCGAGCGCTACAGCGATCCGCTGTATCGCCACGCCTACGGGATGACAGGCAGCGCGGACGTGGCGGAGGACATCCTGCAGGTCTCGTTCATCAAGGCGTTCCATCACCTGGGTGAGGTCCGAGGCCGGTTCGATGCCTGGGTGTTCCGGATCGTGGCGAACGGGTGCAAGGACTGGCTCAAGAACATCCGGCGCACGCACCTCAGTTACGAAGAGGACGATCAACCGTCTGGATTGGAGACCCCCGAGGAAGAGCTGGACCGGGGGGAGATGCGCCGGGATCTCGACGGCGCGTTGGCGGCTCTCCCGTCCTCGCTGCGGGAAGCGTTCGTGATGAAGCACGTCGAAGGTCGGTCGTACGAGGAGATGGCCGAGCTGCTCGACGCGACGGTCGGTGCCCTGAAGATGCGTGTCCATCGCGCCCGCGAGGCGCTGCAGAAGCTCCTGGAGGATCGATACTCGTGATGCAAGATTCGCTCGACCCCCGTGATGTGGTCCGCCAGCCGGCGACCGACGCCGCCCGTCCTGCCCAGCAGGCCGAGCCCACCGCTGCCGACCGCGAGGTCACGCCGCCGGGGACGGAACTCCCGTCCGCGGTGCACGCCTACCTCGATGGCGACAAGGTGAACGAGACCGCGCTCAGCGCGGCCCAGCGCGAGATCGAGCTCTGGAAGCGCATCAGCGCGGAGACGGGTCGCCGTCGCCGCATGGTGACGCCCTCGTACCTGCCCTCCCAGATCCTGGCGAAGCTCGCGGACGATTGAGTTCGTCCCGGCTCCGCTCTCTCGAAAGGCTGCCCGCGAGGGCAGCCTTTCTTGTTCCCGCGTCGGTGCCGGACGCCGCGCGCCGGTGCCGCCGCGCTAGATTCTGCCCCTCACCGCCTCGACAGGAGCCCCAGTGACCTCGCATCGCGCACAGCGCCCCTCCCCGGACGAGTACCCGTCGTTCTATGCCGGATACGTCTCGCAGGTCCCGGACGGCGACGTCGTCGAGGCGCTCATCGGCGGCGCGGAGATCGCGGCGGCGCTCCTGCACGACCTCGACGAGGAACGCGGCGACCACGCCTACGCGCCGGGGAAGTGGACGCTCAAGGAGGTCCTGCTCCACTGCGCCGACGCCGAGCGGATCTTCGTGTACCGCGCGCTCCGCATCGCGCGCGGCGACCAGACGCCGCTCCCGGGGTGGGACGAGAACGCCTACGCCCCGCTGAGCGGCGCGGGCGCGCGGTCGATGGACTCGATCATGGACGAGCTCGAGTCGGTGCGCGAAGCCTCGGTCACGCTCTTCCATGGCCTCCCCGAGGAGGCGTGGACCCGCACGGGCAACGCCAACGGCAAGCCGATCACGGTGCGCGCGCTCGCCTGGATCACGGCGGGGCATCTGCTGCACCACCTGGGGGTCGTGCAGGAGCGGTATCTAGGATGAAGGCTGAAGGATGAAGGGGGAAGTGATCGGCGTTGCTCTCCACCTTCATCCTTCAGCCTTCATCCTAGACGTGCAACGCCCTTCCCAGCGCCCCCAGCGCCGCTTCCTTCACGACCTCGCTGAGCGTCGGGTGCGAGTGCACCGTCCCGCCGATGTCGTCCGCCGTGCCGCGGTACTCCATCGCCAGCACCACCTCGCTCAACAGGTCGCTCACGTTGGGGCCGATCATGTGGCAACCGAGGATCTCGTCGGTCGCGGCGTCGGTGACGAACTTCACGAAGCCGTCGGTGTTGCCCATGGTGCGCGCACGGCCGTTCGCCGAGAAGGGGAACTTCCCCACCTTGTACGCGCGCCCGCTCGCCTTCACCTCGGCCTCGGTCTGGCCGCAGGTCGCGATCTCGGGCCAGGTGTAGACCACGCCCGGCATGTTGTGGTAGTGCATGTGCACCGGCTTGCCGGCGATCACCTCGGCGGCGATCACGCCCTCGTCCTCGGCCTTGTGTGCCAGCAGCTTGCCGCCGACCGCGTCGCCGATGGCGAAGACGTTCGGCAGGTTGGTCCGCAGCTGGTCATCCACGACGATCTCGCCGCGCGCGCCGAGCCGCAGGCCGAGGGCCGCGGCGTCGATCCCGGAGAGTGACGGGCGACGGCCGATCGACACGAGCACATGGTCGGCCTCGAAGGTCTGCGCCGCGCCGTCCTTCTCGGTGGTGATGACCACGCGCGCACCATCGCGGTGGCCGCCGGTGACCTTCGTGCCGGTGTGGAGCGTGAGCCCCTGCTTGGTGAAGA
This sequence comes from Gemmatimonadaceae bacterium, assembly GCA_044229035.1. GTDB lineage: Bacteria > Gemmatimonadota > Gemmatimonadetes > Gemmatimonadales > Gemmatimonadaceae > Pseudogemmatithrix. Next base: position 10,497 of record JBGATT010000038.1, on the reverse strand, counting down.
TCCGCGTCGCGTCCTTGATGACGTCGGCGTCGTTGCCGGGCAGGATGGTCGGCGCGTACTCGATCACGGTGACCTGAGCGCCGAGGCGGCGCCAGACGGAGCCGAGCTCGAGGCCGATCACGCCGCCGCCGATGACGATGAGGTGCTTGGGCACCTCGGGGATCTTCAGCGCACCGACGTTCGAGTGGATCCGCTCCTCGTCGAACTTGAGGAAAGGGAGCTCCATCGGCACGGAGCCGGTGGCGATGATGACGTGCTTCGCCGTGTAGGTCGTCACGGCGCCATCGGCGGCGCGCACCTCGACGACGTTGCCGGCCTTGAGCGTCCCGAAGCCCTTGGCCCAGGTGACCTTGTTCTTCTTGAAGAGGAACTCGACGCCCTTGGTGTTCTGCGCGACGACGTCGTCCTTGCGCTTCATCATGCGCGCGAGGTCGAACGAGACGCCGGTGAAGTCGATCCCGTGCTCGGCGGCGTGGTGCCGGGCGAAGTCGTAGTGCTCGGACGACCCGAGGAGGGCCTTGGACGGGATGCACCCGACGTTGACGCAGGTGCCACCGAGGGTCCGGTCGGCCTCGACGCAGACCACCGAGAGGCCGAGCTGCGCGGCGCGGATCGAGGCGACGTAGCCGCCGGGGCCGCCGCCGATGACGACGACGTCGGGGGAGAGGATCGGGTCGGGCATGGGCTCGGGGTTGGTGACGCCCGCAATCTAACGATGCGGGGTGCGGGGTCGGGGTCCCGGGATGCGAGGGGAACGGCGTATCACCACAGGGGGCACAGGGGACACAGGGGGTCGCGTGCGAGTGGATGGTCGGGATGTCATCACCGGAGCGGTGATCGAGGCGGCCGTTCGAGTGCATCGGTCACTGGGACCGGGGTTGCTCGAGTCGGTCTATCAGGCGGCGCTCGCGTACGAACTTGGACGTCGACACGTCCCGTTCAAAGCGCAGTGCGCTGTTCCCGTGCTCTACGACGGGGTCGACCTCGACATGAACTTTCGGATGGACATGCTGGTCGCGGGGCACATCGTGGTCGAACTCAAGAGCGTCCAGGAGTTGCATCCTGTGCACATGGCGCAGCTGCTCACCTACTTGCGGTTGAGCGGTCACCGCAAGGGTCTGTTGATCAACTTCAACGTCGTGCGACTGGTACAGGGAATCCGGCGTCTCAGCCTGTGAAGTACGCGGTCCCCCTGTGTCCCCTGTGCCCCCTGTGGTGACCGCAGTTGCAGTAACTTGCGAACACGATGCCGACGATCTCGATCCTCACCTGCACCCGCAACCCGGACCCCGACTCCCTCCGCCGGGTGCTGGTCGGCATCGAGGCCCTCAAGGTGCCCGCCGGCTGGACGCGCGAGTTCGTGCTCGTCGACTCGGCGAGCGCGCACCCCCTCGCCGAGCGGGCGGAGGAGCGGCTCTTCGTCGAGCGCGAACCCTGGGCGCGCATCGTGCGATGCGAGGAGCCCGGCCTCTCCGTCGCGCGGCGCGCGGGGATCGCGGCGGCGGCAGGGGAGGTGCTCGTCTGGTTCGACGATGACAACGTCCCCGAGCCCGACTACCTCCTCCACGTCGCGTCCACGGCCGCCGCGCGTCCTGAGGTCACGGTCTGGGGCGCCGGCACCATCGTCGTCGAGTACACCGGACCCGTCGCGCCCTGGATCGAACGCGACATGCGCCCCTTCTTCCAGGAACGCGCGCACGGGCACGACGAGTTCGGCCGCGCGATGACCTGGGCACCGTACTTCCCCGTCGGGTCGGGACTCGTCACGCGCCGCGCCGCGGCGGAGCGGTGGGCGACGGCGACGACGAGCGGCCGCTACACCCTCACCGGTCGCCGCGGCGAGGCGCTCTCGGCGGGCGACGACGCGCAGATCATCTTCGGCGCCGTGGCCGCGGGCGAGCAGGTAGGCGTGGTCGCACGGCAGGCGCTGCGGCACCTCATCCCGCCGTCGCGCTGCACCGGCGACTACCTCGCGCGGATGGAGTTCGGGATCTCGGCCTCGCTGCGCATCGCGCGCGCCGAGTGCTTCCCGGGCGAGGCGAGCCTGCGCGGCGAGGCCGACCTCTCGCTCGTCGACGCGGCGCGCGCGGCCCTCGCGGCGTTGCCGGCGCATGGCGTGATCGACGGGCCGCGACATGCGCGCCTCGAGCTCGCGCGCCGACTCGGCGCCATCGCGGGGGCCTGCCAAGCGGACGGCCGCCCGGAGCCGGAGTGGCTGCGGGCGGCCGTGGCGATGCTCGGGCTGCGCTGAGCGCGCCCGGCGCGGGCGCGCGACTCAGTCGTCGATCAGCATCGCGGCGGGGTCCTCCATCAGCTCCTTCACGCGAACGAGGAAGAGCACGGCCTGCTGCCCGTCGATGATCCGGTGGTCGTAGCTGAGGGCGACGTACATCATCGGGCGGACGACGACCTGGCCGTTCACGACCATCGCGCGGTCCTGCGTCTTGTGGAGCCCGAGGATCGCGACCTGCGGGAAGTTGATGATCGGCGTGGAGATGAGCGAGCCGAACACGCCGCCGTTCGTGATGGTGAACGTGCCGCCGGTGAGGTCGTCCATCGTCAGCTTGCCGTCGCGTGCGCGCTTGGCGACGGCGTTCATCGCCTTGGAGAACCCGATCATCCCCATCCGGTCGGCGTCCTTCACGTTCGGCACGACGAGGCCCGCGTCGCTCGCGACGGCGATGCCGAGGTTCACGTAGTGCTTGTAGATGACCGAGTCGCCGTCGATCTGGGCGTTGACCACCGGGAAGGCCTTGAGCGCCAGGCAGGCGGCCTTGGCGAAGAACGGCATGAAGCTGAGCTTCACGCCATGTTCCTTCTCGACGCGCTCCTTCATCCGCTCGCGGAAGGTCGACACGGCGGACATGTCGATCTCGTTGAACGTCGTGAGGTGCGCGGTGGAGTGCTGGGCGTTGAGCAGATTGTCGGCGATGCGCTTGCGGCGCGTCGTCATCTTCTCGCGGGTCTCGCGGATGCCGGATGCGGGGACCGCAACCGCCTTCACCACAGAGGGCACAGAGGACGGCGGAGCCGAGGGCTTCGGGGCGTCCATCGCGGCGATGACGTCGGGCTTGCTGATCACGCCGCCGCGGCCGGTGCCTTGCACGGTCCGGAGGTCCACGCCCTGTTCCGCGGCGAGGCGCTGGGCGCTCGGGGCGGTGCGGAGGTCGGGGGCGGGGGATGCGGGAGATGCGGGAGCCGGAACGGCAACGGCCTGAACCACAGGGGGTACAGGGGGCACAGGGGGCTTCGCGGGCGCTTCTGCGGGAGCGGAGGCGGAGGCCGTCGCGGTCTCGTCGAGTTCGGCGAGCAGTTCCGCCAGCTGCACCACGTCGCCTTCCTGCTTCAGGCGCTTCACGAGGACGCCGGCATTGAGCGCCGGCACCTCGACGGTGATCTTATCCGTCTCCAGTTCGACCAGCGTCTCGCCGATCGCGACCGGATCGCCCTCCTTCTTGTTCCAGCGGGAGATGGTCGCTTCAGTGATGCTCTCGCCGAGCGGCGGGACCTTGATGGGGATCATCGCGGCAGATTCGTCGGGGGTGGATCAGTCGCGCGTCCGCGCGGCCGGTCGTCCTCGAATATAACGGGGGTACGCAGGCGTGCGGGCACTCACGATCGACGCCCATGGCGGATTGGACCAGCTCCGCTATCGTGACGACGTCGCCGCGCCGGCGCTGCCGGAGGCGGGGCATGTGCGGGTGCGCCTCCGCGCGGCGGCCCTCAATCGCCTCGACCTCTGGACGCTCGGCGGACTCCCGGGCGTGACGATCACGCCACCCTGGATCCTCGGCGGCGACGGGATGGGCGTCGTCGCCGAGGTCTCGCCGGACGTGACGGAGGTCGCGGTCGGGACGCGCGTGATGATCAATCCGGGGCTCTCCTGCCGCGCGTGCGACTTCTGCCGCCGCGGCGAGCACTCCCTCTGCATCCGCTTCCAGCTCCTCGGGGAGCACGCGCCGGGCACCCTCGCCGAGGAGATCGTGCTCCCCGCGACGAACGTGCAGGCCGTGCCGGACGGCGTGAGCGACGAGGTCGCGGCGGCCTTCACGCTCGCGACGCTCACCGCTTGGCGGATGTGCGTCACGCGCGCGCAGGTGCAGCCGGGCGAGACGGTGCTCATCTGGGGGATCGGCGGCGGCGTGGCGCTCGCGGCGCTGCAGATCTGCAAGGCACGCGGCGCGCACGTCATCGTCACGTCGGGGAGCGAGGCGAAGCTCGCGCGCGCCCGCGCGCTCGGCGCGGACGACGGCCTCGACCACCACATGAAGGACCTCGGGCTCGAGGTGCGGAAGCGCACCGGCCGGCGCGGCGCGGACGTGATCATCGACTCCACCGGGCAGCGCACCTGGGACCAGTCGCTCCTCGCGCTCGGGCGCGGCGGGCGGCTCGTCACCTGCGGTGGCACCACGGGGCCCACGCTCTCGATGGACGTGCGGCGCCTCTTCTGGCACCAGTGGACGATCATGGGCTCGACGATGGGGAACGCCGCCGAGTTCGCGGCGATCGGCGCGGAGCTCGCGGCGGGGCGGCTCGTGCCGCCGATCGATTCGGTGCACCCGCTGGCCGACGCGCGCGCGGCCTTCGCGCGCCTCGAGAGCGGGGCGCAGTTCGGGAAGGTGGTCGTGCGGATCGCGCCATGACCGAGCGCGCGCAGTTCGACGCGGCGGAGGAGAAGGCGGTCCGCGAGGCCTATGGGCGCGACGGGCACGCCGACTGCCCGCGGTGCGCCGTGCGGATGCGCCCGCGCTCGATCGGCGGCGGGAGCTTCGGGCTCGGGTACGCGCGGCAGCGCGAGTGGCTCCTCTGTCCGCAGTGCCATCGCAGCGTGCTCTTCGACCTCAAGCGCGGGACGCGCAACTAGCGCCCGGTCGCCGCGCTACATTTCCTGCGATGCGACCCCTCCATCGCGCGCTCGTCGCGCTGGCGTTCCTCTCGTCCGTCGTCGGCGCGCAGCAGGAGCCGCCGCGCCGGATCGAGTTCGTGCAAGGCTCCACCGCCGCCGACACTCTCGGTCCCCGCTGGGGCTCGAGCCGCGAGCTGCGCGCCCGCTTCGTCCGCGACCAGACCGTGCTCGGCCTCACCGTCTACGCCCCCGCGTTCGCGACGATGGTCGGGCGCGACGGTCTCACCGGGAGCGCGGGCTATCTCGTGATGGCGGGCGGGACCTTCTTCGCCGCGGCCGAGATGACGCGGCACGTGCGCATCACCGAGGCGCGCGCGCTCATGTCGCCCGCGATGGCGCTCCGCGGCGCCGGCGGCGCGCTGCTCATCGTCACGCAGGGCGAGACCGAGATGCGCACCGGCGCGGCCGCGGTGCTGCTCGGCGGCCTCGCGGGCGCGGGCTCGGGGCTCTACTTCGGCGGCGGACTCACCGGCGGCGAGGCCGCCGCGACGGTGATGGGGCACGACCTCGCGATGGGCACCGCGGTGGCGCTCACGTTCGCGGGCGACGCCGATCCCTTCGATTCGGCCGGTGTCGATCGTGCCAGCTCGGCGCTCCTCTGGACGGCCGCCGGGCTCGGCGGCTACTTCGCCGGGCGCTGGTACGCCGGCGTCGCACCGCACAACCTCACCGTCGGCGACCTGCAGACGCTGTGGACCGGCGCGACGATCGGCGCGATGGCCGCGGGGACCGCGATCGCGAGCAGCTCGCCCAACAGCGAGACCGTCGCGACGTCGCTCCTCGCCGGCGGCTGGCTCGGCATCCTCCTCACCGAGCGCACGCTGGTGCGCCGCTACGACCATTCGCGGAGCGAGGCGAACCTCGTCGCGCTCGGCGGCGTCGCCGGTGCGCTCATGGGCATGGGCGTGGGCATCCTCGCCGCGGGCGAGGCCGATCGCGGCGAGTCGCTCACGCTCGGATTCGCGACGCTCGGCGCCGTGGCCGGCGTGGCGATGGCCGAGCGCTACATCCAGCCCGATCGCGATGCCGGACGCCTCGCCTGGCTCGAGCGCGTGCGCGTCACGCCGACCGGACTCGCCGCGGCCGCGCTGGGTGCGCCCGGCAGGCATTCCCTCCTGAGCTTCACCTTCTAGCGCCCATCGGTGATCCCGTGACGTTCTACGATCGGCTCCTCGAGAGCCTCCAGCGCATCTGGCAGTTCATCCCGTCGATGTTCGCGGCGGGGGTGGTGCTCGCGATCGGGTTCTTCATCGCGAAGCTCGCGCAGCGGGGCGTGGGGAGCATCCTGCGGCGGATCCACCTGAACGACGTGCTCAAGCGCGGCGGCATCCCCGCGCGCGACCACACCGGGGCGCCGGTGAACCCGACGCGCGTCGTGGCGAACCTCGTCTTCTGGTTCGTGCTCTTCACGGCGATGCTCGTCGCCGCCGACGCGCTGGGCATCGACTACCTCGGGCAGGTGTTCAGCGAGCTGGTGAGCTACATCCCGAGCGTGATCGCGGCGATCGTGATCGTGATCCTCGGCATCGTGCTCGGCGACTTCGTGGGGGCGCTCATCCTCGCGAGCACGCCGCGGCTGGACGGCGGCCCGATGCTCGCGCGCGCGGGGAAGGGTGGGGTGATCCTGCTCGCGGTGTTCATGTCGCTGCAGGAGCTGGGCGTCGCGACGGACATCGTCACGACGGCGTTCGCGATCATCTTCGGGGCGATCGCGCTGGCGCTGGCGCTCTCGTTCGGGCTCGGGAACCGCGACCTCGCCGGCGAGGTGACGCGGGCCTGGTACGAGCGGTGGCGCGCCGAGCGGGACGCGATCGCGGCGGAGAACGAGCGGGACGACTTCGATGCGGGCAGCGGGACGCGCGGCTGAGTCCTCCTGCAACGGCGGTCACCACAGGGGGCACAGGGAGCACAGGGGGACTCGACGCGTGAGGCACGCGGCCGAGTCCTCTTTCGCTGTGGGAGTGCTTGGTCACCGGAGCTCCCGGTGTCCCCTGTGCCCCCTGTGGTGACCCGCCGTTCGCTGAGCCCTCGGTCCCCTCTCTGCAGCGAACGTTTCCGTCCCGCGAATCCCGAACTTTTCGATTGAAATCAGCTCTCCCGCGGGCTAAATTCGGGGGTCGCACGAGAACGCCCCACGGACCCCTCGTTCCCCTCTGCAAATGACCGCTCCGAACAACCGCGAACGGATCCTCCCGCGCCTCATCCAGGACGAGGTGCGGGAGTCGTTCATCAACTACTCGATGAGCGTCATCGTGAGCCGCGCGCTGCCGGACGTGCGCGACGGGCTCAAGCCGGTGCACCGGCGCGTGCTCTACGCGATGAACGAGCTCGGGCTGGTGCCGGGGCGTCCGTACAAGAAGTCCGCGACCGTCGTCGGCGACGTGCTCGGCAAGTACCACCCGCACGGCGACCAGTCGGTGTACGACGCGCTCGTGCGCATGGTGCAGGACTTCTCGCTGCGCTATCCGCTGGTGGACGGCCAGGGCAACTTCGGCTCGGTCGACGGCGATCCCGCCGCGGCGTACCGCTACACCGAGTCGCGCCTCACGCGCATCGCGGTGGAGATGCTCACCGACATCGACAAGAACACCGTCGATTTCGCGCCGAACTTCGACGACCGCCTCGAGGAGCCGACCGTCCTGCCGTCGGCGGTGCCGAACCTGCTGATCAACGGCTCGTCGGGCATCGCGGTGGGCATGGCGACGAACATCCCGCCGCACAACATGCGCGAGGTCGCCGCCGCGGTGATGGCGATGATCGACGACCCGGAGCTCTCGGTCGAGGCGCTGCGCGGGATCGTGAAGGGCCCCGACTTCCCCACCGGCGCGTTCATCTACGGCCGCGCGGGGATCAAGGACTACATCGAGACGGGCCGCGGCAAGGTGATCATGCGCGCCCGCGCGGTGATCGAGGAGAAGGAGTCCTCCAACAAGTCGCAGATCGTCGTCACCGAGCTGCCGTACCAGGTGAACCGCGCCAACCTCGTGCTGAGCATCGCCGAGCTGGTGCGCGACAAGAAGGTCGAGGGCGTCTCCGACCTCCGCGACGAGTCGGACGCGAACACCCGCATCGTGATCGAGCTCAAGCGCGACGCGATCCCGAAGGTCGTGCTCAACCAGCTCTACAAGCACACGTCGATGCAGTCGACGTTCGGCGTGATCATGCTCGCGCTGGTGCCCGACGCGGCGACGCGCCGCCTCGTGCCGAAGATCATGGGGATGCGCGAGGTGCTGCAGCACTACATCGCGCACCGCCACGAGGTCATCGTCCGCCGGACGCAGTTCGACCTCGACAAGGCGAAGGAGCGCGAGCACATCCTCGAAGGCCTCAAGATCTGCGTCGACAACATCGACGAGGTGATCAAGGTCATCCGCGCGGCCGAGGACACGCCGCAGGCGAGCGAGCAGCTCCAGCGGCGCTTCAAGCTCTCCGAGCGGCAGGCCGAGGCGGTGCTCAACATGCGCCTCGCCAAGCTCACCGGCCTCGAGATCGAGAAGCTCGAGGAGGAGCTCGCCGAGGTGCGCGGGCAGATCAAGGCACTCGAGGCGCTGCTCGCGTCGAAATCGGCGCGCATGCAGGTGATGAAGGACGAGCTCGCCGCGCTGGTCACGACCTACGGCGACGAGCGCCGCACCGAGATCGTCAGCGACGAGGGCGAGTTCTCCATCGAGGACCTCATCGCCAACGAGGAGATGGTCGTCACCATCTCGCACGCGGGCTACATCAAGCGCACGTCGATCTCGACGTACCGCAAGCAGCGCCGCGGCGGCCAGGGGACCAAGGGGGCCGAGCTCCGCACCGACGACTTCGTCGAGCACCTCTTCGTCGCCAAGACGCACGACTACCTGCTCGTCTTCACGCAGGACGGGCGGTGCTTCTGGCTCAAGGTGCACGAGATCCCCGAGGGCGGCCGCGCGACGCGCGGCAAGCCGATCGTGAACCTCATCAACGTCACGCCCGACACCACGGTGAAGGCGATCGTGCCGGTGAAGGAGTTCACCGACAACGAGTACCTGATGTTCTGCACCCGTCTGGGCACGGTGAAGAAGACCGCGCTGAGCGAGTACTCGAACGTCCGCTCGACGGGCATCAAGGGCATCAAGCTCGAGGAGGGTGACGAGCTGATCGACGTGCAGATCACGAGCGGCACGAACGACGTGGTGCTGGTGACCAAGCACGGCCTGAGCATCCGCTTCCACGAGCAGGAGGCCCGCGCGATGGGCCGCGACACGACCGGCGTGAAGGGCGTCGCGCTCGGCGACGGCGACAAGGTCGTGGGCATGGTCGTCGTCAAGCGCGACGCGTCGCTGCTCGTCGTCACGGAGCTGGCGCTCGGCAAGCTCACGAGCATCGAGGAGTACCGGGTGCAGGGCCGCGGCGGGAAGGGCATCCTGACCGTCAAGCGCACGGAGCGCACGGGCGATGTGGTCGGCCTGCTGGAGGTGCTGCCGGAGGACGGGCTGATGCTCATCACGCGCGGCGGGCAGTCACTCCGGTGCGCGGTGAAGGACATCCGCGAGACCGGGCGTGTGGCGCAGGGCGTGCGGCTCAAGAACCTCGACATGGGCGACGTCGTCGCCGCCATCGCGCGCGTCGTGCAGGACGACAAGGACGATGCGGAAGGCGGGGAAGGGGATGCGGGGCCGGACGAGCAGATCGAGCTCGCGCCTTCGGAGTGAACGGCTAGCGGCCTTCACCACAGAGGGCACAGAGGGCACAGCGAACGGCGGAGGGGTCGGGCGAGAGCTCGGCCCCTCTTTCGTTGGGGGGATCGCGGCTCGATTCCATCCGGTCAGGGCCGTATTGAATCCTGCCAAGGCTCTATTCCATCCGGTCGTTGACTCGACTCACCCGGTCGTGGGCTTGATTCATCTGGTCGCGCACTCAAGTCGACCGGTCGCGAGCGAGAGTTGTCCGGGCGTGCACTAAAGTTGTCCGGTCGTGCGCTCGACTCGTCCAGTCGTTCGCTCAACTCATCCGGTCGTGCGCTTGAATCGTCCGGTCGGTCACTCAAGACGTCCGGTCACGGACTCGACTTGCCCGGTCGTTCACTCAAGTCGACCGGTCGCGAGCTCGACTCTCGCGGTCGCGAGCTCGAGGTGTCCGGTCGCGAGCTCGAGTTGTCCGGTCGCGAGCTCGAGTTGTCCGAACGCGAACTCGAGTTGTCCGAACGCGAACTCGAGTTGTCCGAACGCGAACTCAAGTTGTCCGGTCGCGAGCTAGAGGTGTCCGGTCGCGAGCTCGAGATGTCCGGTCGCGAGCTCGAGATGTCCGAACGCGAACTTGAGTTGTCCGAACGTGAACTCGACTTGTTCGTAAGCGGACTCGACTTGTCCGGTCACGTACTCGACGTGTCCGGTCACGAACTCGAGTCGTGCGGTCGTCCGCTCGACTCGACCGGTCGCGCCCCTCACAGGCCTGCACGAACCGATCGAAGGCCTCGGCGGACGCCGAAGGACCCCAGGCGAGGCTCGGATCAGCCCGCCAACATCCTCGCCGCGACCTCCTTCACCAGCTTCGCCGCCACCCGCGCCGTGAGATCCCGCGTATCGACCGCGGGGTTCATCTCCACCACGTCGGCGGCGAGGATC
>JBGATT010000210.1:0-4691 GCA_044229035.1 Gemmatimonadaceae bacterium | reverse complement strand
GTTGCCGACGCGAAGGCCCGTGGCGTGTACGTCGAGATCGTGATCAAGCCGCTCCCGTAGCTCCCTCCGTTGCGCCGGCCGGGGGCGACTCCGGCCGCGCTGCGTTTTGTGATCGGAAAGTGATCATTCGTCCTTGTCGGCGCGGGTGCTGATTGCTATGCTTGTGGGGCCTGGAGAGAACATGTCCGACCTTCTCACCGCCTACCTCGCCGCCACCTCCATTCTTGGCTTCGGCCTTCACTCTGCCGCCCGGCTGCGGTCGGTCGGGCTGACGTGGGGGCAGATTCACGCCCTCACGGATGCTGGTCTGATGCGGGTGGAAACCATCCACTTCGACCTCCCGGGCAACGCGGCCGTGATCTACCGCCTGTTCTTCCCGTAGCCCCCCACCTGGAGCCCCCATGCCGCCCCCCTCCGTCGCCATCCTCACCCGCCTCCTCGAACTCATCGCCGGGGACGGCCGATCGCCCGAAGCGCTGTCGCTCGCGGTGGGCCGTCCCCGCGCGTGGTGTCGCCGCCGGATCGACTCCGGCGAGTACCTCCGCCTCTGCGACCTCGACGCCATCCTCGGCGCGCTGGGCGTCACCCTCGACGCGCTGATCGGCGCCCCCCCCCTCACCATCCCCGAGCGCGACGAACGCGCCACCTTCCTCGACTGATCCGCGTTAGCAATCACCACACCTGGAGTGTCCATGTCCAACGAAGCCAACGAAGCCGACGCCGCGAAAGCAGCGGCAGAAGAACGCGCCCGCATCGAACGGCGCCGCGCCTACGTCTCTCGCGTCATGTCCCCCGCCGCCTACGGCATCGCCCCGGGGCCGCTCGAGACCCCCGAGAAGGTCGGCGACGCGCTCACCCGCCTGCGGTCGGGCGGCGTCAACATCATCGGTCCCGAGATCCACCTGGACCACATCCCCCGCAATCACATCGTCAGCCTCCGGCTCACGTTCTTCGACCAGCGCTCGCCGCCGATGACGAGCCCCTACGCAGGCGCGAAGGCATCGAACGGCGTGTGGTACGAGCAGAACGGCGGCGGCCTGTCGATGCACTACGCGACGCTCAACCAGCTCGCGTCCCTCTGCGGCATGACCTGGATCGATTTCCAGCGCACCGACGACGGAGGCACGCCGCTGTACTGGCGGTTCGCCGGCCGCGCGTCCTGCAAGTTCTTCGACGGGACGATCCGCGAGGTGACCGGCGTGGGCGAGAGCGACCTCCGCGACGGGTCCGCCGAGATCGCCAGCGTGAAAGACAAGCAGCTCGTCGGGATGCGCGCGAAGGGTTCGCAGCGCGCCGAGTCCATCGCGAAGGCCCGCATCATCCGCGAGCTGTTCGGGCTCCGGCAGAAGTACAGCATCGAGGAGGCGGACATGCCGTTCGTCTTCCCCGCGCTCGTCTTCCACGCCCCCGCCGATCCCGAGATCGATCGGCTGATGGCCCTCCGCGAGCTGGGCCTCCTCGGCTCGGTCTACGGCGGTCGGCGCGAGGTGATCGACATCGAGCCCCGGATGCTCCCCGCCCCCGGCCCCGAGCCTGTCGACTACGCCGCCGAGAACGCCGCCGAGAACGCGCGCCTGGCGAACCGCGAGCGCGTGCCGGTCGGTGAGCCGGTCGCGCCTCCCGTCGCCGCTCCTGCCCCCCAGCGCGCCCCGGCGGTGACCGACCCCGATGCGCCGCCGTTCGAAGCGCCGCCGGCCCCCGCGAAGTGGCGCGGCACCGACTACACGCTCGCCGAGGTGGCCGACTACTGCGAGGCGCAGAACTGGCCCGACCCGACGAAGGAAGCGGAGCCCAACCTCGCCAAGCTCGAAGCGTGGATCCGCGGCCAGAAGGGCGGCGCCGACATTCGCGCGTTCCTCGGGAGGAAGTGATGGGACTCCGCATCACGGGATTGTCCGACCTGCACATCACCCGCGGTCCCCGCCTGGACGACCAGCGCGCCGCGTTCCACGCCTACCTCGACGCCGCGATCGCGTGGCGCCCCGACCTCTGGCTCATCGGCGGCGACCTCACCGGGACGACCGTTCCCCACCGGTCGGCGTCCGAGGAGCGCGAGGTGCTCGAAGGCATCATCACGCGCATGTCCGGCGTTGCGCCTGTGGTCGTCGTTCAGGGCAACCATGATCACGCGCTCGACGTCGCGCTCCTCGCCAACCTCGGCGGCGAGTGGCCGATCTACGCGGTGTCCGAGCTCACCGACCCGCGCGACTTCGCGTTCACCGTTCGCACGCCGAGCGGGCCGGCTCACCTCCACGTGCTGCCGTGGCCCACGAAGAAGCACCTGCTGGCGGGCGAGGATGCCCCCCGCGGCGTCGTCGAGGGCAACCGCGCCGTGCAGGAGGCCCTCGGCGGCGTCCTGCTATCCTGGTCCATGCGCGTCCGCCGTGCCCGCGCGAAGTCCCCCGGCGAGCCCCACATCGGCCTCGCGCACCTGTCCGTTGCTGGCGCCGTCACGTCCGGCGGCGAGGTGCTGAGCGGGCACGATGTCGAAGTGAGCCGGGAGCAGCTCGAATCGGTCGGCCTGGACTACGGCTGGCTCGGTCACCTCCACGGGGACCAGGACGTCGCCGACCGGTGGGGCTACCCCGGCTCGCACACGCGCAACGACTTCGGCGAGACGGAAGCGAAGTCCGCGCGCCTGGTCACCCTGGGCGCCCCCGGACCGGATGGTCGCCTCGCGCTCACCGTGGACCGCGTCCCGTCGAAGTGCCGAGAGCTCCGAACGCTGGTGTACCGGTGGGCCGCTGACACCGAGGACGGCACGCCGCGGTGGACGGTTCATCCGTCGGCTGCTGAGCTCGCCCGCGTCGCCGATGCCGAGGTGCGGATGCGCGTCACCGTGCCGGAGGCCTGGGCGCCGTCGTGTCCCTGGGCGGACGCGGTGGCGAAGGTCCAGCGCGCCGGCGCGGTTCGCATCGTGGAGGAACGGAAGACCGAGCCGGCGCTGCGGATGCGCGCTCCGGCCGTGGCAGCGGCGCAGACCGACGCCGAGCGCCTCACCGCGTATTGGGGCACCCTCGCGTCTCCGCCGGCAGCTCCCGAGCAAGCGGCGGCGCTCGCGTGCCTCGCCGACCTCGCGACGATGGACGACGAGACGATCGCGGGTGTGGCATGAAGCCCGCCGACATCCTCGCCGCCTTCCGCGCGTGGAAGGACGAGCGCAGCAGCGTCAGCGCCGAGTTCGACCTCGAGTGTGAGCGCGAGTTCGCCCGGCGCTACATCGCGGCGCGTCTCGCCGCGGTTGCCCCCGATGCTCCGCCGCCTCTGCGGCCGAACGTCCCTGAGTGGCTTCGCCCCCACGTCGACAAGCTCGGCGTGATCAAGGACTGCGAGGTCGCCGCTCTCTGCGGCGTGCGGAGCGGGCTGGTTGGAATGTGGCGCCAGCGGCTCGGAATCGGCCGGTGGCACGCAGGCGCCGCGTACTTCCGGCGCTCCGTTCTCGGTGGCAACAAACCATCGGCGCTCGACGCGCTCACGGAGCACTTCGGCGTCCTGCCGGATGCCAAGATCGCCACAATGGCCGGGCTCACGTACAGCGCGTTGGTCGCCTACCGTCGCACGCATCCCGATCTCCCGCGGTCCCCACAGTCGCGCCGCGGGGACCGGTCGTGAATCCCGCCGAGGTGCTCGTCCTCGCCGTGGACATCCGCGAGGCCTGGATCCGCGGGCACGTCGACGAGGCGGCGGCGCAGCTGGCCGTTGATGCGGTGGTCGACCACGAGCGCGTGACGTCCGTGTCGCACGTCCGCGGGCACTACGGCCTGGGCGTCAACGAGGCGGGCGAATCGGTCAAGGGTCGGCTCTACCTGGACCCGACGCGCACGGGCCCCGGCTGGTTCCCCGTCACGATCGCGACCCTGCGACGGGTGCGCCTCGACGAATGATCGGAAAGTGATCACGCCACCCTTGCGCCCCTACACCGTGATTGCTATGGTGTGGGGGCCTGGAGCGTTCATGTCCACCAAACCCTTCGTCCCCTCCTCCGACATGCTCGACATCATGATCGCGTCCGCCATGGCGAAGTGCGATGGCGACATCGAGCAGCAGCGGCTGGCCGAGGATGCGCGACTGGAGCGCCGCGCCATCCGCATGGAGGAGGCCCGCTGCCGCGCGCAGGCGCAGGCGCGCACCCTGGAGTATTGGCGGTGATCCCCGTCAACCGCACCGCCACCTTCGCGCGCCTCGACGCCGCACGCGAGGAGCGCCAGCGCAAGGCCGCGGAAGCGTTCGACGCCGCCGACGTCGCCTACGAGACGCACCTCCTCACCTGCGCGACCGCCATCGCTGGCGAGTGGTGCGGCACCTGCAACCGGTTGAGCGTCGCGGTCAACGCGGCGCGGATCGCAATCAAGAACGCGGGTTGACCGCACGGAGGGGCTATGCCCGCTGATGGTTCACTGTTCGGCCGCCTTGCCGGCCCCATCTTCACCGACGTCTTCTGCGGTGGGGGTGGCGCGTCGCTCGGGATGTCGCGCGCGTTCGGCTGCGAGCCCGTGGTGGCGCTCAACCATTGCCGCCACGCGATCGAGATGCACACGCGGAACCACCCGCACACGGAGCATTACCTTGCCAGCGTCTACGACGTCGCCCCGCTCTCTGCGACGCGCGGACGTGCTGTCGACCTCGCGTGGTTCAGCCCCGATTGTACCGACCACAGCCGCGCGAAGTCCGGCAAGCCGCGCGATTCGGGA
>JBGATT010000001.1:0-75029 GCA_044229035.1 Gemmatimonadaceae bacterium | reverse complement strand
CGTCCTCGCCGCCGGGGCGAAGGTCGGCATCGGCGTCGTCGTCGCGGTGATCGTGGTCGTCTCGGCGCTCTGACCGGGCGACGATCGAGCGCCGGCGCTCCTAGAGGTACGGCGAGAGCAGCCGAGCGAGCCCGTGGAGGACCTTCACCGGCAGGGCGCGGGCATCCACCTCCTCGAGCGAGACCTCGCGCGCCGCCGCGATGCGCGCGCCGACGAGGTCGTCGAGCGCGGCGGCGCACGCGGCGCAGTAGAGCTCCACGTCGAGCTCGAAGTTGAGGCGCAGGCTGCGCGGATCCCAGTTGGACGAGCCGATGAGCGCCCACTTGCGGTCGACGACCAGCAGCTTGCTGTGGTCGAATGGCAGGGGCGTGACGTGGACACGGCAGCCCGGCCGCAGGACCTGCCAGAGTTGCGCCGTCGCCGCCCACTGCACGACCGGGACGTTGACCTGCGACGGCAGCACGACGTCCACGCGCACGCCGCGCAACGCGGCGACGCCGAGAGCGGCGATCAGTCCGGCATCGGGCAGGAAATAGGGCGTCACGATGCGGATCGACTCGCGCGCGGAGGCGATCGCGGCGAGGATCACGGTCCGGGTGACTTCGAGGTCGCCATCCGGACCGTCGGTGAGGACGCGCGCGGTCGTGGTCCCGACCTCGGTCAGCGCGGGGAACCAGCCGGGTCCGTCGAGGATCTCGCGTGTCGCGAAGGCCCAGTCCTCCGCGAACGCCTCCTGCATCTGTCCGACGAGGGGTCCCTCGACGCGGAAGTGGACGTCGCGCACCATCCGGGGCGGCCGGTCGGCGTGGATGTTCCGCGCCTGGATGTTCATGCCGCCGGTGAAGGCGACGCGGCCGTCGACCGTGAGGATCTTCCGGTGGTTCCGGAGATTGAAGAAGGCGAGCCCCGCCTCATGCACGCGCGGCAGGAAGAGCTGCACCGGCACGCCCGCACGCGCGAGCGCCCGGTGCACCGGCGGCCAGGTGTAGCGCGCCCCGAAGCCATCGACGAGGACCCGGACCTCCACGCCGCGTTGCACCGCGGCCGTGAGCGCGGTGACGAACCTCGTTCCCGCCGCATCGCTCCCGAAGATGTAGCTCGACAGCGCGACCGTGCGTCGCGCGCCCGCGATGGCCTCGAGCATCGCCGGGTAAGCCTCGTCGCCGTTCTCGAGGACCCGTACCTGATTGCCCCGGAGGAGGGGTCGTCCCGACAGCAGCTCGCCGACCCGCGCGAGCTGCGTCAGCTCGGGGGCCACCGACGAGTCGGTTCCGGTGCGGGCGATGCTGAGCGCGCTCGGCGTCGAGAGCTGCAGCCGGCGGCGCTCCCGGTGCAGTTGGCCGGCCCGGCGCTGGATCCGGTTGAGCCCGAACGCGGCGTAGAGCAGCGGCCCGATGCCCGGCGCGAACCAGATGAGACCGACCCATCCGATGGCCGCGCGCACGTCGCGCTTGCGCGTGACCGCATGCGCGCTCGCGACGACGTTGGCGAGCGCGACGAGCGCGCCGGCCGCGTAGGGCCACCAGCCGGGAAGGCGGCTCAGGAGCGACGAGAGCATCGGGAGGTCGCGGGGGCCATACGCTGGGGAATGTAATGGACGTCACCGGGGCGGACGGCGCGCGCGGGCGAGACCCGCCGGGCCGCGGATCGTCATAGATTCATGCGAGGGTCCGCTCCGGACCCCGTCGTCCACCCATCCTTCGCGTGCCTCGCCGCGCGACCCCTGGGACCCGCGAATGCGCCTCCACGCCCTCAAGCGAATCGTCGTCGTGCTCGCCTCGGCCGCCACGATCGCCTCCTGCGAGGACTCGGGCCTCGCGCCGATCCCGCCGACGAGCATCCCGCTCGGGTCGGGACAGTGGTTCCTCAACACCGTCAACGACAGCGTCCTCGGCTCGACGGTCTCCACGCGGATCATCGGCGTCACGCAGGAGCGGTCGGTCGCCGACTCGGGCTGGCTCAGCGTGAACGTCGATGGCAGCTACGAGCAGCGGTACTGGCTCCGGATCTTCGTCACGGGCGTCCTCGACCGCAGCGAGACGGTGATCGACGTCGGCACCTGGACCACCACGGACTCCGGCTACGTCTTCAGGTCCACGGTCCGCACGCGCGCCTTCCTCGTCGTCCCGGTGGACCTCTCGAACATCCGGACTGAGGAGCCGATGGTGTTCTACCAGGACCCGCCGGTGACCGAAGGGCTCTACCGGCGCACCCGCCCCTGAGCCGCCGCGGGGAACGGCGACCGTTCCCCGGCGCGCCGGGTATCTCCTGAACGTCCGGGCCCCGCGTTGCGGCGCATCGCCGCAGGCGCGAAGTTGAGTCCAGACCCCTCAAGGAGCCGCGCGCAATGCAGGTCACGTTCACGGTCAATGGTACCCCGCGGACGGTCGACGTCCCGTCCGACATGCCCCTCCTCTGGGTGCTGCGCGACGTCCTCGACCTCAAGGGCACCAAGTACGGGTGCGGCGAGTCGCTCTGCGGCGCCTGCACCGTCCACGTGAACGGCGAGGCCCAACGCGCCTGCCAGATCCCGGCGAGCGCGCTCGGCGGCCGCCGCGTCACCACCATCGAAGGACTCGCCGCCAACGCCGCCCACCCGCTCCAGAAGGCTTGGGAGGAACTCGACGTCCCGCAGTGCGGCTACTGCCAGGCCGGCCAGATCATGCAGGCGGCCGACCTCCTCGCGAAGAACCCCAAGCCCACCGACGAGGACATCGACGCCGCCATGTACGGCAACCTCTGTCGATGCGCGACCTACCATCGCATCCGCGAAGGCATCCATCGCGCCGCGGCCATCGCCGCGACCAACGGCAACGGGGAGTGAGGCGCATGACGACCGAACCCCGCGACACCACCGCGAAGGGCCTCGACCGCCGCGACTTCCTCCGCGTCAGCTCCATCGCCGGCGGCGGATTCCTCCTCGGCACCCTCGTCGACCTCACCCACCCCGCCCTCCTCGGCGCGACCGAGGGCACGTGGCTCGCCGGTGCCGCGACGGCCGCCGCAGGCGAGTTCACGCCCAACGCGTTCATCCGCATCGCGTCGAGCGGCACGATCACCATCATCTCGAAGAACCCCGAGGTGGGCCAGGGCATCCGCACCATGCTGCCGATGCTCATCGCCGAGGAGCTCGACGTGCCGTGGGAGTCGATCACGATCGAACTCGCGATGGCCGACGAGGCGAAGTACGGTCGGCAGGTCGCGGGCGGAAGCACCGCGACGCCCACCAACTGGGAGCCGCTCCGGCGGGCGGGGGCGGCCGGACGGCAGATGCTCATCGCCGCCGCGGCCGCGACCTGGAACGTGCCGGCGGGCGAGTGCACGACCGACGCGGGCGTCGTGCATCACCGCGCGTCGAACCGCCGCGCGACCTACGCGTCGCTCGCCGAGAAGGCGGCCACCATGCCGGTGCCCGCACCGGCGAGCGTGCCGGTGAAGGACCCGAAGGACTACAGGATCATCGGCAAGTTCACGCGCGGCATCGACAACCGGAAGATCGTCACCGGCCAGCCGCTGTTCGGCATCGACGTGCAGTTGCCGGGGATGCTGCACGCGGTCTACGAGAAGGCGCCGGTGTTCGGCGCGAAGGTCGCGAGCGCGAACGTCGAGCAGCTCAAGGCGCTCCCCGGCGTGCGGCACGCGTTCGTGATCGATGGCGGCACCAACCTCGCGGGGCTCCTCCCCGGCGTCGCGATCGTCGCCGACACCTTCTGGCACGCGCGCTCGGCGCGCCGTCGCCTGCGGGTGACCTGGGCCGATCATCCGACGGCGCAGCAGTCCAGCGCCGCCTTCTCGGCGAAGGCCGCCGAACTCCTCGCCGCGGCACCGCAGCAGGTCGTGCGCAACGACGGCGACTGCACCGCGGCGATCGCCGGCGCGGCGAAGACCGTCACGGCGACCTACGAGTACCCCTTCCTCGCGCACGCGCCGCTCGAGCCGCAGAACTGCACCGCGCACTTCGCCAACGGGAAGATGGAGATCTGGGCGCCGTCGCAGGCGCCGGCCGGTGGGCGCGGGCTCGTCGCGCAGGCGCTCGGCATCGCGGCCGAGGACATCAGCATCCACATGATGCGCGGGGGCGGCGGCTTCGGACGCCGGCTCAACAACGACTACATGGTCGAGGCGGCGGCGATCGCCAAGCAGGTGGGTGTCCCGGTGAAGCTCACCTGGACGCGCGAGGACGACATGCAGCACGACTTCTATCGTCCGGCGGGCTGGCACGCCCTCAAGGGCGGCGTGGATGCCTCGGGCAAGCTCGTCGCCTGGGAGAACCACTTCGTCACGTTCGGCGAGGGGCAGGGCTACGCGCCGGCCGCGAGCGTCGGCCCGACCGAGTTCCCCATCGCCTTCATCCCCAATCTCCGGTTCGGCGTCTCCAAGATGCCCCTCGGCGTGCCGACGGGATTCCTCCGCGCCCCCACGAGCAACGCGATCGCGTTCGTGTACCAGTCGTTCATCGATGAGCTCGCGGTCGCGGCCGGGAAGGATCCCGTCCGGTTCCGGCTCGACCTGCTCGCGCAGGCGGCGACCATCCCGGCGACGCCGGGCACGCCGCCGGCCGCGGTGAACGCCGAGCGCATGCGCGGCGTGCTCCAGCTCGTCGCCGAGAAGTCGGGCTGGGGGAAACGCACGCTCCCCAAGGGCAGCGGCATGGGCGTCGGCATGCACTACAGCCATCGCGGCTACTTCGCCGAGGTCGCGGAAGTGACGGTGAGCCGGAGCGGCGAGGTGAAGGTCGTGAAGGTCTGGGTCGCCGGCGACGTGGGGAGCCAGATCATCAACCCGAGCGGCGCGATGGCGCAGGTGCAAGGGTCGGTGCTCGACGGCCTCGCCGAGGCCTTCAAGCAGGAGATCACCATCGAGGGCGGCCGGACGGTGCAGAGCAACTTCGATGACTTCGAGCTGCTGCGCATCACCGAGGCGCCGCCGGTCGAGGTGCACTTCCACATCACGGACAACCCGCCGACCGGGATGGGCGAGCCGGCGCTGCCACCGGTGATCCCCGCGGTCACCAACGCGATCTTCGCCGCGACGGGGAAGCGCGTCCGCTCGCTGCCGCTCACCCGGCACGACCTCAGCTGGAGCTGAGGCGTGAAGCAGTGGCTCGAGTCGCGCCAGGTGTTCGAGGCGATCGCCGCGCATGACGCCGCTGGCGGCGGCGCGAGCGCGGCGCTCGCCACGGTCATCCGCGTGCGGGGCTCGGCGTATCGGCACGAGGGCGCGAAGCTCGTCGTGGGGGCGGACGACGCGATCACGGGGAACGTGAGCGGCGGTTGCCTCGAGGAGGACGTGCGCGAGGTGGCGCGTCGCGTGATCGCGACCGGTGTCGCCGAGCGTCGCTCGTACTGCGGCGGCGGGGACGAGATCGCCGCGTGGGACCTGGGGGTGGGCTGCGAGGGCGAGGTCGAGCTGCTCATCGAGCCCGTCTCCGCGCGCCACGCGGGGATCGACGCGGTGATGCGCGACGAGGAGCCGTTCGTCGTCCTCACCGATGTCGCGGCCGCGCTCGAGGCGCGCACGGGGACCGCGCATGCCGCGGCCGGGCGTGTGCTGGTCGGCGCGGAGGCGCGCGAGTGGCTGGGGGACGGCACCTCGCGCCTCGAGACGCGCGATGGGCGCGAGTGGTTCGTGGACGCGCTCACCCCGCCACCGCGACTGCTGGTGGTGAGCGGTGGTGACGACGCACGACATCTCGCGCGTCTCGCCGATGCGGTGGGATTCCGCGTGGTCGTCGCCGACCGGCGTCCCGGGCTGCTCGCCCGCGAGCGCTTCCCCGGCACCATGCGCCTCGTGGAGACCGACGCCGCGCGGCTCGGCGAGCGCGTGGTGCTCGACGAGGAGAGCTTCGCGGTGGTGATGACGCATCACTTCGCCGACGACACCGACTACCTGCGCGCGCTGCTGCAGAGTCCGGTGCGGTATCTCGGGGTGCTCGGACCGCGGCAACGCACCGATCGGATTCTCGGCATCCTGCGGGCCGATGGACCGCTGGACGAGACGCGGATCTTCGGACCGGTGGGGCTCGACATCGGGACGGATGGTGCGGAGCAGGTCGCGCTCGCGGTGGTGGCGGAGCTGCTCGCGGTGCGGAGCGGACGCCGGCCCCGCTCGCTGCGCGAACGGGCGGCACCCATCCACGCGCCGGGTGAGTGACGGCGCGGCGCACCTCGGCATGATGCGCGAGGTGCGGACCGACGCGCGCGTGGGAGCGGTGCTGCTCGCCGCCGGTGCATCGCGTCGCATGGGACGCCCCAAGCAGCTGCTCGCGGTGGACGGCGAGCCGATGGTCCGCCGCGCTGCCCGTCGGGCGCTCGAGGCCGGCCTTGCCCCGGTGATCGTCGTGCTGGGGCACGAGGCCGGGGCGGTGCGCGCCGCGCTGGAGGGGCTCGACGTGCGATTCACCACCAGTCCGGACCCCACCGGACCCACGAGCGCGTCACTCCACGCCGGACTCGCGGCGCTCGACGCCGACGTGGCGGCCACGATGGTGCTGCTCGCCGACATGGTGCACGTGACGGTGCCGATGCTGCAGGCGCTGGTCGCCTCGTGGCGCGCCGCGGGCGCGCCGCTCGAGGTGTCGCGCTACGGCGAGGTGCTCGCGCCGCCGCTGCTCTTCCCGCGCGCCCTCTGGCCCGAACTGCTGGCGTGGCACGGCGAAGGATGCGGCAAGGCCGTGGTGCGGGCGCATCGGCACGAGGCACGCATCCACGAGTGGCCCGACGCCGCCCTGCAGGACATCGACACGCCCGAGGACTACGCGGCGCTCACGCGCTGACCGGCCTCAGGGCCCGACGACCACGCGGACCGAATCGCGCACGCCGTCGGCCGCGACGACGAGCCAGGTGGTGCCCGGCGCGACGCCCCGCACCGTCCAGACGCCGTTGGCGTTGGCCGATGTCGGCGCGGCCGACAGCACGGCCGGGTCGCGCGACGTGGTCACCGCACGCTGCATGAGGAACTCGCGATGCACGAGGTCGTTGGTGTTCGCGTCGCGCATGGTGCTCCCCACCGCGCGCGTCGCGCCGACGGCCAGCGGCACCGCATCGCAGGCGACGGGGGCCGCGGCGCTGCCGCAGAAGAGATCGAAGGTGGCGAGCTTCTGTCCGACCATGACCGTCGTCGAGACGATGGCGTCGCCGAATCGCGCCGAGACGGCCACGGGGAGGTATCCCGCATGAGCCCGGCTCACGACGAACTCGCCATACCCGCCGGCGAAGACCTGCGTCTCCGGGTTCGCGACGCCGTTCGACGTCCAGAGGATGCCGGGGACGCCGGGCGGCAGCGGCGGGTCGGCGAGCAGCGTCACGGTGAATCGCTCCCCGATCGAGAAGGTCGAATCGGGCGCGATGAGCGTCTTCGTCGCCGACGCATCGGGGTCCCAGTGATTGTCGCGGACGAACGGCTCCTCGAGATGGCACCCGAGGAGGACCGTCGCGACGGCGACCCAGGCGAACGCGCGCGAGGACCTCGGCATCAGAACCGCACCCGGAGACCGAGGTGGCCGGTCGTGAGCGCCGGGAGGACCTCCACGCGCCGCGTGCGCGGCCGTCCGACCTCGCGCACGTCGGCGAGGCGTCGCGCGTGCTGCCACTCGTTCCACACGGCCTCCATGCCGGCTCCGATCCATAGTCCCGCCGCCGCGACGGTGAGCGCGTTCCCCGCGGTGCGCGCGTTCTGGGCCCGCTTGTAGCGCGTCACCGCGTTGGGGAAGTCCCCGCCCTGGTACGCCTGGTACTCGCGGTAGGACTTCCGCGCGAATCCTCGCGCACCCTCCGCCGCGGTGTACGTGAGCGCCGTGGACGCGAACACGGTGAGCGCGAGCCGACGACGCAGCGGCCCGGTCGCCTGCCCAAAGCCCGGGATCACCGACCGGAGCGCGATGACCGGCAGCGGGATCGACGTGCAGCGCGCCGGCTGCCGTGAGGCGTCCGCCATGTCGCGGAGCGAGGCCGGCGCCTCGGGGGCGAGCGTCAGGCAGGGGTACACTTCCATCACGTCGGCGATGAGCGAGAGCGCCTCGGGATCCCGGTCGCGCAGCGAGAAGGCGACCGCCGACGCGAGCATCGCATCGCGGATCTCGCGCTGCGGCGGCCGCGGCTGGAACATGAGCCGCGTCAGCGCCTCCGAGGCCGCGAGTCCCAGCGCGCCGCGCGTGAAGGCCTCGTGCGCGACCCGCAGCGACGAGTCGGTCGGTGCGACGAACTCGACGGGCGGCACGACGAACGACGCGTCCGCGGCGTCGAGCGTCCGGGCGTGCCAGGGGAGCATCTGCTGCCAGACCGCGCGGATGAGCCGATCGGGGAGCGGGAGCACATCCGGTTCGGGATCGACCGGATTGTAGACGTGCACCTCGAGCCGTGGCACCCGCCCCTCGGCGTCAGGGGAGAAGGCGAGCGGGTCGATCCACACCCGCACCTGTTCGCTCCCGTCCACCACGAGCTGCGTGCGCGTGACCTTCGTGACCGGTGCGCGCCCCGTGAGCGGCGTCGGCTCCACGAGCCCGTCCCGCCGCACCTCGGCGCTGGCGACCTGTTCGAAGGCGCGCGCCGGCCCGAAGGCGCCGTAGAGGGCGCCGCGCGAGAGCGCCGCGAATCGCGCGAGGATGCCCGCGTGACAGTCGAAGCGCCGCTGCTCCTTCGGGTAGATCGCGATGGCCACCAGCGGCCGGGCCCGCGCCGCCGAATCGAAGGCCGCCCACGGATCGATCGTGTCGGTGGACGCGACCTGCGCATCGGACAGGGCGAGCGCGCGCTGACACCCCCGCGTGGCCTTCACGATCAAGGAATCCTGCGCGAGCGCGTCCACCGCCATCGGCGTGAGCACGAGGATCTGGTACCGCTCGCCATCCACGAGGTACGAGGCCCCGGTGCGACCGCGGGCGGCGATCGCGGTGCGCCACTCGAGGAAGCCGCCCCCCGCGGGCCCGGGCGTGAGGATCGAGTCGGGCGCGGCGGGAGGACGTTCGCGTGCGGGCGCCTGCGCGTGGGCGACCGACGCCGACACGAGCGCCACCGACCAGGCGAGGAGCACTCGGCGAGAGACGAGACCCATGACGCAATCTACCCCTTGTGGGCCGCGTCGTTCGCGAGTGCTCAGGGGCGGCCCGAGAACCGCCCGAACTGCTGCATCGCATCCTTCACGGCGGGATCGGTGCGCGCCTCCACGAGATAGAGCCCCGTGTTCCCGAACCGCACGTACGCGACCACCTCGGTCAGTCGCGCCTGCAACAGCGCGTCCGCGTCCGGGCCATCGGGGATGCTGACGCCGCTCTCCCGGGCGAGGGAGCGGAACGACGCGAGGGCCGTCACCGGAAGCCCGGCGGCGGCGAGCGCGTCCGCGGTCGTGAGCGATGCGCCTGCCGACGAGACGTACGTGTTCGCCCATTTGATCGGCAGGTCGAGCTCGGCGGCGCGCGCGACCCACGACGGCGGGTCCGCCGGACGCGGCGTGCGCACGTCCGGATAGATGCCCCCACCGCCGTACAGCGTCCGTCCGCTCGCCGACTTGCACGTCGGACGTCCGATCGTGTCGCGCTCTGCCCGTGCCGCGCGATAGTACTCGCGGCTCGTGAGGTCACGATACTGCCGCTGCACCGCGCGCCCGCAGGGCGTCCGCACCTGGCCGATGACGAGCACGATGACCGAACCGTCGGAGAGCGGGAATCCCTGCATCATGAGCGACTTCCCGAAGCTCGGCTGTCCGTGGATGACGGCGCGATCATGGTCCTGCAACGCGCCGGCGACGAGCTCGGAGGCGCTCGCCGTGCCGGCGTCGATCATCACCACGATCGGATAGTTGCGGTCGCCGCGGAAGAACGATCGACGCACCCGCCCCGTGTCGACGGCGGCCGCGCGACGCCCCTCCGACGTGTAGACGATGGTCCGTTCCGGCAGGAACTCGCCGGCGACCGCGGACGCCTCGGCCACGCTGCCACCGCCGTTGTCTCGCAGGTCGAGGACGAGTCGACGCATCCCGGCCTTCTCGAGCCGGTCCACGGCGGCACGGAGATCGGTGGCGACGTTCTCGGCCGCGAAGGTCGTGATGCGGATGTAGCCCGTGGTCGCATCGAGCAACAGCGCCGCGGGGACCGCCGTCTCCCCGTCGAACCGTTCGCGCTTCACCACGCGAGTGAGCGTCGCGTATGTCCCGTCGGGACGCCGACGTTCGAGCGTGAGCGAGACCGTGGTGCCGCGCGGCCCCGCGAGTTCGATCTCCAGCTCCGTGGGGCTCTCGGCGCGCATCGGACGTCCGTCGATCGCCAGGAGCTCGTCACCCGGCAGGATGTCCTGCCGCGCCGCCTGCGTGCCGGCCGCGACGCGCGCGACGACCGCGGCCCCGCCCGACATCGTGAAGTCGACCGGCACGGGATGGAGCTTCCCCGCGCGCAGTTCCGCCTCCTTCCCCGGCGAGAGCCGGACGGCCGGGATCACGTACGAGTGCGGATCCGTCGCCTGCACCATCGCCTGGATCGCCGAAAGGAAGAGCCGGTGGGAGTCCAGCGAGTCGGGATGGTTGACGCGGATCTGGTTGAAGACCTGCGAGAAGAGCTGCAGGTCCTCGGCGACGGTGCGCGGCCGCGTCATCGCCGGTGCCGCCTTCACCGTGTCGGCCGGCAGGCGCTGCTGCGCGACCAGCGACGGGACGACGGCCAGCATCACGGCGACCTGTGCCGCCGCGAGGAACGGCGCGTCGAGCCGCGGGCACGCCCGACGACCGCGGGCTCGGCTCATGGCTGGAGCCCGGCGACGCGTTCCGTCGCCTGGTTGCGTCGCGCGACGTCGCGCCGCGGCGCCATGGTGAGGAAGCGCTGATAGCTCGCCCGTGCCTCCGCCTTGTCGCCGCTCCGCTCGAGCGCCTGGGCGAGTTCGAAGTGCGAGGCCGCGTGCAGCGGCTCGAGCTCGATCGCCTTCCGGAGCGGCGCGATCGCGTCGGCCGCCTGCCCCGCGGAGAGGAGCACGCTCCCATGGAGGTAGTGGACGTACGGCTCATCGACGGCGAGGTCCGCGGCGAGCGCGAGCTCACTCACCGCCGTCACGGTGTCCTTGGCCGCCAGCGCGAGGCGACCCAGCTCGACGTGCGCCATGAAGTACGAGAGATCCTCGCCGATGGAGCGCCCGAGCGCGGCGCGCGCCGAGTCGAGCTGCCCGCTCTTCCCGTACGAGAGGGCCAGGCTGTGCTCCACCATCGCGCGCGAGTTGTAGAACACGACGTCCTCGTCACGGTCGTTCTCGCGCTTGGCGAGGGCCTCGCTCGCGAGCCGGAACTCCGTGATGGCCGCCGGGAACATCCCCTGCAGGGCGTACACGCGGCCGCGCTCGAGCCGGATGTAGCCGGGCGTGCGGCTCTGCTTCATCGCGAGCTCGTAGTCGGCGAGCGCGGGCTGGAACCGCCCTTCGCCGTACGCCACCCACGCGCGCATGTACGCCGACCCGCTGTAGAGATAGTCGCGGATCACGCGATCGATCTCCATCGGCGAGGCGGTCGGATAGTCGGCGCGCATGAGGGTCCGGTAGTACGTCATGAGCATCGTGTGGTCGTACTTCCGGTAGTAGAGCGGATCGAGCCGGAGGGCGCGCAGGGCGAGCGAGTCGAGCGCCTTGAGCTCCTTCGACTCGCGCGCCCGGCGTCCGCCCTCGATGTGCATCTTGAGCGTCGCCGGGCGCCGCATGATCATCGCGGCACGACGCCCGTCGAGCGCATCCGCCGAGCTGGGATCGAGCCGCGCGGCCCAGTAGAACGCCTGTGCCGCCTCGGCGGGCTTCTCCTCGAGGATCCGCGCGCCGTGGGCGAAGTAGGCGTTGGCGTCGTTGGTGTCGGCGTCGGCGGCGAGACGCGGGCGACGCTCCACGGCGCCGAGTCGCGACTGCGACTGCACCGGGACGGAGAGGAACGCGGCGAGCAACAGGACGGCGGACGAGCGCATGCGGACCTCGGGATGGTGGCCGGGTGGGGTCCTCGGACGCCGCGAACTTCCCGCCCGGTACAACGCTCGTCAAGACGGGTCGCGTCAGGTCAAGGAAGTCCCGACACGCGGCTCGACCCGACCACCCTCAGTCCAGCACCCGCTCCCGCTCGGCCGGCGTGAAGAGCACGCACGCGTCCGCACCGCCGGCCAGACGCCGGCGGCGGCGCGCGACCCAGTCGTACGCGGCATCGCCGAGCGGGCGCGGGAGGAACCAGCCCAGCCCGGCGAGCAGGGCCCACAGCCCGCCGAGGTAGCGCGCGATCGCGAGGACCGCCGCATACCGCACCTCGGCGCGCTCCACACCGCCCTCGGTATCGATCCACACGAGCGAATCGACCGAGGCCGCGCGCGGATGCGCGGCGAGCAGCCGTCGGCCGGCCGCCCCCTCCCGTGCCGCGAAGCGCGCGTCACCGCGACGCCGGTCGTGCGCCAGGAGGAACTGCACCGAGCGCGCGCAGAAGGCGCAGTCGCCGTCGTAGAGGAGGATCGGGCCCGCGCTCACGGCGAGGCCACGACCTCGTGCTCCGCCGCGAAGTGACCGGTGCGCAGGAAGACCACGAGCTGCCGCTTCACGTCCTCGCGGCGCATGATGAACGAGTGGCCGCCGCCCACCACCACGTGCGCCGTCTCCTCCGCGAGGTGCGTCTCGGGGAGCTTCACCGTCCGGTCGTCGCGCGCGGCGATCACGCCGATCTGCACGTCCCGCACGCGCGGGAGCTTCCGCACCGTCGCCGCGGTGTCGGCGCGCAACTCCGTGACCGGCCGCAGCAGCCACCCGGCGAACGGGGCGAAGGTGTTGGCCGCATGCGCCCCCTGGTTGGGCGGCGCGAGCATCACCACGCGCCCCACGCGCGGCGGGAGCGTGTCGCGCGTGAGCACGTACCGGATGACGATGTTCCCGAGGCTGTGCCCGACGAAATGCACCTGCGTGTGCTGCGGCCCCACGGTGCGCGCGAGTTCCGCGCGCAGCTTCTCGCCGATCTCCGAGATGCTGCAGCAGTAGCTCGAGTAGCCGAAGTTGAGGACCTCGTACCCTTCCGCCTCGAGCGCCTTCTTGATCGGCCACATCGACATCGGCGAGCGGCCCATGCCGTGCGCGATGACGACGAGCTCACGCGGCGCGAGCGGATCGGCTTGCGCCGCCGCCACGCGCGGCGCGGCGGCGGCGAGGACGAGCCCGAGCGCGAGGAGACCCCGCCGGACGACGGTCAGTGCGGCCATGCCATGAGCGCGCTCCACACCGCGCGTTCGAACACGATCCCGTCGGGGAAGTGCGCCACGACGTCGGCGCGCAGGCGCGGCGCATGGGTGGCGAGGTAGCGCTCCAGCGTCTCGCGATCCGCCACCTCGTAGCGCACGCGGAACCGGCCGTCGTCGTCCCGCAGCAGCTCGGCACCCTCGAAGAGGCCCGTGAGGAGCACATCGGGGATGTGCCGGTCGCGCAGGTAGACCTCGTAGCGTCCACGGAGGTCGTCGCGCACCGTGGCGGTGACTTCATACGTGATCACGCGCGGTCTCCTGGGGCAGTGAACGGTCGGGGGCGAGCGCCCCTGACCTGTCGGTACGGACCGGTGCCGCACCATGTTCCATCGTACCCCGGAAGCTCATCATCTCCTCCCTGCGGCGCCAGCCATCACTCGCATGCCCCACATCGCCGCTCCGCCGGCCACCGTCCGCACCCGCGACGGCCTCGACCTCCCGCTCCGGCACTGGCCCTGCGCCGCGCCGCGCGGACGGATCCTGCTCGTGCACGGACTCGGCGAACACATCGGCCGGTACGCGCACGTGGCCGATCACCTCGTCTCCCGAGGCTGGGACGTCGTCGGCTACGACCAGCGCGGCCATGGCCGCGCCCCCGGCCAGCGAGGCGTGCTCGGCAAGGACGGCGATCTCCTCGCGGACCTCGACGCCGTGGTGGATGCGACGCGGGCGGCCGCGCCGACCCCGTTCGTGCTCCTCGGCCACAGCATGGGCGGCCTCCTCGCGGCGCAGTTCGTCGCCGAGTCGCGGCGACCGGTCGATGCGCTCGTCATCACCTCCCCGGCCCTCGATGCCGGGCTCGGACTCGTGCAACGCCTCCAGCTCGCGATCGGTCTCGCGCTCGTCCCCGACCTGCCGATGGGGAACCAGCTCGACGCGACGAGGATCTCGCATGACCCCGAGGTGGTCCGGCGCTACCAGACCGATCCCCTCGTGCACGACCGCGTGACCGCGCGGCTCGCCAAGGCGCTCGTCGATGGCGGCGCGGCGGTGCTCGCGCACGCGCCGCGCTGGTCGGTCCCCACGCTGCTCCTCTGGGCGGGGAGCGATCACCTCGTCTCGCCCGAGGGGAGTGCCGCCTTCGCCGCGGCGGCACCGCGCAGCGTGGTCACCGCGCAGTGCTTCGAGGGGCTGTATCACGAGATCCTGAACGAGCGCGATGCCGCGCCCGTGTTCGCGGCGCTCGACGCGTGGCTCGACCCGCGACGCGCCGCGCCCTGACTCAGGCGGCGGGCGCCGGTCCCGACACGAGCCGCGCGGCGAGCCACCCGGCGCCCGGGATCCCCGCGGTCGCGACCAGCCACATCCACGGCGGATGCACGTAGGTCCCGAGGTTCACGAGCGTCGTGGACAGGAACAGCAGCATGATCGCCCAGACGTACATCGTCCCGGGGCGACCGGAGAGCTTCGTCGCGACGATCCCGCCGGTGAACGGCGCGAGCACCCAGCCGCTGACCATCACGAGCATCGCCCCGAACGGCGCGGTCGCGATATGCGCATTCACCTGCGCCGTCACCCGCGGATCGAACCCCGCCGGCAGCGGATGGATCATCGCGCCGAGCTTGTCCATGAGGATGACGACGAGCACCGCGACGGCCATGCCGCCGACGATGGAGAGGAACGAGCGCGCGATGGGAGGCATGGGGATCCGGGGGGAGGACGGGCGAAGTCTAGCGGCGGCCGCCGGTGAGCGCGCGCCAGAGCACCCGGAGCGCCTGCCCCAACGTCGGATGGTCGGTCCATCGCTGCAGGCGCTGCCGCTCGCCCTCGAGCCAGCCGACCTTCGCCTCGAACGCCTCGGGGTGCACCAGGTCGTGCGGTGCCGGCGGGAGCGGCGCACCCGCGAACCGCTCATGGAGCGGGGAGCGGCGCGACACGAAGACGAAGAGGTTCTGGCGATACCACCACGCCACGCGCGCGTCGTCCCACACCGCACCGCGCACCAGGTCGAAGCAGTCGTATCCCTCGGCCGCGAAGCGCGCGATCCAGCGAGACGCGCGCTCCTCGTTCACGTGCTCCGTGCCCCCCTGCTGCGGCACGGCCGCGCTGAACAGGACCACGTCCGCGGCTCGACAGAGGTCCGCGACGAAGCCGTCGGCGCGCGCCGCGGGCAGGTGCTCCGCGACCTCGACCGAGATCGCGAGATCATGGCGACCATGGTCGGGGAGCGGTCGCGCGAGGTCGGTCGGATGGAACGCGATCCGCGCGCTCCGCAGCTTCGCGCGATCCACCCACGGACCATCGAGCCCGGTGAGCGCGCGCGCGCCCAGCGACTCGGCGGCCGCGAGCCAGGCGCCCTGGCCGCACCCCACATCGATCACCCGCTCGACGGCGAGATGCCCCATCACGAGCGGCAGCACCACCGCGGCGGCGCGCGCCGAGCCGTCCACCTGGTCGGCGTAGAATCCGTCGTCGTACCGCGCGGTGTCGGGTTGGGTCACCGGGCCACCCGCGCGAGCGTCCCACCCTGCAGCGATCCGATGAAGAGCCAGCGCTCCGTCTCGAGGACGTCGGTCATCTTGGGGAACCCGCCGCTCGGGTCCTGCCGGTCGTCGAGCACGCGCCCTTCGGCGTCCATCGCGAAGATGTGCCCGTACTCCGCCGCGCGCGGGCGCAGCGCCATCGGGATGCGGACGATGACCTTCCGCAGGAAGGGACGCGCCGAGAGCGCATCGAGCAGCGCGTTGCGCGGCGCGAAGAGGGCGACCCAATACCGCCCATCGGGGCCGCGCGAGATGTTGTCGGGGAAGCCGGGCAGTCCCTCGATGACCGGTGTCACCGTGCCACGCGCGGCCCCGGTCACCGCGACGCGCACGATCCGGTACGCGCCGGTCTCGCAGACGAACACCGCCTGCTCGTCGGGCGTCATCGCGACGCCATTGGCGAACTGGAGTCCTCGCGCGACGACCGTCGCACGGCCGGTGCGCGGATCCCACGCGATGAGGCGTCCGTGCCCGCCATGCTCGATCACGTCGAGCACGCTCGCCTGCTCGTCGGTCTGCGCGCGCACACCGAACTTGGTCGAGGCATCGGAGAGGTAGACCATCCCGTCGGCCGCCACCGCGAGGTCGTCGGCGAACTCGATGCGCGTGCCGTCGGCCGAGTCGGCGAGGAGCCGCACCGTCCCGGCGGTGTCGATCGCGAGCAGCCCGCGCTCCCCGTCGGCGACGAAGAGCGTCCCCGCCGTGTCGAAGTCGAGGCCGAGCGGACGGCCCTGCGTATCGGCCCACGCGACGGGATCGGTGCCGTCGGCGGTGAAGCGGAGGATCACGCCGTGCCGCGTGGAGACGTAGACGCGTCCCTGCGCGTCCCGCGCCACGCCCTCCGGGCCCTCGTGTGCGCCGAGCGGGATCGTGTCGAGGTCGGCCAGTCGCGTATTGGCGGCGAACGGGCCCGTGAAGCCCGTATCCGGCGGAGCGTCCCACGCGACCGGGTCGACGGGCACGGGCCAGAGCGCGAGGTAGGCGAGCGCCGCGGCGAGACCGGACGCGAGCACCACGAGGAGGGTCCGACCGACGGAACGCATGACAGGAATCTCGGCGCGTCCGGGTCCCGCCGCGAGTGGGAGCGGACACCCGCCGGACCGCGCCCGTCCCCTGTCGTGCGTCGGCGGCACAGGGCATCTTCAGGACTGCGAAAGACCCATGCCTGGAGCCCGTCCGTGACCGAAGGGAAGCCGCGCCCGCCGGCGCCGTCCGACCATGCCAGCGAGGCGGAATCCCTCGCGTCGCAGATCGTGAAGCTCGGGCCCGCCGAGGCGGCCGACGCGCTCGAGCGCCACAGCGATGCGATCGTCGCCGACGTGCTGCAGCGGATCAACCCGGCATGGGCGGGCGACATCATCCCGCAACTCGAGCCGGGCCGTCGGACCTCGGTGATGAACCAGGTGCCCCACGACGTGACGCAGCAGTGGTCGCGCAACCTCACGTTCGAGGACGACACCATCGGTCGGCTGATGGAGCCGCCGCCGGCGACCTTCCGCACGCACGAGACGGTCCGCGAGGCGACGCAGCGGGTTCGCGAGGTCGCCAAGCGCGTGATGCTCACCTACCTGTTCGTGGTCGATGCGCAGGGCGTGCTCGTGGGCGTGGTCACCATGCGCGACCTCGTGGTGGCCGAGGATGACGACGCGCGGCTCGACTCGCTCATGTTGCGCGACGTCTTCGCGCTCCAGCCCGCCGTGCCGCTCGCCGACGCGATGAAGCTGGTGGTGCACCGGCACTACCCCGTCTACCCGGTGACCGACGCGGGCGGCAAGCTGCTGGGGCAGGTGCGCGGCAGCGCGATGTTCGAGGAGCAGGCGATCGAGATCAGCGCGCAGCCCGGCCGCATGGTCGGTGTCGCCGAGGAGGAGCGGCTGCTCACGCCGTGGACGCGCAGCCTCAAGTTCCGGCATCCCTGGCTGCAGCTCAACCTGCTCACGGCGTTCATCGCCGCGGGCGTGGTCGGACTCTTCCAGCAGACGCTCGACAACATGGTCATCCTCGCGCTCTTCCTCCCCGTGCTCGCCGGCCAATCCGGGAACACGGGCTGTCAGGCGCTCGCGGTCACGTTGCGCGGCCTCACGCTCGGCGAGCTGAAGGCGGGGACCGAGCGGATGCTCGTCGCGAAGGAGGCGCTCCTCGGCTTCTTCAACGGCGCGCTGGTCGGCGTCACCGCGGGCACGGGGATGTTCATCGTCGCCACGGTCCAGGGGAACCCGGACCGCCTCGGGCTCTCGCTGATCGTCGCGCTCGCGATGACGGTGAGCTGCGTGGTGAGCGGGATCTCGGGCGCCCTCATCCCGCTCACGCTGCGCCGGGTGGGGGCCGACCCGGCGACGGCGTCGAGCATCTTCCTCACGACCGCCACCGACGTGGCGAGCATGGGCGTGTTCCTCGGGCTGGCGACGGTCTTCCTGACGTGAGGCGTCGCGCCGCGTTCAGGGCGCGCGGGGCGGACGGGCGTCGACGCGGATCTTGAGGGTCTTCGCGACCTGATCCGCCGCGGGCGCCATCGCGATGTACTTCGTCCACGCATCGTACGCGTCATCCATCCGTCCCTGGCGTTCGCGGACTCGCCCGAGCAGGTGGAGCGGGGCCGGCCAGTGCGGTTCGAGCGCCATCGCCTTCGCGAGTTCCGCATCCGCGTCGAGATAGCGCTGCAGGTCGAAGAGCACCTGCGCATGCCAGAGTCGCAGGACCCCGTCGTTCGGCGCGAGTTCCACCGCGAGCGCGTACTCCCCCTCGGCCTGCACGTTGTTGCGCTGCACGCGCGACACGGCCGCGAGCCCGGCGTTGCCGTACGCGAAGGACGCATCCTCGACGAGCGACTCCTGGAAGGCGGTGCGTGCCGCGTCGTACTCGCGCATGCTCTGATGCAGCATCCCGATCATGTACAGCAGGAAGTGCTTCGACTGGTAGAAGGTCACCGCGCCACGGTCATCCTGCGCGCGCAGCTCGTCGAGGAGCTTCCGGAGGTCAGCGAGCGCGGCGCGATTGTCCCCCATCGCGGCGTACGCGAGCGCCCGGTCGAGCCGGCGCCAGCGCGCCTCGGCCCGCCCACGTTCGATCGTGCGCGTGTGGAGGTCGATCGCCTTGGGGAACTCGCCGTTGGAGTACGCGATCCACGCCCGGGTGTCGCGGCTGTCGGAGAAGTCGCCCGGCAGGCGATCGAAGATGAGGATCTCGAGACCGCGGTGCACGAACGGATTCCGCATCAGCGCGAGCGTGCGGAGCGAGTCGGCCGCGAGGATGTCGGGACGCCGGAGGATCGTCGCCTCCGCGCGGAAATAGGCTCCCACATCCTCGGCACGCGTGTGCGCGAAGAAGGCGGCATACCGGGCGAAGAGCGGTTCGGCGCGCGTCGGGTCCATTCGGCTCGCCCAGTAGAAGTGCTGCTCCGCGCCGATCGGCGTCTGCCTGAAGATGCGGACGCCCTGGTCGAAGTACGGTTCCCAGTGCTTGGGATCGCCGGCGGGGAGAGGGGGGCGCACCGGTTCCTGCGCGTCGAGCCGGACGCCGCCGAGGGAGAGCCACGGGAGCGCCGCGACGAGTGCGTGCCGGGACCAGCGGAGCAACGAGCCGAACGAGGACATGACGGACTCCGGTCGCGAGGGAACGGCGCGCCTCAGCGCGTGATGGGAGTGATGCGCAGGACGCGCCCGTTGGGACTGTCGGTCACGACGTAGACCATGCCGTCGGGACCGACCGCGACATCGCGGAACCGCTCGCGAAGGTCGCCGAGGTAGCGCTCCTCCTTCACCACGCGCTCGCCATCGAGCTCGAGGCGGACGAGCCCGCCAGGGGTCATCGAGCCGATGAGCAGGCTCCCCTTCCACCCGGGGATCGCATCGGCCGGGTAGAACGCGAGACCGGACGGCGCGATCACCGGGTCCCAATAGTAGACGGGCTGCTCGAGCCCCTCCTTCGCCGTGCCCTCGCCGATGCGCGCACCCGAGTAGTCCCTGCCGTAGGTGATGACCGGCCAACCGTAGTTCCGCCCGCGCTCCGGATGATTGAGCTCATCGCCGCCGCGCGCGCCGTGCTCGATGGTCCACAGCCGACCCGTCGCGGGGTCGAGTGCGGCGCCCTGCGCGTTGCGATGGCCGTACGACCAGATCTCCGGCTGCGCGTCGTCGCGGCCGACGAACGGGTTGTCCGGCGGGATCGTCCCGTCGGGGTTGATGCGCATGAACTTGCCCATCCCCTGCGTGAGGTCCTGCGCGCGATCGCGATACCCTTGCCGGTCGCCCTGCGTGATGAAGAGCTTGCCGTCCGCGGCGAAGACGAGCCGCGACCCGAAGTGCCCGGCGCCGCGCAGCTTCGGGCGCTGACGGTAGATCACCCGCACATCGGTGAGTCCCGACTCGCCGAGCGTCGCGCGGGCGACCGCCGTGCCCGCGAGTCCGCCCTCCGGCTCGGCGTACGACAGGTAGATCGTGCGATTCGTCGCGAACTGCGGATCGAGCGCGACATCGAGCAGCCCGCCCTGTCCCTCGGCGTACACGCTCGGCACGCCGGCGAGAGGCGCCGAGAGCATCCCGTCGGTCCCCACGATCCGCAGCCGCCCCGGCCGCTCCGTCACGAGCAGCCGTCCGTCGGGCATGAACGCGAGGGCCCACGGGTGCACGAGTCCGCTCGTGAACGTCTGTGCCTGGACGACATCCTCCCGGCTCGCCGGTTGCGGCGAGGCCGGACCGCCCTGCGCATCCGCGCCGGCGGCGCGAGCACAACCGGCGATGACCAGCGCGACGAACGGGAACGCGAGACGACGGAGCGGACGCATGGCGGGTCGGTGAGGGTCCCCTGACGATACTGCGAGGGCGCGCGACTGGAAATGCTCGGCTTGCGAGGGGCGCCGGCAAGGGCTACTTGTCCCCGATGCGCCTTCCCCTCCCTGCCGTCCGTCTCCGCGCCCTGATCGGCGCGGTCCTGCTGACCGTCGCCTGCGGCCGCGAGACGGTCCCCGACGTGGTCCTGTTCAACGGCCGCATCTGGAGCGGCGACTCGGCCTTCACCGGTTCGACGGCGATCGCGGTGAAGGGGGATCGGATCCTCGCCATCGGGCGCGACGCCGATGTGCGACGACTCGCCGGCGAGGGCACCACCGCGATCGACCTCGACGGCCGGCGCGTGATCCCCGGCTTCCACGACGCACACTGGCACCTGCCCACGCGACGCACCGCCGACCTGGTCGGCGCGAAGGATCCGGAGGAGATCGTCGCGCGGCTCAAGGCCTTCGCCGACTCGATCCCCGCCGATGCCTGGCTCACGGGGCGCGGGTGGACGCCGGACATGTTCCCGCGGAACACCGCGCATCGCCGGTATCTCGATACCGCCTTCCCCGACCGACCGGTCATCCTCACCGATCGCGATGGGCATCAGACCCTCGCCAACCAGCGCGCGCTCGCCATCGCCGGCGTGGGGATCGAGACACCGGAGCCGGCGGGCGGGGCGATCATCCGCGATGAGGGCGGCGCGCCGACCGGACTGCTGCAGGAGACGGCGAGCCAGCTCGTCCGCAAGGAACTCCCCGACCCCGATGCGAACGAGGTCTACGCCGCGCTGCGCTACGAGATGCACCGCGCCGCGTCGCTCGGCCTGACCGCGCTGCAGGTCGCGAACGCGCTGGGCGACGCCGAGCGGGCGGCCTTCGAGCGCGCGCTCGCGGAGGACTCGCTGTTGGTGCGGTTCCGCGTGGCCCTGCCATTCATCCAGGTCCCCGGTGACTCCGCCTTCGCGGCCTGGCGCGCGCTGGGGGACCGATGGTCGGGCCCGCTGCTCCGCACGGGGATCGCGAAGGGGATGCTCGACGGGACCGTCGACGCGGCGACGGCGGCGATGCTCGCCCCCTACGCGATCGGCGGGCAGACCGGCCTCCCGCGCTGGAGCGATGCCGACCTCGCCGACGCCGTGACCCGCTACGACAGCGCGGGGATCCAGGTGGAGCTGCACGCGATCGGCGATCGCGCGGTGCGGATGGCGCTCGATGCGTTCGGCGCGGCGGCCGTGCGCAACGGACCGCGCGACCGTCGGCACCGCGTGGAGCACCTCGAGGTGCCCGACCCCGCCGACCTCCCGCGCTTCCGGCAGCTCGGTGTCATCGCGTCCACGCAGGCGATCTTCGCCACCCCGGACGCGACCACGATGACCAACTACGTGCCGATGCTCGGGCCCGTCCGCGAGACGCACGCGATGCCGTTCAAGGCGCTCGACGACGCGGGCGCGATGCAGGCGTTCGGCAGCGACTACCCGGTCTTCCCCATGGACCCGCTCCTCGGAACCTGGATCGCCGTGACGCGCCAGTTGCCTGACGGCTCACCGGCGGGCGGTTGGCAGCCCCAGCATCGGATCGACGTGGAGGCGGCGCTCCGGCACTACACGCACGGATCGGCCTACGCGGCCTTCCGCGAGCAGGAGCTCGGGACGCTCGCGCCGGGGATGCTCGCCGATCTCGTCGTGCTCTCGGAGGAGATCATCGGGACGGCGCCCACCGCGCTGCTGCGCGCGAAGCCGGTCCTCACGATGATGGGCGGGCGCGTCACGCATCGCGCGGCGGGCCTCACCGCCGCGGGCGGTGCATCCCGACCGTGATGAGATGCGAGGCGACGCCGGGATTCTCGCCGGCCGTGCCCGCGTTGGAGATGTGATGGAAGCGGTAGGCGAGCGTGATGCCGCGTTCGGTGGGCGGGCCGAACCGCAACCCCACCTCCGCGCTCGCCGTGAAGTTGAACTGCGCGGCCTTCGTGGTGGGCACGCGTTCGCTGAAGATGAGCGCGCCGCCCGTCACGCCGACCCAGGGCGAGACGGGCCCGCGCCGATGGAAGCGGCGCACGAGTCCGAGTGGCGCGATACCCGCGCCGAGCGGCGCACCCGGCGGGAAGAGCCCGCTCCGATCCGCGGGATCGGGGGGCAGCACGCAGAGCGCAGCGGTCGGGCACGGCACCCCCGCGCCGCGCAGGCTCACGAGCGGCGGACTCAGCCGCGCGAGCGGGATGACGTCGATCGTCCACTCGAGCGTCGGGAACTCGCCCTCCGCGGCGGGCGCGCCGATGGGGCGGGAGAGCCGCACGGCGACCTGGCCGAAGCGCATGTGCGGGGTCTCACCGAGGATGCCCAGCTGAGGCGACCGCCCGCTGAGCGCGCCCCAGAACTCGAGCGCGCCCTTCCGCGGGTCGAACGGCTCGGCCTGCGCGCCGAGCATCGAGGCGTCCACGAGACACGCGGTCATCGCGAGCATCACGCCGCGCGCGAGGCGTCGCACCATCGTCCGTCCGCGCACCCTCACCCCTGCACGGGGCGCGCACTTCGGCCGGTATCGAGGATGTCCACGTCCTTCGTCTCCCGCAGGAAGAGCGCCCCCACCACGACGGTCATGCTCGCGATGACGACCGGATACCAGAGCCCCGAATAGATGTCCCCTCGCGCGGCGACGATCGCGAAGGCCGTGGTGGGGAGGAATCCTCCGAACCAGCCGTTGCCGATGTGGTAGGGCAAGGACATGGACGTGTAGCGGATGCGCGTGGGGAACATCTCGACGAGCATCGCGGCGATGGGCCCGTACACGAGCGTGACGTAGAGGACGAGCACCCAGAGGACGAGGACGACCATCGGCTTGTCGATCGCCGCGGGATCGGCTGCGGCGGGGTAGCCCGCCGCATCGAGCGCGGCCTTGAGCGCGGTGTCGAACCGCGGCTTCTCGCCCGGCTGCGCGACCGCATCGAACGCGGGGATCGCGACCTCGCCGACGCGGATCACCGCCGGCCCGCTCGCGTCGGCGCCGTTGGCGTACGGGACGCCGCGCGCCACGAGCGCGGCCTTCGCGACGTCGCAGCTCGACGTGAACTTGCTCGTCCCGACCGGATTGAACTGCACCGAGCACTCGGCCGGATCCGCGGTCACGACCACCGGGGCGCGGAGCTGCGCCGCCTCGAGCGCCGGGTTGGCGTAGTGCGTGAGGGCCCGGAACAGCGGAAAGTACGTGAGCGCCGCGAGCGCGCAGCCGAGCAGGATGATCGGCTTGCGGCCGATCCGATCGGAGAGCGTGCCGAACACCACGAAGAACGGCGTACCCAGGAGCAGCGAGACCGCCACGAGGATGTTCGCGGTGGACGTCTCGACCTTGAGCGTCTGCGTGAGGAAGAAGAGCGTGTAGAACTGCCCCGTGTACCAGACGACCGCCTGACCCGCGGTGAGGCCGAAGAGCGCGAGCAGCACGATCTTCAGGTTCCCCCACTCGGCGAACGACTCGGTGAGCGGCGCCTTGGACCGCGTCCCCTCGGCCTTCATCGCCCTGAAGACCGGAGATTCATCGAGCGCGAGCCGGATCCACACCGAGATCCCGAGCAGCAGCAGCGAGACGAGGAACGGGATCCGCCATCCCCACGATTCGAAGGCCTCCGTGCCGAGCGTGACGCGGCAGGCGAGGATGACGAGCAGCGAGAGGAAGAGCCCCATCGTCGCGGTCGTCTGGATCCACGAGGTGTACGCGCCACGCGCGCCCGGCGGCGCATGCTCGGCGACGTAGGTCGCCGCCCCGCCGTACTCGCCGCCGAGCGCGAGCCCCTGCAGGAGCCGCATCAGCACCAGCAGCACCGGCGCCGCGATCCCGATCGATGCGTACGACGGCAGGACGCCGACCACGAAGGTCGAGACGCCCATGATCAGGATCGTGATCAGGAAGGTGTGCTTGCGTCCGACGAGGTCGCCGAGCCGGCCGAACACGAGCGCCCCGAACGGGCGCACCGCGAACCCCGCGGCGAAGGCGAGCAGCGCGAAGATGAACGCCGCGGTCGGATTGACCCCCGAGAAGAACTGCTTGCTGATGATCGACGCCAGCGACCCGTACAGGTAGAAGTCGTACCACTCGAACACCGTGCCGAGCGAGGAGGCGACGATGACCTTGCGGGCTTCGCGTGTGGTGTCCGGGAGGAGGGGCATGGGGGCGGAATATGCCCCGCGCCTACGGGTTGAACCAGTACGACAGCTTCACGAGGAGCGTGTTGTCCGGATGCGTGAAGAAGAGGTTCCGGAGGTCGCGACCGGCCTCGAAGGTCGCCGGATCGCGCTGGTCGAACCGCCCCTGCTGCCACACGACGAACAGGACCGACCCCGGGCGGTACTCCCAGCGGAGCACGGCGTTGGAGTTGAACTGCTTCTGGTTGAAGCCCGCGGGATCGGCGCCACCGCCATACGGCGCATAGCGGGCCGCGTACGACCGGTTGCGCGGGTCCACCATCTCGCGCCAGTCGCTGAAGGCCCCGCTCGCGATGAACGGCTGGGCGTAGAGCTGGAGGCTGAGCGCCGGCGTGACGGTCATGTTCGCGCGCATCGTGATGCCGAGGATGTCCTGGGCGAGCGCGGCGAAGGTGAAGTGCGTCGTGTCGCTGAAGGTCGCGCCGAAGTTGCGCACCCACTGCGTGTCGTCGGAGCGGCGCTCGAAGTTCGCCTCCACCTCGATCGAGGTGCGCGTCCCGATGCGGCCCTCGAGGCCGGCGGCACCCTGCGCCGCCCACGACCGCCCTTCGTCGCCGCTCCCGATGCGCATGTCGAAGCTCGGCTTCAGCGCGCGGCGCGCGTCGCCGTCCAGCGTGAGCTGGATGCGGCGGTACAGCGACTGCCGCAGCATCGGACCGCCGCGGGCGCACGAGACGCAGAGTGCGTTGCCGAGCCCCGAGGCGCTGATCGTGACCGAGGCGCTCCAGAAGTTCGTGAACTCCGCCGCCCCGTGCAGCAGCCCGGTGGACCCCGTGGGGTCACCACCGGTGGTCCAGTGGTTCTCGCTGCTCACCACGGCGTTCGCGCGGCGATACCACGAGGTCGGGCGCGTCGCCGTGATCGAGAGCTGGTTCCGCACCTGCGCGTCGTTCACCAGGGTGACGAAGCCCAGGTCGTTCAACTCCGTCCCCGCCTCGGCGTAACGCGTCATCGTCTCCCACCGGACGCGGCCCGCGTAGCGCTTGAGCGAGAGCGAGGTGACCCCGCCATCCATGCTCGTGCGCGTGGGATCGTAGGTGCGCTCGTGGTCGGGACGCTGGAAGTAGTGGACGCTCGAGAGCTGAGTGCGCGCGATCGCCTCGGCCGTGCCGCGCGCGGTCGAACGCCCCGCGTACCCGCTCACCTCCCAGCGGTCGGCGAAGCGGTGGTAGCCCTGCAGGAGCAGCGTGTACGCCTCGCGACGCAGCACCGCCTCGGTCGCGGGGTCGAGGTCACGCTGCAGGCTCGTGAGCATCGTGCCGAGCTGCGAGCGGCCGCCGCGGAAGTCCTGCACGAGTCGGCCCACGAGCGTGGTGGTCGCCGGCTCGATCGTCTGGCCGGCCTGTCCCTGCTCGCGCGCCGACTGCACCGCGACGAGCCCGAACTGCATCCCGCCCTCGAACCGTCCGGTGACCTTGGCCGCCGCCTGGATGGTGCTGCTGCGCGGGTCGCGCGGGCTCGACGCGAGCTGCGGGGTGCGGCCCATGCGGCGCGTGTAGAAGATCCCCTCGCAGGGCCCCTGGCACCGGAAGAGGTTGATCCCTTCCTGGAAGAACGGGCGCCGCTCGTCGAACCGCACCTCGAACGCGCTCAGATTGAGCACCGCCGGGTCGGCCTCGACCTGCCCGAAGTCGGGGTTGATCGTCGCGTCGAGCGTGATGTTGCTCGTGAGCCCCGCCTTGAAGTCGAGGCCGAAGCTCTGCGCCTGCGGATGCTCCCACCGGCCGGGGCCGGCGGGCAACGTGGAGTTCTTCGAGACCGCGTACGGCATGAGCTCGAGTCGGCGGTTGCGACCGATCCCTTCGATGCCGACGAGATCGCCGAGCTGCGAGGCGAAGGTCTGCCGACTCGGCCGGTACACGGGCCACGCGTCGCGCTCGCCATAGCGCGCGACGTCGCGCCAGACGCCGAAGCCGAACGTCAGCGCGTCGCTCGGCTGGTAGCGGAGCTGCGAGAACGGGATCGCGAACTCGGCCGTCCAGCCGAGCGAATCCACCTGCACGGCGACGTCCCACACGCCGTCCCACGCCGCATCCTCCTGCACATCGGAGTAGATGGTCGCGTCGCGCTTCACGCCGGCCGGGTTGACGATGAACTGGAGCCCGCTCCGCCGGTCGTGGAAGCCGTCGATGACGACCTTGATCCACTCCGACGGCGTCCGGACATCCCGACGGCTCAGGAGCGCGACGAGCGAGTCGGGGCGCGGGTCGTACATCCGCGTGAAGACGTAGAGGGTGCGGTCATCGTACGCGACCTGGAACGCCGTGCGGAAGCGCGCCGGCTCGGCCTCGCCCGGCGTGAACTGGCGGAAGTCGCTCGTGACGGGCGCCGTGCGCCACACCGCATCCTCGTCACGGCCATCCAGCGTGATGGGCGCGCTGGTGCGCACGGCTCGCGCGGTGGGCACCGCGCCCTCGACGGCCGCGGCCTGCGCCACCGCCGACGATGCGAGACACGGGAGGAGCATCAGGCCACAGGCGGCGACGGCGCGCATCGGATCCAGGGAGAAGGTCACGGGGTTCCTACGCAGGGACCCACCCGCATGTTCAGCACGGACGCGGGCGGTCACCAGCCGCGATGGTTCGTCCACCGTTCCGTCACCCGCGTGCCGTCGAGCACCTGGTACTCGGCGAACTGGGCCGCCGTGAGGCACGAGTGGTTGGCGAGCACGCGCACGCGCGTCCCCACCGCGAGCCGTTCGCGCAGCCGCGCATCGGCCACCGGCACCCACCCATGCTCCTGCGACAGGCTCGTCACGCGGAGGCCGAGGTCCTCGCCCTCGAGCGTGACGACCCGCCCGTAGTGCGTCACGCCGTCAGGGTCGGTGATGCCGGCGTCCTTGCTCATCGCGATCGCGCCGGCGTCGAGGATGAGCTTGTGCGCATCGCGATGGACGACCGCCGCGAGGACCGACAGCGCGACATCGTCCGCGGTGCACGACCCGATCGCGACCTGCATCACGTCGTAGAAGCAGTAGTTCCCCGTGCGTACCTCGTGCACCCCGGTGAGGTCGTCGATCTGCGACGCCGTGGGCGTGGACCCGATGCTCACCGTCGGCACCGCGATCCCGGCCGCCGCGAGGCGCGCCGCGGCGGCGACCATGACATCGCGCTCGGCGCGCGCGACCTCGAGGATCCGTGCCGCGCCACGGGCCTGATACGAATGGCCGGCATGGGCGAGGATCCCCGCGAAGCGGAGTGCGCGCTGGTCGCCGATGCGCTGCGCGAGCGCGGGCAGCGTGGCGCCGAGCGGGTCCACGCCGGCGCGCCCGTAGCCACAGTCCACCTTCACGTACACGTCCAGCGTCACCCCCGCGCTCGCGGCAGCGGCGGCGAGCGGGACCGGGACGTCGAGGTCATCGGTGATCACGGCGAGACGCGTGCCGGCGGCGGCGATCGCCGCGACGGCGGCGAACTTCCCCGGCTCGATCGGCACGGCGTAGGTGATGTCGTCGAAGCCGTGCGCGGCGAACGCCCGCGCCTCGGCGAGCGTCGAGACGGTGATGCCGTGCATCCCCGCCGCCTGCTGCATCCGCCCGACCTCGATCGCCTTGTGCGTCTTGACGTGCGGCCGGAGCCGCGCGCCGAGCGCGGCGATGCGCGTCCCCATGCGCTCGACGTTCCGCGCCACTCGCGCGCGGTCCACGACGAGACTGGGCGTCGGGAGGGCGTGGAGGTCGGTCACGCGCTCACTCGCGGACCGCGGCGACGCAGTCGATCTCCACGAGGACGCCCGGCTTGAGCTCGCGGGTGGGGATCACCGCACGCGCCGGGCGGGCGTCTCCCATCACGCGCGCGTAGGTCGCGTTCACCGCGCCCCAGAGCGAGATGTCGGGGATGTAGACCGTGAGGCGCAACGCGT
This sequence comes from Gemmatimonadaceae bacterium, assembly GCA_044229035.1. Classification (GTDB taxonomy): domain Bacteria; phylum Gemmatimonadota; class Gemmatimonadetes; order Gemmatimonadales; family Gemmatimonadaceae; genus Pseudogemmatithrix. Next base: position 46,487 of record JBGATT010000001.1, on the reverse strand, counting down.
GGGCGAAGTCGGACCCGGCGGCCTCGAGCACCGCCCGGATGTTCTCCAGCGTGCGCACGAGCTGCTCCTCCATGCCGCCGGGCACCACCGCGCGCGTCACCGGGTCGAGCGGGAGCATCCCGCTCACGTACACGACGCCCTGGTGCACGGTCGCCTGCGAGTAGTGGCCGGCCGGTTCCGGCGCGGCCGCGGTGTGCACGTAGCGGATGGACATGCGGGCCTCGCGCGGCGCGCGCGCGTCAGTCGAGGTAGGGCGACGGGCCGTCGTCGTCGCCGAACAGCTCGCGCGACGACTTGCGGCGCGGATGCTTGGCCGAGTGCGGCGGCGGGATCGCGGGCCACTCGTCGGGCGGGATGAGGTCCTTCACCATCTCGACCAGCTGATGGCTCAGGTGCTGCCCGTACTTGAACAGCGCGACCACGCGCGCCCGGTTGCGGAGCAGGAAGGCGAGGATCGGCGTGTCGGCCTTGGCGGCATTGCACGCCTTGCAGCAGAGCACGAGGTTGTCGCGCCGGTCGTACGCGGTCTGCCCGCGGCGCGGCGTCACATGGTCGAGCGTGATCGTGCGCTCGGCCACGGTGCGCTCGCAGTAGGCGCAGACCGGGCCATGGCGCTCGAGCAGCCAGCGCCGCGTCTCGACGTACGCCGTGCGCCCCGTCGGCTGCGACGTGAGCTGCGGCTGGCGACTCGCCGCCCCCCCGCCCTTCCCGCGCCGTGCCGCGCCACCACGGCGCCGCCCGCTGCCCCGCTTGGAGGTGGCCATCTATAAGGAAGGGGCGAGAAGGGTGAATTCGGGCATCGCATGAATCTAGTCGGATTCCCCGGTACGCGCCCGCCGTCGGGGCGCTTCAGCCTTCCACCTTCCTCCTTCCACCTCGTTTCCTTCATATTTGAAGCAAATGGCAGCTCCAACCTGCCCTTATCTAACGGAGCTTTCCCGTGCGCGTGCTGGTCGTCGGGGGCGGACCTGGTGGACTGTACGCGGCGCTGCTGCTCAAGCGCCGGCACCCCGACGCCCATGTCGAGGTGCACGAGCGCAATCGGCCCGACGACACCTTCGGCTGGGGCGTCGTGCTCTCCGACCAGACGGTCGCCAACCTCCGCGACGCCGACCCCGAGACGGGCGACGAGATCGCCCGCACGCTCCACCATTGGGACGACATCGCCGTCCACTTCCGCGGCGAGACCATGCGCTCGGGTGGGCACGGTTTCAGCGGTGTCGGACGCCAGGCGATGCTCACGCTGCTCCAGCGCCGCTGCGCCGCCCTCGGGGTGGTGCTCCGCTTCGAGCACGAGATCGAACCCGACCTCGAGGCGCTCGTCGCGCGCGAGCGCTTCGACCTGGTGATCGCGTCGGACGGCATCAACAGCCGCATCCGCGAGCGCTACGCCGGCGCCTTCCGGCCGGCCATCGACCTCCGGCGCTGCCGCTACACCTGGCTCGGCACCCCGCGCCGGTTCGACGCCTTCACCTTCGATTTCGCCGAGACGGAGCACGGCTGGTTCCAGGCGCACGCGTACCAGTTCGACGAGGGGATGAGCACCTTCATCGTCGAGACGCCCTACGAGGTGTGGGAGCGCGCCGGACTCGACCGCATGAGCGCCGAGGAGTCGATCGCGTACTGCGAGCGCCTCTTCGCCCGCACCCTCGACGGCGCGCCGCTGCTGAGCAACGCGCGGCACCTGCGCGGCTCGGCGTCGTGGATCCGCTTCCCGCGCGTGACCTGCGAGAGCTGGGTGCACTGGATCGCCACCGATGGGGCCGCCCGCGCCGGCGTGCCCGTGGTGCTCCTCGGCGATGCGGCGCACACCGCGCACTTCTCCATCGGGTCGGGGAGCAAGCTCGCCCTCGAGGATGCGATCGCCCTCGACCGCATCCTCGCCGCCGAAGGGGGCGTCACGCCCCGCGCGCTCGAGCGCTATCAGGCCGAGCGCAGCGTGGAGGTGCTCAAGCTCACCAACGCCGCGCGCAACTCGACGGAGTGGTTCGAGTCGGTCGCGCGCTACGCGTCGCTTGCGCCGGAACAGTTCGCCTATTCGCTGCTCACGCGCTCGCAGCGCATCTCGCACGAGAACCTGCGGGAGCGCGACGCCGGATACGTGCGCGCCTTCGAGCGGTGGTTCGCGCAGCGCGCCGCGCAGGAGGCCGCGCAGAAGGCGGCGGCGATCCCGCACGATGCCGCGCACCCGGTCGGCCAGTCAGGCGGCGAGGATCCCCCGGTCCCGCCGTTGCTGACCCCGTATCGGGTGCGCGGCGTCACGCTCCCCAACCGCGTCGTCGTCTCGCCCATGGCGCAGTACAGCGCGCACCCGGACGGCACGCCGAGCGACTGGCACCTCGTGCACCTCGGCGCGCGCGCGACCGGTGGCGCGGGACTCGTGATGACCGAGATGACCTGCCCCGCGCCGGACGCGCGCATCACGCCCTGGTGCCCCGGGCTGTGGACCGAATCGCACCGCGACGCCTGGGCTCGCATCGTCCGCTTCGTGCACGAGTGGTCGCCGGCGCGGATCGGCATCCAGCTGGGACATGCGGGCGCGAAGGGCTCCACGCGCCGGATGTGGGAGGGGATCGACCAGCCGCTGCCCGACGGCAACTGGCCGCTCATCGCGCCCTCCGAGACCGAGTACCTCGCCGGCATCTCGCAGCGCGCGCGCGAGATGACCCGCGGCGACATGGATCGCGTGCGGGACGAGTTCGTCCACGCGACGCGGCTCGCCACGGATGCCGGCTTCGACTGGCTCGAGCTGCACTGCGCCCACGGCTACCTCCTCTCGGCGTTCCTCTCGCCGCTCACCAATCGCCGCACCGATGCCTACGGCGGTGACGCCGAGCGTCGCGCGCGCTTCCCGCTGGAGGTCTTCAGCGCGATGCGCGCCGCCTGGCCCGCCGACCGCCCGATGTCGGTGCGCATCTCGGCGCACGACTGGCACGAGGGAGGCAACACCGACGACGATGCCGTCGCGATCGCCCGTCGCTTCCACGCCGCCGGTGCCGACCTCGTCGATGTCTCCGCCGGTCAGGTGGTGAAGGCCGAGCGCCCCGTCTTCGGTCGCATGTGGCAGACGCCGTTCGCCGATCGCGTCCGCCAGGAGGGCGAGGTCCCCACGATCGCCGTCGGGGCGATCACCGACGCGGACCAGGCGAACGGGATCATCGCCTCGGGGCGCGCGGACCTCGTCGCGATCGGCCGGCCGCACCTCGCCAACCCGGCGTGGTTGCTCGCCGAGTCGGCGAAGCTCGGCTACGCCGGCACCGCCCCGCTCTGGCCCCCGCAGTACCGGGCCGCGAAGGTGCAACTCGATCGACTGATGGAGCGCGAACGCGCGGCGAACGCCGCCGCGTCCGGCGCCCCGCCCAAGGGAGAACTAACGTGAAGCCGATGCAAGGACAGCACGCCCTCGTCACGGGCGCCAATCGCGGGATCGGGGCGGCGATCGTCCGGCGGCTCGCCAAGGCGGGCGCCGACGTCACGCTCCTCGTGCGCACGCCGGCGAATGCGATGGCGCTGGTGCACGAGGTGCAGGCGATGGGCGTGCGCGCCGGCGTGGTCGGGGCGGACGTGACCGATGCCGCCGCGCTGCGCCTCGCGATCGCCGAGGCCGAGGCGGCGCTCGGGCCGGTGCAGGCGCTCGTCAACAACGCCGGCACCGCCGAGACGATGCCGTTCCTCAAGAGCGACGACGCGCTCTTCCAGCGGATGCTCGCCGTGCACCTCTTCGCGCCCCTGCACGCGATCCAGACGGTGCTCCCCGGGATGGTCGCGCGTGGCGGCGGACGGATCGTGAACGTCGCGAGCATCGCCGGCCTCGCCGGCGGGCCGTACATCACCGCCTACAGCGCGGCGAAGCACGCCGAGATGGGCCTCACGCGCGCGCTCGCGATCGAGTTCGCGCCCAAGGGCGTGAAGGTCAACGCCGTCTGCCCCGGCTACGTCGACACCGACATGGTGCGCGACGCGGTCGCGAAGCTCGTCGCGAAGACGCAGCTGACCGCCGAGCAGGCGCTCGCGACGATCATCCGCGACTCGGGACAGAAGCGGCTCGCCACGGTGGACGAGGTCGCCGCGGCGGTGCTGCACTACGCGGTACCCGACTGCGCCGTCACGGGCGAGCACACGATGGTGATGGGCGAGCTCGCGTGACCGTCGCGCGGCTCGACCCGGAGACGCGCCTGCAGGGCGACGACCACGAGGCGCTGCGCCTCTGGTTGCGCCTCTTCACCTGCACGACCATGGTGGAGCGGACGATCGACCAGATGCTCAAGCGCGAGTTCGGCTCGTCGCTCGCGCGCTTCGACGTCCTTGCGCAGCTCGATCGCGCGCCGGAGGGCCTGCGCATGGGCGAGCTCTCCGCGGCGACGCTCACGACCAACGGCAACGTCACCTGGCTCGTCGCGGCTCTCGAGGGCGAGGGGCACGTCACGCGACGGACCGCGCCCGACGACCGGCGCGCGACGGTGGTGCGCCTCACCGCCAACGGCCGGCGTCACTTCGAGGCGATGGCCCGGCAGCACGAGGCCACGGTCGCGCATCTGTTCGGGACGCTGACCGCCACCGAGCGGAAGGCGATGCACACCCTGCTGGGTTCCGTGAAGCAGCATCTCAGACTGGAGAGGATCGCCTGATGCCCACCGACCCGATGACCGCGATGCGCCGCCCGATGGCGGGCCGCACGCCGGCGCACTTCGACTGGACCACCACGGATGACGGACGCGTGGGCATCATCACGCTCACGCGCCCCGAACGGAAGAACCCGCTCACCTTCGACTCGTACGCCGAGCTGCGCGACCTCTTCCGCGACCTGCCCTATGCCACCGACGTGCGGGCGATCGTGCTCACCGGCGCGGGGGGCAACTTCTGCTCCGGCGGCGACGTCTTCGAGATCATCGAGCCCCTCACGCGCATGGCGGTGCCGGAGCTGCTCGCGTTCACGCGGATGACCGGCGATCTCGTGAAGGCGATGCGCCAGTGCCCGCAGCCGATCATCGCCGCGGTGGACGGCGTCGCCGCGGGCGCGGGGGCGATCCTCGCGATGGCCTCGGACCTGCGCCTCGCCACGCCGCGCACCCGCACGGCCTTCCTCTTCACGCGCGTGGGGCTCGCCGGGTGCGACATGGGCGCCTGCGCCATGCTCCCGCGCATCATCGGCCAGGGACGCGCGGCCGAGCTCCTCTACACCGGCCGTTCGATGGACGCCGCCGAGGCCGAACACTGGGGGTTCTACAACGCGGTGGTCGACCCCGAGGCACTGCTCGCCGAGGCGACGCGGCGCGCCGGCGACCTCGCCAACGGCCCCGCCTTCGCGCACGCCATGACCAAGCGGATGCTCGAGCAGGAATGGAGCGTCTCCTTCGAACAGGCGATCGAGATGGAGGCGCAGGCACAGGCCCTCTGCATGGGCACGCAGGACTTCCGGCGCGCCTTCGAGGCCTTCGCCGCCAAGCGGACCCCCGCATTCGAGGGCAACTGATGGCCGCCTCCGCCACGCCCGCGCACCTGCTCTGGCCCTTCTTCGACGACGCACATCGCGACCTCGCGGCCGCGGCGACGCGCTGGTCGCACGCGCAGCACATCGCGCACACCGACACCGATGCCGCCTGCCGCGCCTGGGTGCGCGCCCTCGGCGACGCGGGCTTCCTCCGCTACACCGTCCCCAAGGCGTGGGGCGGCGAACTCGACGCCCTCGACTCCCGCGCCCTCTGCGTGCTGCGCGAGGCGCTCGCGGCGCATGACGGCCTCGCCGACTTCGCCTTCGCCATGCAGGGCCTCGGCTCCGGCGCCATCACGCTCGGCGGGAGCGACGCGGTGCGCCGGCACTGGCTCCCGCGCGTCGCCGCCGGCGAGGCGATCGCCGCGTTCGCGCTCTCGGAGCCGGACGCGGGCTCCGACGCCGGTGCGCTCAGCTGCCGAGCCGAGCGCGTGGACGGCGGATGGCGACTGAACGGCGTGAAGACCTGGATCTCCAACGGCGGCATCGCCGACTTCTATTGCATCTTCGCGCGCAGCGACGCCGCGCTCGGCGGTTCCAAGGGGATCAGCGGCTTCGTCGTGCCGGCCACCACGCCGGGGCTCGACGCGAGCGCGCGGATCGAGGTCATGTCGCCGCATCCGCTCGCCACGCTCACGCTCACCGACTGCGTCGTCCCCGACGACCACCTGCTCGGCGAGGCCGGCGCGGGCTTCGCGCTCGCCATGCGCACGCTCGACATCTTCCGCACGTCGGTGGCCGCGGCCGCGGTGGGCTTCGCGCGGCGCGCGATGACCGAGACGCTCGCGCACGCGCAGGCGCGCGGGATGTTCGGCGCGACGCTCGGCGCGCAGCCGCTCGCGCAGGCGATCATCGGCGACATGGCGACCGACCTCGATGCCGCCGCCCTCCTCACCTACCGCGCGGCCTGGCAGCGCGACACGCAGGGCGGCCGCACCACCGGCGTCGCGGCGATGGCCAAGCTCGGCGCCACGGAGCTCGCCCAACGCGTGATCGATCATGCGGTCCAGTTGCACGGCGGACGCGGCGTGCGCGTAGGCGAGGTGGTCGAACGGCTCTATCGCGACATCCGCGCCCTGCGGATCTACGAGGGTGCCACCGAAGTGCAGCGGCTGCTCGTCGGCCGTGAGGCCCTCAAGGCGGCGAAGGACGCCGCCGCCACCGCCTGACCGCGAGGATCACGCGATGCACGCGCCCCTCCTGCCGAGTGCGCATCTCGACCTCTGGCCGCGCCAGCAGCTCCCGCCGCTCGCCGAGTGGCCGGTGATGCACGCCGAGCCGCCGTACGTCTATCCGCCGCGGCTCAACGCCGTGACGCGGTTGCTCGACGATGCGATCGCCGAGGGCCATGGCGACCGCATCGCGCTCGTCGTGGCCGACGGGCACGGCGGATGGGAGCACGTGACGTACGGCGAGTTGCTGCATCAGGTGGACGCGCTCGCGCAGGTGCTCGTGCAGGACCTCGGCCTCGTCCCGGGCAATCGCGTGCTGCTCCGCGGCTTCAATGGCCGCTGGATGGCCGCGGCCTGGCTCGCGACACTCAAGGCCGGGCTCGTCGCCGTGACCACCATGCCGCTGCTGCGGGCCAAGGAGCTCGGCGTGATCATCGCGCGCGCGCAGGTCTCGGCGGCGCTGTGCGACCTGCGCCTCGTGGACGACCTGCGGCAGGCGGTGCACGGCCCGCTCCGCGCCGACGCGATCCGCTGCTGGGGGCATCGCGGCGAGGACTCCCTCGAATGGCTCACCGCCGAGCGCGCGGCCCCCTTCGAGGCCGTGGCCACGTCGAGCGATGACGTCTGCCTGATCGCGTTCACGTCCGGGACCACCGGCGTGCCCAAGGGATGCATGCACTTCCACCGCGACGTGCTGGCGATGAGCGACGGCTTCGCCTCGCAGGTGCTCGGCCTGCGGTCCGACGACCGGTGCATCGGGACGCCCCCGCTCGCGTTCACCTTCGGGCTCGGCGGCCTGCTCACCTTCCCGCTCGCGGCGCGCGCGAGCACGGTCCTCGTGGAGAAGGCGACGCCTGATTCCCTGCTCGAGGCGATCGCGGCGACACAGGCGACGGTGAGCTGGACCGCCCCGACCTTCTATCGCGCGATGGCGCTCGCCATGCAGAAGGAGCCTTCGCGCTTCGTCACGCGCTCGCTGCGAGCCTCGGTCTCGGCCGGCGAGGCGCTGCCCGACGCGACGCGCACGCTCTGGCGCGCCACCACGGGGATCGAGATGCTCGACGGGATCGGGGCGACGGAGATGATCCACATCTTCATCGCCGCCGCCGGGGCGGACGTGCGCCACGGCGCGATCGGACGCGCGGTGCCCGGCTACGAGGTCGCGATCCTCGACGAGGCGCTGCGCCCGTTGCCGGCGGGCGAGGTGGGGCGCCTCGCGGTGCGCGGCCCGACCGGCTGCCGCTACATGGACGACCCGCGCCAGCGCGACTACGTCCAGGGCGGTTGGAACCTCACCGGTGATGCCGCGACGATGGACGCCGACGGGTACGTCTTCTTCAAGGCGCGCACCGACGACCTCATCCTCTCGTCGGGCTACAACATCGGCGCACCGGAGGTCGAGGCGGCGGTGCTGCAGCATCCCGATGTCGCCGAGTGCGCGGTGGTCGGCGTGCCCGACGCGGACCGCGGGCAGGCCGTCAAGGCATTCGTGGTGCTCAAGCCGGGTGCGACCGGCGACGCGGCGCTGGTGCACGGCATCCAGGACTTCGTGAAGGCGACGATCGCGCCGTACAAGTATCCCCGCGTGGTGGAGTTCGTCGCCGCGCTCCCCAAGACCGACACCGGGAAGCTCCAGCGCTTCCGGCTCAAGGAGACGACATGACCCAGCGCACGCTGCAACCCGACGGGTGGCCCCGGCCGCGCGGCTACGCCAACGGTGTGAGCGCCGCGGGACGGATGATCTTCGTCGCCGGTCAGGTGGGGTGGGACGCGCAGCAGCGGATCGTCCCCGGCGGCTTCGTCGCGCAGGCGCGGCAGGCGCTCGAGAACATCGTCGCGGTGCTGGCGTGCGACGGTGCGCGCGCGGAGCATCTCGTGCGGCTCACCTGGTACGTGACGAGCAAGGCCGAGTATCTCGCCGCCGGCCCCGCGCTCGGCGCGGCGTATCGCGAGGTGCTGGGGAAGCACTTCCCGGCGATGAGCGCGGTGGAGGTGACGGCGTTGATGGAACCGGGCGCAGTGGTGGAGATCGAGGCGACGGCCGTCGTCCCCTGAGTGACGCGGCTCAGCCGCTGGCCGGGGAGAGCCTGATCCGCACGACCGCGCCCCCTTCGGGCGCGTTCTCGAGTTCGAGCGATCCGCCCTGCGCGTCGATCACCCCGCGCATGATGAAGAGCCCGAGTCCGGCGCTGCGCTGCGTGGGCCGCGTGGTGAGGAACGGCTCGCCGAGGCGGGGCAGCAGGTCGGGCGGGAAGCCGGGGCCGGTGTCGCGGATCTCGATCAGCGCGTCGCCGTTCCCTGCCCGCCGCGTCACGAGGTCGATGCGGCGGCCCGACGCGCCCGCACGCGTCACCGCCACGCTGGCATTCAGCACCGCATGCACGATCGCGCCCACGACGCGGTCGCGGTCCACGAGGACGTACGGGGCGGAGTCGAGGGCGAATCGCACCTCGATCGACGGGTCCGCTTGCGGACGCACCCGCTCCATCGCGGCGCGCACCAGCTCGGCCGGCGCGACGCGCTCCGCGGCCCCCGCCGGCGGTCGGGCGTAGGCGCGCATCCCTTCGACGATGCGCTCGATGCGCGCCGTCGCGGCGATGGACTGTTCCACGGCGTCGCGCGCCTCCGACGGCCCCGCCGGCAGTTCCTCCGCGAGCTCCTCGAGCCGCACGGTGAGCACCTGCAGCGGATTGTTGATCTCGTGCGCGACGCCGCCGGCCATGCGCCCGAGCGCCGTGAACCGCGCCTCGGTCGCGAGCGTCTCGCGCGCCGTGTCGAGCTCGGCCGTCTTCCGCGCGACCTCCTCGCCCAGACGATCGGTGAGCGCCTGCAGCCGGTGGGCGTCGTCGGTGAAACGCCGCACGAACTGCGCGAGGACCGGGATGACGAGCGCGAGGTAGCCGAGCTCCGCGACATAGATGAAGTCGAGGAGCCCCATGGCGATCGCGACCTCGAGGAGTCCGAACGCGATGAAGATGACGAAGCCGACCGCGATCCAGTTCGCGCCGCGCACGCCCTCCCTCGCCTGGCGCACCTGGGCCACGAAGCTCAACAGGACGAGGCCGAGTGTGACCGCCGCGGAGAGGCTGGCGAGGGGCGTGAGGTACGGTTGTGCGAACTCCACGTGGAGCGCGGGCACGCTCACGAGGTCGGTGCGGCTGTCGTCGATCGCGCCGCCGGCGAGCGCGAGCGCCGCGGTCAGCGCGACGTGCGCGATCACCAGGAGGCGCAACCGCCGCGGGACGCTCCGCCAACTCCCCTCGTGATCGGAGAACGAGAACCAGGTCCAGACGCCGACGTGGGCGGCGGCGACGGTGAGGTTGGCGCTGGTGACCCACGCGAGGGCCGCCAGGCCGCGCGTGTAGAGCGCGCCGAGCAGGTCGAAGAGGCTGTAGAGGCCCGCGGTGAAGGCGAGCGCCGCGACGACGCGCACGCGCCGCCAGCCCGGCGCGCGCGCGATCGCGAGGGCCGCGAGCGTCGCCGCGACCTGGAACGAGAGCGAGACCGTCGACAGCGCGAGGATGATGTTCACGTCAGGGTCGTGCCGAGAGGATGCGGCATGCTGGCGAGAGTATCGGCCGGTCGCCGGGGAACTTGAGCCGGGCGCCTTCCGCCGGGAACTTGCGCCACGCCCCTCGCGGCCGCGACCCGCCCGCCGCACCTTATCCTGCCATGACCTACGCCGCCATCACCGGTTGGGGCGCCTGCATGCCCCCGGCGGTCCTCACCAACGAGGACCTCTCGACCTTCCTCGAGACCTCCGACGAGTGGATCACGTCGCGCACCGGCATGAAGGAACGCCGCGTCTCGCACGTCTCCGCGGTGGAGCTCTCGACCGTCGCCGCGCGCCGTGCGCTCGCCTGCGCGGGGCTCGACGCGAAGGACCTCGACCTCGTCATCTACGGCGGCGTGAGCAACGAGGAGCTCTGCCCCAACAGTGCGAGCGGCGTGCAGCTCTCGCTGGGCGCGACGAAGGCGGCGGCGATCGACCTCAACACCGCCTGCACGAGCTTCTGCTACGGCCTCGCGACGGCGACGGCGATGATCCGCACCGGGCTCATCCGCAACGCCGTCGTGATCGGCGTCGAGCTGATCAGCCGCTACATGGACTGGAGCAACCGCAACGTCGCGGTGCTCTTCGGCGACGGGGCGGCCGCGGTGGTGCTCCAAGCGACCGATCACGAGGAGGGGATGCTCGGCGCGGTGATGGGGTGCGACGCCGAGGCGCGGCAGACGCTGCGGGTGCGCGGCTTCGGCTGCGGCTACTCCGGCGTGGGCGTGACCCTCGGCGACACGCTCTGGGACTTCGACGGCCAGTCGATCTTCAAGCGCGCGGTGGGTGCGATGTCGGGCGCGTCCACCAAGGTGCTCGCCGACCACGGCGTGACCGCCGAGCAGGTGAGCCTCGTGATCCCGCACCAGGCCAACCTGCGGATCATCGAGGCGGTGGCGAAGTACGCCGGGATCCCGATGGAGAAGGTGATCGTGACGGTGCAGAAGTACGGCAACATGAGCGCGGCGACGGTGCCGGTGGCGCTCGTGGAGGCGCTCGAGCTGGGTCGCGTGCGGCCGGACAGCTGGATCCTGATGCCGGCGTTCGGCGGCGGACTCACCTACTGCTCGCTGCTGGTGAAGTGGGGCGCGCGCACGACACCGCTGGGGACCAGCGACGCGGCGTTGCCGCCGTGCGACCGGACCGCGCTCGCGATGGTGAACGACATCCGCGCCAAGCAGGATCCGCATGGGCGGTCGCTGGCGGGACTGATGGCGCCGGTGTTCGCGGATGCGCGGGTGGCGGGCTGAGCGGAGTCGTATGGAGGAAGTGGTCCGATCGGTTCCCCGGGCTACCTATCGGCCAGTGGGCCTGTGCAACCGAAGCCGATCGATGCGCACCTCGGGATCACCGAGCGGGGACGTTCCGAACACCGCGACGCGCGCAGCGCCGAGGGTCGAGATCACGAGACCGGGGAGGTCGACGCGCGCGAGTAGCTCGGCCCGCGCGGGATCGATCACCTCGATGCGCGTATTGAAGAGCCTCGACCAGTCGATCTGGCGACGCGACGCCTCATTCGATCCCGGGGGCAGCGCAGCCCACGCCTGGCGCCAGGTGGTCGCCGGGACACGGATGAAGAGCCAGATGAGCCCCTCCTCGTCGACCATCAGCCCGGTCACCGCCGCCGACGGCGGCACGTTCGGGGTTCCGACATCCTGATCCGGCACCCGGTCCGGGATCGACGGGCCGCGGCGAACGAGGGCGGACCTGAGTTGGCCCGTGGGCGACCACGAGTACACGGCGAACGCATGGGGTGTCGCGCTCAGGATCCCACCACCCGCGGCCCCCGCGATGTAGTGGTAGGTGGTCGCGCGGTCACTCGCTCGTTGGGCGCCCGCTCCCGGTGAGAAGGAACGCGTGATCCGTGCGCTCGCGCCGGCGAGGTTCATCAGGTGCAGTCCATGTCCCGCCGCGTCCGGCGTCGCGAGCGTCGCCGACCCGAAGAGGCGGGAGGGCCACTCGAGCACGAAGAGGTTGAGGACGGTCGTCGGCATCTGGATGGTGCGCCGCACGCGACCTTCGTGCGAGATCACCGTCGCGCGTCGATTGATGCCGTCGACGACCAGCACCGAATCGCCCGGGAGCCACACCACATCATCGACCGCGCTGTACTCGCCCGGACCGCGTCCGGTCCGCCCGATCGCGCGCGTGAAGGCACCTCGGGGATCATAGAGTCGCGGACCGAGCCCTTGAGACAGCACCCAGATCGCGCCGCGGGCACTGCGCCGGACGCCGAGTGGCATCTCATCGATCTCGCCTTCGAGCGAAGTGGAATGCAGCCGGGCCTCGACGGTGCGCTCGATCCGGCACCGAGGACACCTGAGCGAGTCACTGACCGACCGTTCGGTCGTGCCTTGCGCTCCGACCGCGCTCCACGGAGCGGCCTGCAGACCGAGCATCGCGAGCATGAGCAAGGACATCGCGCGTCGCATGGTCACCTCGAAGGGTCGCGTGCGAAGGTCGATACGGGTGACGAGGGAGCCGTCCTGCGCCGTCGCCGGAGAGGCGTCCGCCTCGGTGCGTTCAGCTACCGAACCGTTCGAGGAACTCCGCGTCCGCGAGATCCTGCGTGCGCCCCGTCTCGCGCTTGTTGCGGATGAGATCCTCGCGGGAGATCATCCAGACGTCCGCATCATCAAGGCGCGCCGCGACACGGCGACTCCACGCGTCGGCGAAGTCCACGCCATAGAGCTTGGTCAGCAGATCCACGCGGTTCGGGGCACGGCCGAGCTGGATCACCCGGTCGTCGGCTCTGAAGTCGGCCGCGGTGATCCCGAGGGATCCGAACCCGAACGCCTGCAGGGCACGCATGATCCGCTCACCGTTGGCGAGATCAGGCCGCACGAAGAGATCGAGGTCCTCCGTCAAGCGCGGCCTGCCGTGGAATGCGACCGCGTGACCGCCGACGACGAGAAACTCAACCCCGGCGGCGTTCAACAACGCGAGCAACTCGCGCAAGTCCTTGTCCAGGATCACCGTGGGCCTCGCGGTAGCGGGTCTGGAGCGCAAGCGCCCGGTCGAGGCGCTCCTGCGGCGACATCGCGGACAGTTCGTCGTGGTCCGCCCGATCCGCTGCGTCGTGTGAGGGAAAGACACGGATCACTCGTTCCATGATGCGCAATCTAGCCGAACGGCGGCGCGACGAAAACCGGGACGCCAGGCGCGCGGGCAGATTCACCTCGTCGATCGTCCGCGACCGGGGCATCGGCGGCCTCGCCGAACACGGCGTGCCGATGCAAGTTGGAGCGTTCGGTCCCCTGGCGAACCCTCGCCCGACCGACTCCCACCCACGGAGACCAGACATGACCACCAGCCGCCGCGATTTCCTCGACTCGCTCGCCCTCGGCGCGTCGGCACTCGCCACGCTCCCCGCGCTCGGGACGCTCCCGACGCCGCCGGGCGCCGCGCACGCGGTCCCCGCCGACCTGCGCCGCGACGTCGCGCAGGGCGCGTGGGACGTGCGCTGGCACGAGCGCCTCACGGGCACGGTGCGCACCGTGTTCGACGTGCCCGAGATCGAGAGCGGCTACGGCGTCTGGCGCGCCTCCGTCTGGGCGCGGCAGTACCAGGCGGTGCTCGGGATGGCCGCGAGCGAACTCTCCACCGCGCTCGTGCTGCGGCACAACGCGATCGTGCTCGCCATGCAGCAGGGCTTCTGGGACAAGTACGGGATCGGCAAGTCGCGCGCGGTGACGCACCCGGTGACCGGCGCGCCGACGGACCGCAATCCGGTCCTCATGACCGACACCGACGGACTCCCGCCGGTGATGCAAGCCTCGTCCCTCCCCAACTTCATCCAGCGCGGCGGCGTGGCGTTGGCGTGCGACGTGGCCCTGCAGGACCTGGTGGCGCTGATCGTGGACGCGGACCGGGTCTCCGAGGCCGTCGCGCAGGAGCAGGCCAAGCGCTGGCTCGTCCCCGGCGTGATCCTGCAACCCTCCGGCGTCTTCGCGGTGCTCCGCGCCCAGCAGATGAAGCAGGCGCTCTACATCCGGGCGAGCTAATCCGACCTGGAGGCGGGGCGCCGCCCCACGCGCTTCACCTCTCTCCACGTGCGCAGGATCGCCTCGTCGCGGCGGTACGTCGCGCGGATCCGCGCGTCGATCTGGTCCGTCGCCGCACGGCACGACCGCAGGCACTCGCTCAGCTCGAGCGTCGCCGTCGAGCGCATGAGCCACGCCGCCTCCCGGTCGCGGATCGACGCGTCGAGCGCGTCCCGAGCGGCACGGAACCGGTCGAGGAAGTCGTCGGGCATCCCCTCAGCGACGAACATCGGGGCGAACGGCGGTAGCGTCTCGAGCATGCCGTCGCACACCAGGAGGAGGCGCGTCGCGCGGACTTTCGCCTTCGGCGTGCGGAACAGCCCCCGCACACCGACGTCGTCCGTCGCCTCGATCTTCGAGCGCGCGATCGCCACCAGCGGACGGATGTGCTCGTCGCGCAGGGTGGCCATGAGGCCCTGCTGGCGCGCGAACGAGGAACGGATCTCGATCGGTCCCAGTTCCTGTCGCTTCGCGACGTCGCGCAGACGCGCGAGCGCGCGGTCGAGCGACTCCGTCGCGGACGCGAGTGCCGGCTCGTCCGGCGCGGGAAGGGCCCGCACGAACACACGGATCCGTGTGAACGACTCCACCACGTGCTGCTGCTGCTTCTTCATCGTGCGGGTCTCCGATCTGGGCGCAGGAGAGTCTACTGCACCGACGGCGCACTCGGCGAGACCCCGGCGGCAGCGCGTCCGTCGTCCCGGCACACGCGCACGACCCGGGCGGGAGGCGGGCCGTCGTCCCGGCACACGCGCGCGATCCGGGCGGGAGGCGGGCCATCGTCCCGGCACACGCGCGCGAACCGGGTGGCAGCCGGTCCGTCGTCCCGCATCCGTGAAAAGGGCCGACGTACGCGATCAGGCCGCGCTACGGCACCCGCAGGATCTTCCCCATGAACAGGATCGTCCCGGAGAACCGCTCGCGGATCACCAGCAGGAACGGCTCGTTCACCGTGAAGCTCGGCGGCACGCTCGTGGCCACCATGCCCACCGAGGTCACCGCCGCGGCCTCGGTCCCCGCCTCGTTCACCTCGACGAACGTCTTGTGCTTCACGGCGCTGATGAACGGACCCTGCTGGTTCGGCTCGAAGAGGTTCCGGAAGTCGGCCGCGCCGTCCACGAACGCGATCCCCATCCCGAGCGCGGCGAGGTCAGCGCCCGCTGATGCGGATTGGCCGCTGCCCGACATCGGCGAGCGTGGTCCGTGTCAGGAAGCTCGTCATCAGGCGCCCTACCGGCTTCCACCGTGCGTGCGCGGCGCAGGGCCGGCTGTCGCTGCAGACCGACTTTCCGAGGAGGCACTGCCGGTATCGGCCAACATCCTCGAACGGCGCGACCACCGCCTCGAGCGTGATCTCGCCGGCGGGGCGCGCCAGCCGGAAACCGCCGCTGCGCCCGCGTCGCGACTCTAGGACTCCCGCCACGGCCAGCTGGTGCAGCACCTTGGAGAGATAGTTGGCCGGGACGTCGAGCGCGTCCGCCAGCTCGCGCGCCTGCATCGACCCGTCCGGCGGAAGGACGGAGAGTCGCGCCGCGGCGCGGAGCGCATACTCAGCGGACTGATTCAGCATCCGGTTCGGCTCGCATGACGTGAGAGGGGACGCGTTCGCCGCGCCGTGCTCAGCGCGGCGGCGCGGGCTGCACGACGATGGCACCGTCCCGGTACGTGACCATCACCGCCGCGCCACGCCCGAACTCTAACACCGTGTCCAGCTCGGCCCGGGGCGGGAGCGCCTCCTGGGCCCGCTCCACCTGTTCGCGCCGATCGCGGGCTTCCGCGTCCGTGCGCTCCTCTCGTCGGACGAGCCGCACCCGCACGCGGTGCTTCCCCTCCCGCACGGGGTGACGCCGCAACAGGTGCACCGGACGATCCTGTCGCAATCCGGACCCCCGCACGACGGACTCCTCCAGCGTGTCCTCGTCCACCAGAACCCAGAGCGCGTAGGTCGCCGACCGACCTTCGCACTCCATCCGCTGCCGCATGTGCGCCGGCCGTTCGGCGAGTTCGGCGTCGGAGCGCTCGCGACAGACCTCAAGACGCTCCGGCCGCGCACTCCACGACAACCGGAGCTCCGTTGCCGCCGGAGGGTACCACCGGACCGGTACGCCCGACATCGCGGCGAGCGCCGCGGCGAAGGCGACGCTCACCGGGACGGCGAGCCGACGGCGACCGCCGCTCACGCGTGCACCTCGTCGCTCGCCCTCTCGCAGAGGTCGCGCAGGTCGATGTCGGCCTCGGACAAAGGCGGACCGAGCGCCGACACGGCGCGGTGGAACTCCGCGAGCTCGGCCAATGTCTCGTCCTCGAGACCGATCGCCGCCGTGGTGGTACGCACGCGAAGACGATCCACGCGCGGCTGCAACTCGGCCTCTCGCTCGTGGAAGATCCGTTGCTCCAGCCACTTGGGTCCCTCGCGGCCGACACAATCGCGCGGCGGGCAGCCCGCGATGAGCACGCCCGGTGCGCCCTGCCGGACAAGGAGCTCGATCACGGAGCTGTGCAGGTTGCCGACGCAAGTGACCTCCAGAACGCGCGCACCCGCAGCCGCGAGTCTCGCGTGCAGGGCGGCCGAGGTCTGTCCGCAGCGGACGACCACGAGCCGATCACTCTCAGGCACGCGCCGGAGCTGGGGGAGGATTCCGAGGCGCAGTGCGGCCAGCTGGTCGCGTCCCGTCCGGCCCGCGGGTCCGACACCCATGGGCGCGCAAGAGCCGGCGCAGATGCCGCAACTCACGCAGAGCGCGGGATCCACGCGCGCGACGAGCGTCGGCCGGCCGTCGTCGCGCGCGACCATCTCGATCGCCTCCCACGGACAGTCCTGCGTACACTGGTCGCAGCCGGTGCAGAGCCGCGGATCCACGACGCTCGGGGTCCACGAGCCCGCTCGCGCACGGCGCGCAAGCGCCGGCACCGTCAGCGGGATCGACGCAACGATCAGCACCGCGCCCCAGACGAGCCAAGGCGACACCTGCTCGGCCAGCGGGAGCCACCAGGTCGTGGTGAGATCCACCGGCGTCGTCGCGGGCAACGCGAGGAGGTCGGCGGCAGGGCCGAGCGGCGCAGGCCAGAGGATCGCGAGGAGGAGCAGCACGATCGTCACGCGCCAGCGGAGGTCGCGGGGCGGCGCGAGCGTCGGACGCGCGACCTTCGAGACGTGCAGCCAGAACCCCACGCCCATCGCGAGCGGCAGCGCGATGTGGACGAACAGGTTGAGGAAGAAGAAGGCCCCGGGGACCGGGCGATCGCCGGCGAAGATCCGTCCGACCGGTTCGGAGAGCACGGGCAGCACGTCGAAGAGGCGCGCGCCGGCGATGGCGAGCCGGAGGCCGAAGCTGTCCCACGCCATCACGAAGCCGGTCCAGGTGCACGCGAGACCGACCCCGAGCAGGAAGAGGCCACTCAGCCAGGCGCGCGTGCGTGGCCCCCACTGGCGGGCCTGGCCGAAGAGGCGCAGCGCATGGAGGACGGTGGCGATGACGAAGAGGTCGGTCGCGTACCGATGGAGCGACCGCGTCCAGGCCCCGAGCCATGGGTCGGCGGCGAGGCGCGCCACCGAGGCCGAAGGCGCGCCGATCCGGTAGACCAGCAACAGGTAGAGTCCCGTCGCGGTGAGCAGGACGAGCATCCACGCCGCGAGCGCGCCGCTCTGGTGCAGCGGGTTGAAGCGCCAGCCGTAGAGTCGGTGGGCCGCCGTGTCGAGCGCGCGGACCGTGGCGCGCGCCGCGGCCTCGGCGCGCCGCAGGAGGGGCGGGTCCGCTGGTCGGGTGTCTGGGCTCATCTTGCGCGGTATCTATCATGTCGACATGATATTTGCAACATGATCGCCGTTCCCGTCGTCCCCCCCCGACCGAGGAGTACGCACGCGATGGATCCCACTGACGCCCGCGGGCCCCATGAGCCCATCCCGCTCATGCAGCGGATGTTCGACAATGTCTGGCTGCTCCTCGTCGCCGGAATCGTCGTGATGTTCGTGGTCTACACCGGCTGGGGCATGTGGGAGATCCTCACGATGCCGCAAGCCACGCTCCCGTGAGGATGCCATGCTGACCAAGGTCCATACGGGGCTCGACCCCGTCCCCGGCGTGTGGTGGAAGCCGGCCCACAAGGCGGAGAAGGTCTGGGTGGCCATCGCCTTCTTCTGGTGCATGGTGCTCTTCGCGATGATGCCGCTCTGGCACTGGAAGGGCGGGCAGAACCCGTCCGGTGTGCGCCGCAAGGTCGAGCCGCGCGCGTTCTACGAGCGGACGGTCGCCTTCGCGGCGCAGTACAAGGTCGGCGAGGACCAGGGCATCCCGATCGTAGCCCCACCGCCGGGGAGCGACATCTACCTCACGGCGCTCTCCTTCCAGTGGTATCCGATCCTGCAGCTCGAGCAGGGCAAGGAGTACATGCTGCACCTCTCGTCGCTCGACGTGAACCACGGCTTCAGCCTCTACCCGTTGAACGTGAACTTCGCGGTATCGCCGGGCTACGACTACGGCCTGCGCGTGACGCCGACCGCCTCCGGTGACTTCCGTGTCATCTGCAACGAGTTCTGCGGCATCGGTCACCACACCATGGTGGGCCGCGTGATCGTCGTGGATGCGGCCGGCGCGCCGGTCGCGGACAACGCGACCTCCACCATCAAGCGGGGGGACGAACCGTGACCGCCCCTGCACCTGACACCGGACTCTTCCGCACCTGCCCCGCCACCGGCCGGCGGATCCATTCCCAGGCCGAGGCGCTGATCAAGGCCAACGCCGTGGTCGCCGTGGTGGCCTTGCTCGTCGGCGCGATCGCCGCGCTGCTGCTGGTGCTCACACGCTGGCAGGCCGTGCACCTGCTCCCGGCCACCTGGTACTACCGGCTGCTCGGCGTGCACGGCATGAACATGCTGATCTTCTTCATCATCTACTTCGAGATGGCGGTGCTCTGGTTCGCCGGCACCGTGCTGCTGAATGCGCGGCCGGCCGCGCCGCGGCTCGGGTGGTTCAACTTCGGGCTGATGCTCCTCGGCACGCTCATGGTCGAGTGGGCGCAGTGGACCGGCCGCGCCGACGTGCTGTTCACGTCGTACGTGCCGCTCAAGGCGCACCCGGTGTTCTACCTCGGCATCATCCTCTTCGCCGTCGGCGCGCTGCTCGTGACGGCGCAGTTCTTCGCGACGATCACCCTCGCCAAGCGCGAGCGCACCTACGAGGGCTCCATGCCGCTCGTGGTGTACGGCGCACTCACGGCGGCGATCATCGCCGTGATCACGCTGCTCCACGGCGCGCTCATCTACATCCCCACCTTCCTCTGGTCCATCGGGCTCATCAAGACGATTGACCCGCAGATCTACAAGATGATCTGGTGGGCGCTCGGCCATTCGTCCCAGCAGATCAACATGGCCGCGCAGGTCTCCATCTGGTACATGCTCGGCTCACTGACGGTCGGCGCCGTGGTCCTCAACGAGAAGGTCAGTCGCAGCGCCTTCGTGCTCTACGTGCTCTTCATCTCCATGGCCTCGGCGCACCACCTGCTCGTGGACCCGGGCTTCGGCTCGGCATGGAAGATCACCAACACGTCGTACTTCATGTACATGGCGGTGCTGGCCTCGATGATCCACGGCTTCACCATCCCGGCCGGCATGGAGCTCGGGATGCGGCTCCGCGGCTACACGCAGGGGCTCTTCGGCTGGCTGCGGCGCGCGCCGTGGGGCGACCCGGGCTTCAGCTCGCTCGTGCTCTCGGTGATCTTCTTCGGCTTCGTCGGCGGCATCACCGGCGTCACCATCGGCACCGAGCAGATCAACATCATCGCGCACAACACGCTGCGCGTGCCGGGGCATTTCCATGCCACCGTCGTGAGCGGCACCGCGATGGCCTTCATGGGCGCGACCTACTACCTCCTGCCGCTCATCTTCCGGCGCAAGGTCGCCTTCTGGGGATTCGCGAAGGTCCAACCGTACCTCTTCTCCTTCGGCATCCTCTTCCTGTCGATGGGCATGACCTTCGCCGGCAGCTTCGGCGTGCCGCGGCGCCATTGGGACATCTCGTTCAGCGGCGCCCCGTTCAGCGTGGAGTTCAACCCGGCGGTGGACCTCGTCCTCGCGCTGATGGGCATCGGCGGCATCCTCGCCGTCACCGCCGCGCTGGGCTTCATCCTCATCGCCGTGAAGTCGGTCTTCTTCGGTGAACCGCTCGGCGAGATCACGCGCGGCGTCGCCATGGTCGGCGTGCCGCAGGGTCTCACGCATCCGCCCACGCATTCCGCCGATGTCGACACGCGGAACGCCGAGATGCATGCGCCGGCCCGCGGGTGGATGGGCCCCACGCCGGGGACGATCGTCCTCGTCGCCGTCTTCCTGCTCGCCTTCATCGCCTACTACTTCACCAATTGGAAGCTCCTCTCGTTCCTCTGGAAGGTCGGCTGAACGACCGCGCGATGCCACGGCCGTCCCTGGCGGTCGTGGCACTCGCGGCGATCCTCGGCATCAGCGCCGGCTGGTGGTGGCTCGCGTTGGCGCCGCTCGGCGCCGACGCGCCGGCGTGGCTCGTGCTCACGCGCGAGGTCTGCTTCGGCGCCTCGCGCACCGGACTCCCGCACGCCGGCGGCTGGCTCCTGCTCGTCGGCGAGCCCATCGGCATGCTCGCAGTGCTCACCATCGTCTGGGGCGCTGAGCTGCGCGCCGGACTCGCACGTTTCCACGGAAGCTTCGTCGGGCGCGCCGCTACCACCGTCGTCACCCTCCTGCTCGCGACCGGGCTCCTCGCCGCCGGTCGACGCGTCGCCGATGCGCGTGGGCTCGCCGGTGGCGAGGCCTTCGTGATCTCCGCCGCCCTCCCGGCACGCGGACACGCACCCGCCCCACCGCTCGCGCTGCGGGACCAGCTCGGCAGCGTCACTCGCCTCGACGCCTACCGCGGGCGCTGGGTCATGGTCACGTTCGCCTTCGGCCACTGCGAGGACATCTGCCCGGTGATCGTGCAGCAGGCGAAGCGCGCCCGCGCGGACGAGGGCGCCGATTCGGTCCCGCTGCTCGTCGTCTCGCTCGACCCGTGGCGCGACGCACCGGAGCGGCTCGGCGCGATCGCGACCGCGTGGGAACTCGCGCCGCATGACCGCGCCCTCTCCGGCAGCGTGGACGAGGTGAACGCCGCGCTGGATGCGTGGCGCATCGCGCGCCAGCGCGACCCGGACACCGGCATGATCTCGCATGGCAGCGTCATCGTGCTCGTCGATCCGGACGGGCGCGAGGCCTGGCGCATCGAAGGCGCGCCGCAGCGCGTGCGCGAGGCGCTCGCGATCGTGCAGCGGGAGCGCGCTGAGCGCTGAGCGCTTCCGCACTCTCCCACCTCTCCACCACGACATGTCCGCTCTCGCGCAACCGCTCATCATCCAGGGAGGCATGGGTGTCGCGGTGTCCGACTGGCGCCTCGCCCGTGCCGTCTCGTCCGCAGGCCAGCTCGGCGTCGTTTCCGGCACCGCGCTCGACACCGTGCTCATCCGCCGACTGCAGGATGGCGACATCGGCGGCGCGGTGCGCCGGGCCCTCGAGCATCTCCCCCTGCCTGGCGTCGCCGCGGACCTGCTCCGCCGCTACTTCCGACCGGAGGGCCGCGCGCCGGGGGAGCCGTATCGCGTGCTACCCATGTACAAGCAGGCGGTGAGCGCGCTGCGCGAGCAGGTCACCATCGCGGCGAACTTCGTCGAGGTCCACCTCGCCAAGGAAGGGCATCAGGGTGCGGTCGGGATCAACCTGCTCACCAAGGTCCAACTCCCCACGCTCGCGTCACTGTACGGCGCGATGTTGGCCGGCGTGGATGTGGTGCTGATGGGCGCCGGCATCCCGCGCGAGATCCCCGGCGCACTCGATGCGCTCGCGCGTGGTGCTCCCGCCACGCTGCGCTTCGACGTCGAGGGACAGCCCGCCGACGACCCCCTCTTCCTCCGGCTCGATCCCGCCGACTTCCTCGGCGCGGACCGTCAACTCACGCGACCGCGCTTCTTCGCCATCGTCTCCGCGCACTCCCTCGCCGCGACGCTCGCACGCAAGGCCAACGGAACGGTGGACGGCTTCGTGGTGGAGGGCGCGACGGCCGGTGGCCATAACGCCCCACCGCGCGGCGCGCTCCAACTGAATGCGCGCGGGGAGCCCGTCTACGGCGACCGGGATGTCGCCGACCTCGACGCCATGCGCGAGCTGGGCAAGCCCTTCTGGCTCGCCGGCGGCGTGGGCTCCCCGCAGGCCCTGCGCAACGCCCGTCAGCTCGGGGCGGCCGGCATTCAGGTGGGCACCGCCTTCGCCTTCGCGGACGAGTCCGGCTTCACGCCCGCGATCAAGCGGAGCGTGCTCGAGGACCTCGCGCACGGCGACATCGGGCTCTTCACCGACCCGCGCGCCTCGCCCACCGGCTTCCCGTTCAAGCTCGTCGAGGCGCGGTCGCTCGACCAGGCGCCGATCGATCGCGCACGCATCTGTGACCTCGGCTACCTTCGCACCGCCGCACGCGGCCCCGATGGACGCATCGCCTATCGCTGCGCCGCCGCGCCGGTGGAACAGTACGTCAAGGCAGGCGGCACCGTGGAACAGACCCTCGGTCGCCGCTGCCTCTGCAACGGGCTCGCGGCGGCCATCGGCATGGCGCAGGTCCGTGAGGCAACTGGCGCGGAACTCCCGCTCGTGACCAGTGGCGACAGCCTGCTCGAACTCGCCTGCATCGCCCGAGGGCGCCGCTCGTACACCGCGCAGGACGTCCTCGACTACCTGCTCGCCGACCCCGATGCGCCGAGCACCCGGTGCAACGCCAGCACCCCCACGCTCAGCGCGAGCACGCCCGTGAACTGATGCGCCACGCCGAGGGCGATCGGCACCGCGAGCAACAGCGTGGCGATGCCGAGCGTGACCTGCGCGAGGACCACGGCGCCCATCCACCGCACCGCCGAGGCCGCCTCGGCGCCGAGCGTGGCGTTGCGTGCCCGCGCGCGCAGCGCGAGCAGCAACGCGAGGACGCCGGTCCCGATCGCGAGCACCCGGGGATGGAACTGCGCCGCCGCCGGGTTCTCGAAGGCATCGCGCCA
The DNA here is from genome assembly GCA_044229035.1 of Gemmatimonadaceae bacterium. GTDB lineage: Bacteria > Gemmatimonadota > Gemmatimonadetes > Gemmatimonadales > Gemmatimonadaceae > Pseudogemmatithrix. Next base: position 23,186 of record JBGATT010000001.1, on the reverse strand, counting down.
CCAGGGCGTGAGCTGGCCGTAGCCCAACGGGACGAGGTGCTCTCCCATCAGGGGGAAGGTGTTGTAGATGCGGCCCGCGCGGAGCCCGGCGACGAAGCCGCCGGAGAGCAGCGTCACGAAGAGCAGCGTCACCATCAGCCCCATCGCCCAGCGCCAGCGTGGTGAGGCGCGCTCCTCGCGCGCGGCGGGTCGCAGGTCGGCGAGGGTCCACACGGCGATCACGAGGATCGCGAGCGCCAGCGCGAGGTGCGCCGTGAGCCGGTACGCGCTCACCGACGACCGTTCCGCGAGGCCGCTCTGCACCATGTACCAGCCGAGCGCGCCCTGCGCGAGCGTGAGCAGCGGCAGCACCGTGAGCCGCATGTGGAGCCGCTCCGGGATGCCGCCGCGCGCGAGCAGCACGAGGAACGGGATCGCGAAGACGAGGCCCACGCTGCGCGCGAGGATCCGGTGGAACCACTCCCACCAGTAGATGAGCTTGAATCCCTCGAGCGTGATCCCCTTGTGGGTCGTCTCGGCCTGCGGGATCCGCTGGAACGCCTCGAAGGCCGACGCCCACTCGGCCGGGGTCATCGGCGGCAGGACGCCGGAGACCGGCTTCCACTCGGTGATCGAGAGTCCGCTCTCGGTGAGTCGCGTGATGCCGCCCACGACGACCGCGAGGAAGACGGCCACGATGCACGCGATGAGCCATCGCTGCAGCGGGAGGTAGGGCGGAGGCGGGGTCGGCCGCGCGGACTCGGTCACGAGTGTGGGACGAGAGGGACGCGGCCGCTGATCCGCCGCAGATCGAACGCCGGGGCCCCGACGCGCATCGTGTCGGGGATTCGCTTATAACATGCAGGCCAGATGCATGATATAATCCGCGTCGGCGCGAATCCACCCCCTTTCGCCACACGAGGTCCTGTGTCCGTCGTCCGGCTTCCCCTCGTCGCCGCACACCCGCTCTGGCGCGCCGCCCAGTCGATCGGCGTCATCCTCACGGTCCTGCTGCTCGCCGCGTTCGTCCTGGCGCCCGAGGCGTCACTGCACCTGCTCTGGGACATGGTGATCCCATTGCTCCCGGCGGTGTTCCTGGTGAATCCGATGATCTGGCGCAACGTGTGCCCGCTCGCGACACTCAACGAGTTGGGTGCGCGCCGGAGTTCGGGGCGGTTGCTCAAGGCACCGGTGCTGGCTTGGGCGGTCGGCATCGGCCTGCTCGTGCTCATGGTCCCCGCGCGGCGATTCCTGTTCAATGCGAATGGCCTCGCGATGACCGTCACGGTCACCACGGTGGCGGCGCTCGCGTTGCTCTCGGGCCTGGTCGCGTCGCGGCGCGCCGGCTTCTGCAACGCGCTCTGTCCGGTGCTGCCGGTCGAGAAGCTCTATGGCCAGGCTCCGCTGCTCGACGTGGGGAGCGCCCGGTGCGTCGATTGCAATCGTTGCGTCGCGCTGGGCTGCCCCGATCTGGCCGGGCGGAAGAGTGCGGTGCAGAGCCTCGCCGGGGGGCGCGGGCGTCACTGGATCCTCTCTCCGTTCGGACTGTTCGCGAGCGCGTTCCCCGGCTTCATCATCGGGTACTTCATGACGGTCGACGGCCCTGTGTCGCAGGCGCTCGCGACCTACGCGACCGTGGGGCAGTGGGTCGCAGGGAGCGTCGCCGCGTCCGCGCTCCTGCTCGGTCCGGTGCGCGGCGCTCGCGCACTCTTCGTGCTCGGCGGCGCGTCGATCGGCGCGTACTACTGGTTCGCCGCACCGCGCCTGGCCGATGCCTACGGCGGCACGGTGATGGCCGGTGAGGTGCTGCGCGCACTCTCGCTGACCGGCATCGTCGCCTGGATGTGGCGCGGGTGGCGCCGACTCCCCGCCTGAACGGCGACGGAGCACCTGTTCGCGCGATGGATCGGAAGCGTCACGGGACGCGATTCCCCGAGGAGGGTACATGTCGGATTCCCGCTGGGTGCGGCAGGGCGTACAGGTCGGACTGATCGCGTTCGTCGCCGTGGCGCTCTTCTACGCCGCCTTCGACGTGCTCGCGTCGCGCGGCGCGCTCTATTCGGTGAATCAGCTCGGCCGCGCGGTGTTCCGCGGCGTGCGCGATACGGGCGGCCTTGGCCTGCCGACGCCCGTCGACGCCGGGGCGGTGATCGCCTACACTGCGTTGCACCTCGCCCTCTCGTTGCTCATCGGCCTCGTCGTCCTCCGGATCGTGCACGCCTTCGTCACGGGGGCACTGGGACGGCCGCTTTTCGTCGGCATCATCGTGGGCGGCGGTGCGGTGACGGTGGGCGTCGTGGGTGCGGTGTCCGGCCCACTGCGTGTGGTGCTCCCGTGGTGGTCCATCGTCGTGGCCAATCTCCTCGCGGCCGGCACCGCGGGGGTGGCGGTGCTGGGGTGGCGCCCGGACCTGGTCAGCCGTCTGCGCGCCGGCACTCGTCGAGCGAGCGACGCACCGTCTCGAGGAGCGCATCACGCGTGAACGGCTTCTGCAGGAAGCCCGCGCCGTCTCGCTCGGACAGCGTCCGTCCGGCGAGCTCCGGGCTGTATCCGGTCATCAGCACCACGGGCAACCCGGGCCGCGATGCCTGGGTACGTTCGGCGACGTCTCGGCCGCCAATGCCGCCCGGCATCACGAGGTCCGTGAGGATCAGCGCGACCGACGCTTCGATGCTCGGCCACATCGCCATCGCCTCGACGCCGCTCGCGGCCGCGAGCACCCGGTAGCCGTTGCGGGTGAGGATGGTCCGCGCTGCGGCCCGGACGGCGGGATCATCCTCCACGAGGAGGATGGTCTCGGTCCCACCGGACGGCGCGCGGCCTGGCATCGGGACGGTGGTTGGGGTCGCCTCCTCGGCGACGACCTCGTGTGCTGGGAGCGCGACCACGAAGGTCGTGCCGCGCCCCGGCGTGCTGTCAACTTCGATCCATCCCCCGTGCTGCTCGACGATGCCGAAGACCGTGGCGAGGCCGAGGCCTGTGCCCTGACCGATGCCCTTCGTGGTGAAGAACGGCTCGAAGATGTGCGGGATCACGTCGGCGGCGATGCCCTCGCCCGTGTCGCTGACCCGCAGCGCGACATGGCCCTTCGTGGTCGTCTCGGGATGCCGACCATGCACCGCATCGTCATCCACCAGCCGCGCGGTCTCGATCCGCAGGTGACCACCCGCCGGCATCGCATCCCGCGCGTTGACGGCGAGGTTGAGCACGACCTGCTCGAGCATCGCGGCATCCGCGCGCACCCACAGCGGCTCCGGATGCAGGATCGCCTCGAGGTGCACATCCGCACCGATGATGCGCTGGAGCATGGTGACGAGGTTCTGTACGCTCGCGTTCAGATCGAGGTCGCGGAGTCGCGTGACCTGCTTGCGACTGAACAGGAGCAGCTGTCGCGTCAGCCCGACCGCGTGCTCGACGGTCTTGGCGATCTGCTCGACGCCGTGTCGCACGGGTGGCGTCAGCCCCGCGACGGTGCTGATCTCGCCCGACTCCATCATGATGACCGCGAGCGCGTTGTTGAGGTCATGCGCCACGCCGCCGGCGAGCCGGCCGATCGCTTCCATCCGCTGCGAGTGATGCAGCTGCTCCTCCAGCCGCCGACTCGCCGTCACATCGCGGGAGTTCACCAGCACGACGCTCGTGCCGGCGGGCTCGACGACGCGACGGACGATGGACTCGAGTGTACGCCAGCGACCATCGGCGTGCCGGACGCGGTAGTCCACGCTCGCGGGCCGGTCCGACCCGCCGCGGACTCGCTCCATGATCGCGATGACCCGCTCGAGATCGTCCGGATGCACCCACTCGAGTGCCGACCGGCCGACCATCTCCTCTTGGCGGAATCCCAGGAGGCGCTCCACCGACTGACCTTGGAACCGGATCGCGCCATCGAGGTCCAGCACGGTGATGAGGTCGGAGGCGTTCTCGATGAGGGCGCGAAAGAACGCCTCGCGCCTGGCGAGCGCGTCCTGCGCCTGCCGGCGCTCGATGAGTGCTCCGATCCGGGCCGCGACGGCGGCGATGAGCTCGACGCGCGACGCGTCCTCGGCCGTCGGCTCGACGATGAAGAACCCGAGCACCATCACCACCTCGCCGTGGGCGAGCACCGGCACCGCGAGTCCCGCATGCAGGCCGGCCGCGGCGGCGGCCCGCGTGCGGGGGAACCGCGAAGGGGATCGGAGGTCCGGGAGCCACTCCGGACGCTTCGACCGCCAGACGCGCCCCGGCAGACCCTCTCCCGGACCGAAACGCGTCGCGCGGCTCGCGTCGCGGAACTCCCGCAGTGCCGGCGTCGCGCCATGCCAGACGGGGTGGCAGTCCAGTCGGGTGCCGTCGCTGGTCGGCACCCAGAGCTCGCCGATTGCCCAGCCGGTCACCGCGCAGACCTCGCGCAGCACGAAGGCCAGGGCGTCATCGAGCGTCTCCGCCTCGCCGACGCCGAGCATGACCGCCTGCAGCAGGCGCGACTCCGCCTGCGCACGGATGCGCGCGCCGATCTCGCGTTGCACCGCGATGAACCCGACACACCGCCCCGTATCATCACGGTACGGCGTGATTGTCTCCTCGACCGGCAGCAGCCGTCCATCCTTCGTCCGGTTCACCACCTCGCCATGGACCCGCTCACCGCCGAGCAGCGCGCTCCACGCGTCGCGGTAGAACTCCGACGACTGGCATCCGCTCTTCAGGATGCGGGGGGTCACCTTGCCGACGACCTCCGCCGGCTCGTGTCCGTAGAGTGCGGTGAACCGCTCATTGACATGCGTGATCGTGCCGCCGATGTCGGTGACGAACACGACGTCACCCGCCGAGTTGACGGCGTTCGCGAGTGCCCGCAGCGACTCCTCCGCGTGGCGCCGTGCCGCGATATCGATCCCGACACCCACGAGGTACGGCTCGCCCGCCAGCATCACCCGCTGTCCAGTCAGGTAGAACGGGGTGCGCACGCCATCCTTCGCGATGAGGTGCGCTTCGACGCTCGCCTGTCCGTCGATGAACACGGTGTCGATCCGCTGACGCACCAGTTCCTTCTCGTCACCCGCGAAGAGGTCGGTCGCGTGCAGCCGGGCGAGTTCCGCCCCGCTGTATCCGCTCACGCGCTCGCAGCGCGAGTTCCAGCGAACGAAGCGCCCCGCGGTGTCGATGAGATAGAAGATCCCCGGCAGACTCTCGAGCGTCGCGTCGGACAGGGCTCGCTGATGCGCGTCGACCCGGTCGGCCCGCTGCCGTTCCACCACCGCGTCCAGCGCCTCCAGCGCGTACGAGATATCGTCGGCGAGGAGGTCGAGGAGATCGCGGGACACCTCGTCCCCGACGAGCGCCGTCTCCGCGGAGCCCAAGGTCAGGGCACCGACCACGTCACCGCGGCAGCGAAAGGGCACAACGGCGACCGCGCGCACGACCGCGCGCTCATCAGGTGCGCACCGCGGCAGCAGGCGCGCCTCGTCGGCCGGATCTTCCGTCACGACTGCGCGTCCACTGGACACGGCTCGTCCCATCGCGTCAGCCCCCTGCAGGGCGACGCTGAACGGCGTCAAGAGAAGGTAGTCGCCGTGGGACGAGACGGAGGTCACGGTCTTCGACGACTCGTCCAGCAGCCCGACCCACGCTACCGAGAACCCGCCCTGCTCCACCGCCGCGCGGCAGACCCCGCTCCAGAGCGCATCGCGGGTGTCGACCCGCGCGATGCACCGGTTCGCCTGGCCCAGCATCGCGTGCAGGCGCGCCAGGGACCCGAGACCTGCCACCGCGTCGCGGTCGATGGCGCCACGAAGATCGATCACGGATCGTCCGTTGAGGGGGCGTTCGGTCACCGTCACGATACGCCCGGCGGCACCGTCCCGCAAGCGCTCACGGGCGCCGCAGGATCGTCGCGAGCAGACAGAAGCGGTCGGCGGTCGCGAGCATGCCGTGCGGCTCGCCGGGCGCGATCGCGACGACGTGCCCGGCTCCCGCCTCGATCGACTGCTCACCGATGCTGATGGCTCCCCGGCCGCTCAGCACCGTTAGGAGGACCGTCGCCTCGCTCGTGTGCGAGGCCACCGACTGCCCCGGCTCGAGCCGAAAGACCACGAGCCGCAGGCCCGGTGCATCGAACACCGTCGCGGTCGCTGGCCGCGCCGGATTCGCCTGTACGGCCTCGAGTGCGGCGGCATGAGCGTCGAACGCCCTCATCGCGCAGCTCCGATCGCCCGTTTGAGGGCGTCGAGAAAGGCCGACTCGTCCGCGTCATCCGCGGCCGCCGCCTCATGCACGCTCCGGTGCGCCCCGCAGCAGCTGTCGATGCCGAAGGCATTCAAGACAGCCATGGTCTCGGGATGACGGGCCATCAGTTCGTCGATGGTCATGGTACTGGGATCGATCGGCTGAGCGGCCTTCATGGTAGCACCTGGAATTTGTTTGTCACGGAACATGCCTTGATTATCGCTCCAATGCAAGCCAACTTGAACTCGCATCCGGTCGCCGCACCCGAGCCCAGGCATCATGCGTCCATCCGCTCCGATCCAGCCGAGCCACCGTGCGCTGCTCGACGCCCTCAAGCGGTGCGGTGGCGCCGCGGTGCCGGAGTTGGCCCGCGAGCTGTCCCTCAGTGTGGAGACGGTCCGCGAGCACCTGCGGACCCTCGAGTCCCGCGCCCTCGTCGCCCGGAACGGCACGACGCGGCGCGGCCCTGGACGGCCCGAGATCCGCTTCACGCTGACGCGGGATGCGGAGGTTCTCTTCCCTCGTCGCGAAGCCGAGGTGCTGCGGGCGCTCGCCGGCTTTTTGGCGGCACGCGACCATCAGTCGCTGCTGCGCGCCTTCTATGAAGAGTATCTTTCGGACGTGCGAGCGTCGGCGATGGCCCGCGTGGCTCACCTCGAGGGCGGGGCGCGCCTCGAGGAGGTGGCGCGCATCTTCACCGAACTCGGATTCATGCCGGTGCTGGAGACGGGAGGCGACGCGCCGCAGCTTCGCCTTTGCCACTGTCCGGTTCGCGCGTTGGTGGAGGTGAGCCAGGTGCCCTGCCGCGCCGAGCAGGCGCTGCTACGGGAACTGCTTGGCGAGGAGCCGGCCCGGGTGAGTTTCATGCCGGAGGGCGGCGCGGCCTGCGCCTATGTCATGGAGACCACGCGATGAAGCCGGTCGGCGCGCGGTCGGCGACAGCGGTCGCGCTCCCGCTTGTGCATCTCGGGGTGGCGCAGGTGTTCCTTCTGCTCGGCGCCCTCGGCCTGGTGCGCGTGGCGCCCATGCTGGCGGCGGGGATGTACGCCGCGGCCCCGGTGGTCGCCGTGACGCATCTCCTCACGCTCGGATGGATCAGCACCTCCATCCTCGGGGCGCTCTACCAGTTCCTCCCGGTCGCGCTCGGACAGCCGATCGCGTGGCGCTCGGTGGCGTGGGTGGGAGGGGGCGTCCATGTCGTGGGGCTCCTGCTCCTCGTCGCGGGACTCGTGCGCGCCGGGCCTGGGGTGGCCGCCGCCGGCGGCATCGCGCTTGGCGTCGCGCTCGGCGCATTCGTGGCCAACCTCGGCGCCACGCTGCGGCGATCCACCACGCGGGACCTCACCTGGTGGGCGCTCGCTGGCGCCGCGACGTTCCTTGGCATCACGATCGTGCTCGGCGTCACGCTCGCGTCCAACCTTCGATGGGGCATCCTCGGCACCGCGCATGCCCTGGCCGTGGCGACCCACTTGACCATCGCCCTCGCGGGGTGGGTACTGCTGGTGGTGATCGGCGTCTCGGAGCGCCTCCTTCCGATGTTCCTGTTGAGCGCGGGGGCGCACGGGTCGCTGGGTCGCTGGGCCGCGGCGTTCGTGGGCACCGGTACCGGGGTGCTCGCGCTGGGTCATCACGCCGATGTCGTCCGCCGATGGCTCGCTCCCGCGCTCCTCGGGGCCGGGGCGGTGGCATTCGTGTTCCAGGCGCGGGCCTACTACGCGCGGCGCACCCGACGCCTCCTCGATCCGGGGCTGCGGCTCGCCGCGCTCGCGCTGGGTCTCCTCGCGGTCGCCGCCGCGGCCGGCGTGGTCTCCCGCGTCACCTCGCCGGCACCACGTCTCGCGACCTTCGCCATCACCGCGGCGATCCTCGCGTTCGCGCTCTACGTGGGGGCCTTCCAATACAAGATCGTGCCGTTCCTGGTCTGGCACCGGCACTTCGGTCCGCTCGCCGGCCGGCAGCCGCTGCCGCGGGTGGCGGACCTCTACCGTGCCGACATCGCGATGCTGGCCATCTGGTCGCTGGTGATCGGCGTCGCGGGCCTCCTGGCTGGCATCGGAGCCACGGCGACCGGCCTCGCCACCGCCGGTGCCGGCGCGTTCGCGTTCGGCGCGGCGGCGATGGTGGCCCAGATATTCACCATCGCCCGGAGGCGACCATGACCGACGACCTGCCGATGGCGGTGCGCCTGATCGCCCCGTCGCGGATCGTGACCGCCGATGTGCGGGACGAGCTGCGCCGCGGAGAGGAGCCATTCTCCCGCATCATGGCGGCACGCGCCAAGGTGCCTGACGGTGGCGCGCTCATGGTGCGCGCGATCTTCGAACCGGCGCCGCTGTATCGCGTGATGGAGCGGCACGGGTTCGCGCACCACACCGAGGTCCTCGCGCCCGACGACTGGCGCATCTGGTTCCATCCGCCGCTCGTCGTGCTCGACGTGCGGGAGATGGAACCTCCCGAGCCGATGTCCCACACGCTCGCCGCACTCGAGACGCTGCCGCACAATGGGACCTTGCTGCAGGTGAACGTGCGGGTCCCGCAGCTCCTGCTCCCGCAGTTCGCGGAGCGGGGCTTCTCGTACGAGATCCGGGAACCATCGCCGGGGATCGTTCACCTCCTCGTCCGTCGCGTGTCGACGGTCTGATCCCACCAACCGGAGCATCGCCATGGCGACCCCCACCCTGCTGGACGTGCGCGTGATCCCGCCGCGCGAGAAGCACGCCACCATCTTCCGGACCTTCGACGCGCTCGCGCCCGGCGAGTCGTTCACCCTGGTGAACGACCACGACCCGGTGCCGTTGCGCTACCAGTTCGAGGCGGAACGCGCCGGCGCGTTCGAGTGGCAGTACCTCGCGCGCGGGCCCGAGGAGTGGCGCGTGAGCATCGCGCGGCGCTGAGTGCCCCGCCGGGCGGCGGGGGCGGAGATGATGTGTCGGGGGTGTGCGGACGCGACCGTCAGGCCTACTCCGGCGCTGCGGTCGGGGCTTGCCCGCTCTCCGCACACGGGAGCGCTCGGTAGATTGCGCCAGTTCAGGCCGTCCCAGCCGCTCTCCCCCCAACCATCGAGTCCGAGCATGCATCGTTCGTCGTCCACCCCTGTCGCGTGGCACCGTACGCCGGCGGTCGCCCTCACGCTCGGCCTGCTGGTGGTCGCGGCGTGCACGTCGGCCGATTCCGCGACCCGTGATCCCCTCGCGGACCGTCCGAGCGGTGCGATGCCCGTGGAGACGCTGCAGGTGGCGTACGCGCCGGCGGTGCCAGCCCCGATCACGCGGCGCACGCCGGCGAAGCTCGTGGTGAATCTCGAGACCCGCGAAGTGAAGAAGCGGCTCGCCGACGGCGTCGAGTACACCTTCTGGACGTTCGGCGGGTCGGTGCCGGGGCCGATGCTCCGCGTCCGCTCGGGTGACGAGGTGGAGTTCCACCTCAACAACCACCCGTCGAGCAAGATGCCGCACAACATCGACCTGCATGCGGTGACCGGCCCCGGGGGCGGCGCGGCGGCCTCGCTGACCGCGCCGGGGCACTCGTCCCAGTTCACGTTCGCGGCGCTCAATCCGGGCCTCTACGTGTATCACTGCGCGACCGCCCCGGTGGGCATGCACATCGCCAACGGGATGTACGGCCTCATCCTCGTCGAGCCGAAGGAGGGTCTCACTCCCGTCGATCGCGAGTTCTACGTCATGCAGAGCGAGTTCTACACCGCGGGTCGCCACGGCGCCGCGGGCGTCCAGCCGTTCGACATGGAGAAGGCGCTGCACGAGGACCCCGAGTACGTGGTGTTCAACGGCTCGGTCGGCGCCTTGGCGGGCGAGAACGCGCTGCAGGCGAAGGTGGGCGAGACGGTCCGCATGTTCGTGGGCAACGGTGGACCGAACCTCGTGTCGAGCTTCCACGTGATCGGCGAGATCTTCGACCGCGTGCACACCGAGGGAGGGTCGATCGCCAACCAGCGCGACGTGCAGACCACTCTGGTCCCGGCCGGCGGGTCGGCGATCGTCGACATGCGACTCGACGTGCCCGGGACGTACATCCTCGTCGACCACTCGATCTTCCGCGCCTTCAACAAGGGTGCGCTCGGCATGCTCCGGGTCGACGGCGATGCGAACGCGGTCGTCTACTCCGGCAAGCAGAACGACGTCGTGTACCTGCCCGAGGGCGGGGCAGTGCAAGCGATGCCGCGCGTCGCGGCCGCGGCGACGGAGCGCGAGCTGCCTCGCGAGGAACTGCTGGCGCGCGGACAGCAGGTGTACGCGGCCAACTGCGCGGCTTGCCACCAGTTGGGGGGTGAGGGGACGGCAGGGGCCTTCCCGCCGCTGGCGCGGAGCGACTTCCTCATGGCGAACAAGGACCGGGCGATCGGCGTCGTGCTCCATGGTCTCTCCGGCGAGGTCACGGTCAACGGGCAGAAGTTCAACGGCGTGATGCCGAGTCTCGGGCTGTCCAACACCGACGTCGCGGCGGTGCTCTCGTATGTGCGGACCAACTTCGGCAACCGGGCCTCGGACCTCGTGAGCCTGCGTGACGTGGCGCGTGTGCGCGCGGCCGGAAGCGGCGGGCACTGATCGATGCGACCCTTCGCGCGGGGTGCGTCGAGCCGTGCGATGGAGACCGTGGTGTCCCGTGGTGTGATCCTCGGGATGTGGTTGGTGGGCCTGTTGGGCGGAGGCGCCTCCGGCGCCTCCGCCCAACAGGCGTCCGGCACGCGCTACCGGCCGGTGGCGGCAGGGCATGTGCGGCCCTTCTATCTCGCGGGCGTCGCCGACACCGGCGTGCGAGTCCCGGGCTTCCAGCTGGCCGAGCGGGCCGTGAGCAACGCGGAGTTCCTCCGATTCGTCAAGGCGAATCCCGGCTGGCAGCGGTCGCGGGTACCGCGCATTGCAGCCGATCCGGCCTACCTGCGGCACTGGGAGAGCGACACGGTGCTCGGGGTGGCCACCGTGGCGTCCGCACCCGTGGTGCACGTGTCATGGTTCGCGGCACAGGCGTACGCCGAGTGGCGCGGTGCCCGTCTGCCGTCGACCGCAGAGTGGGAGTTGGCCGCGAGCCGGTTCGTACGGAGCGTCGGGCCGACGCCGGAACGGTTGCAGACGTTCCTGCTCGGCTCGTACGCTCAAGCAGGGACCGAGGCGATCCCTTCGAAGACCCCAGCGAGTGACGAGGGGATCGTGGGATTGCACGGTGGTCCGTGGGAATGGGTCGACGACTTCAACTCGGTGGTCACCAGCGGCGAATCGCGGGGGGACGGCACGCCGGATGACGGACTCTTCTGTGCCGGTGGTGCGGCCCTGACCGCGGATCCCGGCAACTTCGCCGCGTTCATGCGCTACGCGGTCCGAGGCTCGCTTCGCGGGTCGTATGCACTCGGCACACTCGGCTTCCGGTTGGCACGGGACGCCTCACCTCCATCGGGACGCTCCCCCCAATGAACCGGCCGCACATTCCCCTCCGGCATCGCGTCGCCACGCTCATGTTCGGCATGCTCGTGCCGCTCCTCCCGTTCGCCGCGTGCCGGGCGCAGGGAGCGGGGGCGGTCCCGGCGAGCGGCCTCTCGGAACACTCGCTGTATCGCGTGACCGGGCGTTGGACGAACTTCGACGGGAGAGAGCTGAACCTCGCGGAGTTCCGGGGCGAGCCGGTCGTGCTGGCGATGGTCTACACCTCCTGCACCATGACCTGTCCGCTCATCACGAGCGAGATGCTCGCGGTGCAGCGCGCGCTGCCCGCCGAGGCGCGGGCGCGGGTGCGGTTCGTGCTCGCGTCCTTCGACCCCGCGCGCGACTCCGTGGGGGCGCTCAGGCAACATGCGGAGAAGATGGCGCTCGATGGCCGCTGGCTGGTGCTCCGAGCTTCTCCAGCCGATGTGCGGCGACTCGCGGTCCTGCTGGGAGTCAGCTATCGGCAGCTTCCGAGCGGTGATTTCGATCATTCGAACATCATCTCGGTCCTCGATCCCCAAGGGGTCGTCACGTTCCAGTCCCCGCGCATCCCGGCCGATCGGGACGCGCTGGTCAAGGCCGTGTCCGCGGTCGCGCGCCCCTCCCTTCGTCCACGACGGTGATCATGCTCCGGTCCACGCGCCTGCTGTCCACCCATCTGTCCCGGCGTCTGCGCGGCGGGATGTACGTCACGCTGATCGCGGGCACCATGCCCGTCGTCGTCGGCGCACAGGATCGTCCGGCCATGCCCCGACCCGCATTCGAGAACCTGCGGTTCCGCGAGGATTGGTCTGCCAAGCCATCCGGCGACGCGTGGGACCAGCTCAAGCACGTCGACCTCGACGCCGCCGGGCGTTCCTGGGTCTCCTTCGGTGGTCATCTCCGGGTCCGCGGCGAGTCGGTGCGCAACTTCCTCGGCGGTGGACCGGGCACGCGCCGCGATGAGTTCGTCGTCGGCCGCGCGCATCTGCACGCCGACCTGCATGTCGGCACCCATGTGCGCGGCTTCCTCGAAGGCCGCGTTGCGGACGTGGCCGGACGGGAGCTCCCCGGAGGCGCGCGTGCGATCGATCGCGACCGATGGGACCTCGGCAACGCATTCCTCGAGGCGCGGGGGACGCTGCAGGGGTCGCGGGTGGTCGCGCGCGTGGGACGTCAGGAGCTCCTGCTCGGTCGTGAGCGCATCGTCTCGCCCCTCGACTGGGTCAATGTGCGGCGCGTCTTCGACGGCGCGTCCGCGGAGGTCCGTCGCGGGGCGTTCGCCTTCACTGGCTTCGCCGTGCACCCGCTTCGCGTGCTCGCCGAGGAGCGCGACGTCGCATTCGACGGTGTGTCGTTCTGGGGGAGCGAGGTGTCGTGGCGTGCTCCGACAGGCGGGCGTGTGCTGGAGGCAGCCATGCTCGTGAAGTCCACCGATGCGGTCGGCGCGGTGGCCGGTGCCGAGCGCGCGACGCTCTCCGCGCGTCTCCTCACCCCGATCGCTCGCCCGGACCTGGTGCTCGAGGTGGAGAGCGGTCTGCAGCGGGCGAGCGGAACCGGACGCGCGACGTTCGCGTCGATGCTCGCGACCGATCTGACCTTGTCGCCGAAGTGGCGCGGCGCACCCGCGATCACGGTCGGCATCGATCGCGCGAGTGGGACCCCGAGTGGAGCGCCGGCGCAGAGCGGGACCTGGGACCAGCTGTACCCGCTCGCCCATGCCTACGCCGGGTTCGCGGACGTACTGGGCCGTCGAAACCTGATGGAAGAACGCCTCGTGGTCCAGTTCTCGCCACGAGCACCAATGCGCGCGCGAGTGGCATTCCACGCGTTCCAACGGGTCTCCGACGCGGACGCCGCCTACGATGTGGCCGGGGCGGTGTTCCGGCCTGCGCTCCCTGTATCCGCGCGCGACCTGGGGAGCGAGGTCGACCTCTCGGTGCAATGGCGCATCAGCCGTCACCTGCGCGCCGACGGCGGCATCGCGCGCTTCTCCGCGGGTAGGTTCCTGCGCGAGACGGGCAGCGCACTGCCGTATACCTGGGGATTCACGTCGCTAGCGGCCACCTTCTGAGGTCGCGGCGGTCGCCAGGGCGCCCGCAGCGCTACGGCACCCGCAGGATCTTCCCCATGAACAGGATCGTCCCGGAGAACCGCTCGCGGATCACCAGCAGGAACGGCTCGTTCACGGTGAAGCTCGGCGGCATGCTCGTGGTCCCGACGGTCACCGACGTCACCGCCGCGGCCTCGGTCCCCGCCTCGTTCACCTCGATGAACGTCTTGTGCTTCACGGCGCTGATGAACGGACCGGGCTGGTTCGGTTCGAAGAGGTTCCGGAAGTCGGCCGCGCCGTCCACGAACGCGATCCCCATCCCGAGCGCGGCGAGGTCGTCGTTGAGCGACCGCTCGTACTCCAGCGTGAACTTCGGCACCACCAGGTCCATGGTCCGCCGCTGCAGCGACGCCATCCACCCGGACCAGCGCTGCGGCGTGAGCGAATCGATCAGGTCGTGGATGTCGCCGGTCGCGCCCGGGAGCACGAGGTCCACCACGAACGCCTCGTTGCCATAGCGCAGCTCGGCGATGTTCACCTCGGCGCTCTGGAGCACGTCGAACGCGGTGCTGTTGCGCATCATCGGCACCTGCTGCGGGCTGCCGAACGCCGGCATGAAGGCCCCCGGTGACGTCTCCCGCGGGTCGAACGCGTCCACCCACTTCGCCTTGAAGTAGACGGCGTTCATGAGGAACATCACCGTCTCGGCGTCGATCGCGTCCACGATCCGCGGGATGCGGCCGTTGGTCGCGCTGCTCGCCCAGCGGTTCATGGTGTCGGGCGCCGTCGCCAGCCCGAAGTCGAGCGCCTGCACGCGCGCATCGAAGCTCGCGAGGAGCGCGTCGCGGAAGTCGGCGTCCGCCTGGAGGCCCTGGCGGTGCCAGACGGCGTTGGCGATGCGCATCTCGGTGGTGCGGTCGAGCCCCAGCAGCAGGTCGATCAGGCCGCGATAGCCGGCGTTGATGTCGGCGAGCGGCATCCCCTCGAAGCCGAGCGCGGCGCGCATCGAGTCCAGCGTCGCGTTCGCCGCGCCGTTCATCGTCATGCCGAGCGCCATCGAGACGCTCAACGGCGAGATGAAGACGTTCGAGTCCCGCGCGGCCGCGCTGCGGCGCATCAGGTCGAAGGCGAAGCGGTTGGACCGCTGCACGACCTCGCCTTCGGCGACGGTCAGTGCGCGCGGCAGTCCGGTGATGGGGGTCGGCGGCCCGGACGGCTCCGCGGCGCAGGCCATCGTTCCCATCGTGAGCATCGTCAGCAGCAGGGTCCGTCGCATCATGCGCTCCGTCGAAGTCCGTGCGTTCCTACCCGACCGTTCGTCCCGCCGTCACTCCTCCACGCGGATCCGCACCTCGGTCACCGTCCCCGACGCGGCGACGGCGCGGATCAGGTGCGCGCCGGGGCGGAGCCGCCAACGCGACGCGTCGTGTGGTACCCCGTCCACGAACCAGCGCACCGCCCCCGTCGCGCCCTCCGCGCGGAGCGCCACCGTCGCGTAGTCCGCGGGCACGCCCGGCGGCATCCTATAGATGTCCCCCTCGACCGGCGAGACGATCCGGAAGCCGCGCACGGACTCGCGCTCCGACGCGCGCGCGGACTCGCGCACGGCGCGCGCCTCCGCATCCGGATCGATGCGATCGCGCTCCTCCACGAACTCGGGATCGACCGACGCGAGCTGGAACCCGTTCCCCGCCTGCGAGACCCACGCGCCGTACTCGTCCGGCAGCCGCACGCGTCCGCCGCGCACCCAGGTGTCGCGCGCCGTGGGCGCCGTCCCCGCGACGAACCACTCGCGCACGCCCGGGCACTCGCGCGTGGCGAGCAGGCCCGACACGCGGCACACCGACTCCGGCACGAGCCCTTCGGTCTCCGGCGACGGCAATGCGGCGGGCGCGTACCGCGCCGCGGTGACGATCACCGCGCGATGCAGCAGCGGTCCCGCACCGGTCACGCCGCTCACGCCTTCCATGGGACGGCCGCTCACGTCGCCGGCCCAGGCCGCAACGGTGAAGCCCCCGGTCACCGCGACCGCCCAGTTGTCGGTGAAGTGCCGACTGGTGCCGGTCTTCACCGCCGCGGGGAACGGGAAGTCGAACGGCGTGACGACGCCGAACCCCGGGACGCGCGCGGCCGGGTCGGCAAGGATGTCGAGCACGAGCGTGGCGGCGGCGCGCGAGACGATGCGACGCCCGTCGCCGGGCGCGGCAGTCTCGTCGAGCCGCCAGTGCCACCCGGCGTAGCGCCCGCCGTTGGCGAGCGCGCGATAGCCGTTCGCGACCTCCATCAACGTCACGTCGCCGTTGCCGAGCGCGAGCCCGAGACCGTAGTGGTCGGCGGTGCGGCGGAGCGACGCGAACCCGGCGAGGTGCAAGGTGTGCAGCAGCGCGCCCGTCCCCACCTGCTGCGCGAGCAGCACCGCGGGCACGTTGTACGAACTCGCCAGCGCCTCGCGCGCACGCACGGGCCCTCGGAAGCGACGGTCGTAGTTGCGCGGCTCGTAGGGTCCGCTCACGGTGGAGAACTGCGTCGGCACGTCGGGCAGCACGGTCGCCGCGGTCACGCCGCGATCGAAGGCGAGCGCGTAGAGGAACGGCTTGAGCGCCGAGCCGGGCTGGCGCGCCGAGACGACCATGTCGGTCTGTCCGCTGCGCGGCTCCCAGAAGTCGGGCGACCCGACCCACGCGAGGACGCCGCCGGTCGCGTTGTCGAGCACGACGATCGCCGCCTGCCGCACGCCGCGGTCGCCGAGCAGCGCGACGGCCTGTCGCGCCTCGGCCTCGAGCTCGGCCTGCAGGCCGGCGTCGATGGTCGTGCGGAGCGTGACGTCGCCCGCCGACCGCTCGGCGTCGGCCCCCGCCTCCTGCAGCACGCGCGTCGTGAAGTGCGGCGCGAGGAACGGGTCGCGCGTGCGGCGCGTGAGGGCGGGTTCATCGTCGGCGCGGCGGGCGGCGTCGTCGCGAATGGCCCCGGTGCGCACCATCCGCGCGAGCGCGACGCGCCGACGCGCCATCGCGCGGCGGGGCGACGTCACCGGGTTGTCGCGCGAGGGCGCGTGCGCGAGTCCGGCCAGCATCGCGGCCTCGCCCACGCTGAGTTCGTTGGCGTCGGCACCCATATAGAACGCCGACGCCGCCGCGACACCGGCGGTGTTCTGGCCGAGATGCACGCGATTGAGGTATTGCTCGAGGATCTCCTGCTTGGAGAGGTGCCGCTCGAGCCGCAGCGCCCACGCGGTCTCCGCGACCTTGCTGCGCCAGCCGCGCGCGCCGGGATCGAGGAGTCGCGCGAGCTGCATCGTGATGGTCGACGCGCCGGAGACGATGGTCCCCGCGCGCCAGTTGTCGCGCGCCGCGCGCCCCACCGCGCGCGGGTCCACGCCGTGATGGTCCCAGAAGCGACGGTCCTCCACCGCGATGAAGGCGACGATCAGATCCGGATCGATCCGGTCGATCGGCATCCAGCGCCCGCGCGTGCCGTCCTCGGCGCGCGTGGAGCGCAACAGGACGCCATGCCGGTCGAGGATCCGCACGCCGGGGTCCGGCGGCGGGTCGAGGAGACCGGGCGGCAGTGGCCGCAGGACCCACGCGCCGAGCGCCACCGCGCCGACGGTCGCCGCCGCACCGCCAGCGACGACCGCCGCGCGCAACGCGCGCAGGACCCGCACGACGCGAGGACTCACGGCGACCGGGGCGTGACGGTGAAGCTCCCGCCATCGCTCCGGCCGTTCACGCCGGGATCGTACATCTCCTCGGCGCGCGCCGGCGGACGGATGAACGTCCCCGGCGTCGTCGCGCGCGCGATGTAGCTGATGTCCCACGTCCCCTTCCAGAGCCACGACGCCGACCAGACGACGCGATCATCGCGGATCTCGCGGAAGTCCCAGGGCGACCACCATCCACCCTCCCAGCGGCCGTAGCCGAGCCCGCCCTCATCGTCGCCCTCTTCGCCACCCTCCGCGTCGGGATCGCGCGGCGCGGGCCGGCCGGCGGCCGGTCCTCCGCCCACCACGCTCGACGTGCGCAGGCTCAGGTCCACGGCCTCGAGTCCGGCGGGCAGCGCGTCGTCCACCACGACGAACCGCCGTTCCACCGGCACCGTGATGCGCAACCGCACGCGCACCAGTTCTCCTTCGGCCACGGAGGTGACGGACTTCGCATCGCCGTAGCGCTCGTACCACCGCTCGACGCGGATCCCCGCGTCCGCAGGGCGCACCGGCGGCTTGGAGGGCATCTCGGTGACCGTCACATGGAAGAACGACGGCAACGCCGCCGTCCCTTCGGCGCGGAGCGTGAGGCGCAGCGCGCGCGTCTCGTCGCGCACCGGACCGAGCAGCGAGGCGATGGCGAGCGTCGTGTCGCCGCGCGCGGTCACCGTGCGGAGCACCTGTCGCGTGCCACTGCGCACGACGAGCGGACGCGGCGCGCTCGACGCGGCCTTCGCGTCGAACATCGCGATCGCGCGGACCGCGGCCGCCTGGTCCTGCGTGTTCTGCCAGTAGCGCCCGCGCGGCGTGACCGCGAGCCGCTCGACGAGCGGTCCGACGAGCGCATGCCCCGGATCCACCGCGATCGTCGCGGTGAGCAACCGCGCCGTCTCACGCGTGGAGGAATGGAAGTACCACTTGGTGGTGTCGGCAGGGAGCACCGCGGTGCGGCCATCGACGCGGACCTCCGCCCAGACGAGCGCCAGCAGGCTGCGCGCCTCGGTGGTCGCCCCGCGTCGCGCGAGCACCTCGGCGAGCCGGATGCGGTCCTCGCGCAGCATGAAGGGCGCGTTGCGCAGCAGTTCGTTCTCCGCC
Source organism: Gemmatimonadaceae bacterium (assembly GCA_044229035.1). Classification (GTDB taxonomy): domain Bacteria; phylum Gemmatimonadota; class Gemmatimonadetes; order Gemmatimonadales; family Gemmatimonadaceae; genus Pseudogemmatithrix. Next base: position 4,744 of record JBGATT010000001.1, on the reverse strand, counting down.
GGACGGTCGGCCTGTCCGGCGCGACTCAGGAAGTCCACGGCCGCGACCTGGTCGGCGAGCCGCGTCGAGCGGCGGTCGTACCACCACTGCAACGGCCCGCGGTCCTTCGGCTCCTCGCGCAGCGCGCCGCGCACGTACTCGGACAGGCGCGCGAGCGCCGCCGAATCGACGGGGACGCCAAGCTCCTTCGCCTCGATGATCACGTTCGCCGCGTACGCGGTGAGCCACGGCGTGGTCCAATCGCCCGAACTCCAGTAGCCGATGCCGCCGTCGGCGCGTTGCCGCCCGAGGAGCACCCCGATCCCGCGCGCGACCTCGCGTCGCGCGATCGCCGCCTCCGCCGGCGTCAGCGCGCCGCGCGCCTGCAACAGCGCGAGCAGCGGCGTGACGCGGCTCGAGACCTGCTCGGTGCATTCGTACTCGTAGACCCGCAGCGAGGTGCGGATGCCGCGCACGAGAGTCATCGGCGTGTTGCCGAGGGTGATCGTCACGCGCGACCGGGCCGGATCGATGTCCGCAGGCAGCTCGAACACCACGGAGGCGGTGTCGCGCAGGGTCCCGGAGACGACATGACGCCGCTCGAACGCGTCGGGCTTCACGGGAATCGCCACGCGCACCGCATCCGACTCGCGCCCCGAGCGCACGTCGAAGCGGAAGGCCGCGCTCTCGGCCGCCACGGCGGCGAAGCGGAAGCGTGCCTCGGCCCCGCGTCCTGCGGCGAGCGGGATGGTGCGCTCCGCCGCGCCGAGCAGACGCACCCCCGTGGACTGGGCCTTCACCGTCGCCTGCGTGGCCACGCCATCGCGGCGATTCACGACCGTACCGGCGGAGAGCGTGTCGCCGGGCCGCACGAACCGCGGCAACGCCGGGCGCGCGACGACGGGGCGTGTCACGAGCATCGGTGTCTCACCCTTGCCGTAGCGGTCACTCTCGGTGACAGCGACGGCCATCACGCGGAAGGTCGTGAGGTTGTCGGGGAGCTTCGCCTTCACCGTCGCGTTGCCCGCCGAGTCGGTGACGACCTCGCCGAGGTAGAAGGCGACCGTGCGGAAGGTCGAGCGCAATACTTCCGAGCCGTCGGCGCCACCACCGCCACCGGCCTCGCGTCGTCCCTTCTCGCCCTCCGCCACCTGCGGCGTGACCGCGACGAGATTGCTGGCGAGCCGCATGCCGAGGTCGCGCGGCCGGTACATGAGGTCGAGCGGATCGGGCGTCTTGTAGCCGGTGAGCGCGAGCACGCCCTCGTCCACCGCCCAGAGCGCCACCTCGGAGCGGGCACCGGCACCGCCGGCATCGCGCACCGCGAGCCGAACCTGCGCCGTGTCGCCGGGGCGATACTCGGGCTGCACGAGCGAGACGGCGACGCGCAACCGCTTCACCTCGGGCGTGACGCGCAGCTGCGTGTACCCCACGCGCATCGTCGGGCGGCCCGGATCGTCGAGCTTCCCCGGGGGAGCGCTGCGGCCGCGCACGACGACCACCGAGACGAAGGCGTTGGGCACGAACGCCTCGGTGATGGGGATCTTCACCATCTGCGAGCCGGAGGTGATGCGGAGGCGTCGCTGCTCGATCACCTGTTCGCGCTCCACGGTGAGCCACGCTTCGGCGTCGGTGAAGGGCGAGGCGATGAGCACCGACGCCGTGTCGCCCACGTCGTAGCGATCGCGATCGGCGAAGAGGTCCATCTTGAACTGCGTCTCGTCCCCCCAGGCGACGAAGCCCTGTCCGGTCACCCAGCGCGAGAACGAGGTCACCGCCTGGCGCCCGTCGCGATCGCTCGCGCGAAACTCCACCGTGTGCACGCCGCCCTGCCGCGGCACGAGCGTGCAGGCGGACGCCTCGGCGGCGCTCGTCACGGTGCAGGTCGCGACCGTGTCCACGACGTACTCGCCCACCATCGTCGCGATCCCGTCGCGCTCGCGGCGGACGCGATGCCAGTCGCGCCGGATGAGCCGGCCGACGATCCGCGCGCCGACCTCCGCCTCGCCATCCGGCCGCACCGCGCGGACCTGGATGCGTTGCGGCTCGGGCGCGCGCCAGAACCAGCTCTCGCCGTCGACCTTCGCGGCGACGTAGAAGCGCGCCGGATGGACGAGCGTGCTCGTCACCGCGCCCACCACCTGTCGATTCACGTCGGTCACCGCCGCCGCGAGGATGAGCCGAGTGGTCACCCCGTCGTCGCGCGCCGGTACCGCGACGGGCACGGTGCGATCACCGCGGTCGTCGAGGGTATCGATCCCGCTCTGGACGCTCCCGGCGTACGGCGACTCGCGCTCGTAGCCCCAGGTGTTGTTGCCGAAGCTCCAGCCGTCGAGGCCGGGGATGCGCACATCCCAGGGCCAGACGCGCTCCACACGCGCCTCCCAGTTGAGCTGCGCCCGCGCCATCGGTGCGCCGAACAGGTAGCGCGCGGTCACGCCGAAGCGCACCTCGCGCCGGTCCGCGTCGCCCGCCGATCGCACCGTGGCATCGACGAGGAACTCGGGGGGCCGGTACTCGCCCACGCGGTAGCTCGTGCTCGCGATCTCGCGCCAGGCGCCGCGCCGCTTGAGCATCACGCGCACGCGGTGCGTCCCGACCGGCGCGGTCGCCGGCAGGTCCACGCGATGCTGCGTGGTGCCGAACTCGGAGAGGGCGACGGTGCGGGTGAAGGTGTCGTTCCCCTCGCGATCGCTCAGCACCCAGCGCACCGAATCGGCGCGCACCGGGCGACGCAGCGCGCCGAGCGGTCCGGTGCGCACGACCGCCTTGAGGTTCACCTGCTCGCCGGGACGATAGATGCCGCGATCCGCCCAGAGGGCGCCGGCGATGGGGAAGCGCTCGCCGCCCCACGCCGAGTTCACGCCGAAGGTCCACGCGCTCAGGTCGGGGTCATAGCGATTGACCGCGACGAGCGCGCGATCGGTGCCGCTGCGCACTTCGATGTATGCGCCGTCCCCTTCATCGCCGCCGTACTCCCCGTCCCCTTCGCCGTCGGCGGCGTCCGGTGCCGCGAGCGGCTCCGTGAAGTCGGTGAGTCGCGCGAGTCCCTCCGCGTCGCTGCGCGCGCGCGCGAGCACGGTGCCTCCGGCGTCGTGCACGATCACCTCGGCCCCCGCGCGCGGCTTGCCGTCGCTCACGCCGGTCACCCACACCACGCCTTCCTGCACGCCGAGCCGCGCGGTCACGCCGATGTCCGTCACCTGCACGAGGGAGATCGTCGCGTTCGCGATGCCGTTCCCGGCGCCGAGTCCTGTGCCGCCGACCTTCACGGCGAAGAGCGTCGGCGCGTCGCCGCGCGAGGCATCGACCACCGGCATCGGCAATCCGGTGAGCGACCCGCGATCACGCCCGGCGCGCGTGGGGATGCGCTGCACCGTCGCGCGCGACGCGACCGAGTCCCACAGCTCGCCGTAGCCCCAGGCATAGCGCGCGAGCCACTGCTGCTCGCGCGCGCGCGGGATGGGCGCGATCATCGCGACGAGCGTGTCGGCATTGGCATGCTCGACCGGGAGCGTCCGGAAGCCCACGCGCTCCACCGTCTGCTTGCCGTAGGGATAGGAGACGTAGGCTTCGTAGCCGGTCGTCTTGAACGCACCGGCGGGATTCCCCGTGATGCGCTGCCCGTAGACGTCACGCAGCGCGGTGTCCACCACCACCGCGTAGCCGGTGCGCGGGAGGAGCGGCGCCTCGAGCACCCAGGTGGCCGAGACGGCGTTGGTGTCGCGCAGCGTGAAGGGCTGGGCCGGGATGAGCCGCACATGCTTCGCGACCTGCTGCCCCGTGACGGGCGTGGAGAAGGCGATGCGCGCCGGACCGCGCGCGCAGCTCTCGGTGTGGAAGGCGCCGCAGGCCGTCTCGGCGATGCGCAGCGGGCCGTACGAGCGGAATCCCCAGCGCACGAGCGTGACCGGCGCGATGGCGGAGAGTTCCTGCGGGAGCACCAGCTCGCCGGCGCAGCCGCGCGGGATGGGCGTGCGCGGGAAGAGCGAGACGACGCGGCGGAGCGAATCGAGCGAGCGCTCGCGCTCCCACCCGCCGGCGTTCTGTACATCCCACGGATCGCGGTCGTTGATGCGCCGCTGCTCGGCCGCGCGCAGCGGGACGATGCGCGGCGTGCAGGTCGAGGCCATCTCGACGAACGCCACCTCGCTCAGCCGCGCGAGATCGAGCGAGTCGGTGGCGACGACCTCGAACCGCTGCGCGGGCGTCACCTGGTCGGTCGTGTTCGACGGGCCCACCGGTGTGCCGGCGAGCAGGCGCGGACCACGCACGCGGAAGGCGAAGCGATGCGGCTCCTCGAGTCGCGTGCCATCCACCGCCTCGAAGTCGTTCGGCACCGTGACCACCACGCGCAGGTCGGCGGGGAGCGGCCGCGACGGCACGAAGCGCACCGTCACCGGATCGCGCCACTCGTAGCGACCGGCGATCGCCGGCACGATCTGCATCACCTTCGCCGGATCGACCCCGCGCTCGATCGAACCGACGACCGGTCGATCGAAGCTCACCGCGATCTCCGTGACCGGATCGGACACACCGACGGGCGTGGAGCGGATGACGCGCAGCGGCGCGTGCGTGGCGAAGACGGCGAGGGCGCCAGCGACGGCGACGGGGATCAGGCGGAGAGGATGCATCCTCTACGATGTGATGCCGCAGCGACAGCGTCCATGGGGTCGCCGCGCCGGTGCGCCGGCGCTACGGTCGCGGCGACACCGGCCGCGCCCGGAGGGTCTCGATCTCGGCGAGGATCTCGGCCAGCGTCGCC
>JBGATT010000037.1:0-21734 GCA_044229035.1 Gemmatimonadaceae bacterium | reverse complement strand
GCTTCACGCTCCCCGCCCAGTCGATCGTGACGTGGACCGGAACGCCGGCGCGCGCCTTGGCCGCGAGCGCGTCGGAGAACGCCTTGCCGATGGCCCCCGACCAGTAGATGTAGGTCTCGAACGTGATCGAGCTCTCCGCCCCGGCGATCGCGCCGAGCATCGCGGGGAAGATCTCCGCGCCGTTCTGGAGTGCCGTCACCGCATTGCCCTCGAGGACCGGTGGACCGAGGAGGACCGAGAGCTCCCGGCGGAACTGCGGGTCGCTCAGCGCGAACGTATGCGGCAGTCGCCGCGAGACGGTGCGGTCCGAGCGCGCGAGACTCATCGCGAGCACCGCCACGACGACCGACGCCGTCGTTGCGAACGCGAGGAGCCAGAGCGTGTGATCGCGGATCCAGCCCATCGGGCGTGCGGCGGGTGATGGTGCGGGCGACTGCGGCGTGATGGTGCACGATACCGTCGGCCGGATGCGCGAGCGGCGCTCGGGTGCGTGAACGCACCACCTGGGGCGCGCCCGCCACGGGGCGGAGGTCATGCCTTCGTGCGATGGTGGCCTTCGGTGCGCGACCATACCCTCCGAGGAGTGCACCGACCAACAGGGGAGCGAGCGGGTCCGGCCACGGCAGGACTCCACCGCCGCGACGACGCGCTCGTCGTGACGGTCGGGGGCGAATGGTCGGTCGACGAGGCATCGCCGCGCTTCGCCGCGCTCGTCGATGCCGCGCCCGCCGGAGACCTCGCCCCCCCGGCGCGGACGATCGTGTTCGACGCGGCGGCCCTCGCCGGGTGGGACAGCAGCCTGCTCGTCTTCCTTCGTCAGGGGCAGTCGTACGGTGAGACGCACCAGCTCGAGTTCGACGCGGCGGGACTCCCCGGCAAGGTGTCGCGGCTGCTGGCCCTCGCGAGCGCGGTGCCGGAGCGCGCCATCGAAGCGGACCCGCCGGTGCCGTCGGCGTTCGCACGCGTCGGGCTCGCAGGCCTCGCGGCGTGGGATGACGCGGTCGCGGGGGTCACCTTCCTCGGGGAGGTCGCGCAGTCGATCGTGCGGCTCCTCACCGGCCGCACCCGCATGCAGTGGCGTGCCTTCTGGGTCGTCGTGCAGTCCAACGCGTCGGGCGCGCTGCCCATCGTCACGCTCATCGCCCTCCTCGTCGGCGTCATCATCGCCTTCCTCGGCGTCGTCGTCCTCGAGCGCTTCGGCGCGGGCTACTACGTCTCGTATCTCGTCGGATACGGCATGCTGCGCGAGATGGGGGCGCTGATGACCGCGATCATCCTCGCCGGCCGCACCGGGGCGGGGTTCGCCGCCGAGCTCGGCAGCATGAAGATCACCGAGGAGCTTGACGCCTATCAGACGCTCGGCATCTCGCCGGTGGACCAGCTCGTCCTGCCGCGCGTCCTCGGCCTCTTCGTCATGATGCCGCTGCTCGTCGTCTACGCCGACCTCGTGGGGATCCTCGGCGGGATGGTCGTCGCGACGGCCTCGTCCGACATCGCTCCGACGCAGTTCTTCACCGGCCTCCTCAGCGCGGTCGAGCTCTCCGACGCCGTGCTCGGGCTCGTGAAGGCCACGGTCTTCGGCGCGATCATCGGGCTCGCGGGGTGCATGCACGGCCTGCGGACGGGCTCGGATGCCAGCGCCGTCGGACGGGCCGCGACGAGCGCCGTCGTGCTCGGCATCACCCTCGTCATCCTCGGGAATGCCGTCATCGACTGGCTGGCGGCGCTATGGAACGTCTGAGCGAGGTCGCCCCGGTCACCGTCGCGGGGCTCACCATGCGGTACGATGCCGCCGTCGTGATGCGTGACCTCACCTTCGAGGTGCGGCGCGGCGAGGTCTTCGTGATCATGGGTGGCAGCGGGAGCGGGAAGAGCACGCTGCTCAAGTACCTCGTCGGCCTGCGGGAGGCGCCGGCCGGCACGGTCCGCATCAACGGCGCGGAGCTCGCGTCGGCCGACGTGGCGCAGCGGCGCCGGCAGCTCCGGCGCATCGGCGTGCTCTACCAGGGCGGCGCCCTCTGGAGCGGGCTCACCCTCGCCGAGAACGTCGCGCTGCCGCTCGAGGAACTCTCCGGCCTCGATGCGGTCACCATCGCCGAGGTCGTCGAGCTCAAGCTCGCCCTCGTCGGCCTGCGCGGCTTCGGCGGCTTCTACCCGGCGGCGATCAGCGGAGGGATGCGCAAGCGCGCCTCGCTCGCGCGCGCCATCGCGCTCGACCCCGAGGTGCTCTTCTTCGACGAACCCTCGTCGGGCCTCGACCCCATCAGCGCGAGCCGGCTCGACGATCTCATCCGCGCCCTCGCCGAGAGCTTCGGCACCACGATCGTGGTCGTCACGCACGACCTGGCGAGCATCTTCCGCATCGCCGACCGCGCGCTCTTCCTCGACATCACGCAACGGACCATGACCGCGCTGGGCCCGCCCGCCGAGCTGCGCGACGCGCCGCCCAACGACGAGGTCCGTCGATTCCTCACCCGCGACAGTGGGAGCAGCACATGAGCATCCGCGCCCAGCCCGCCGCCATCGGGGCCTTCCTCATCGGCGCGCTCGCCATCGCCGTCGGCGGGGTCGCCGTCCTCGCGTCGAGCCGCTGGTTCGAGACGCGATCGGTCTTCATCAGCTTCTTCGCCGAGTCGGTGAACGGACTCGAGGTCGGCGCCCCCGTGAAGTTCCAGGGGGTCCCGGTCGGCAGCGTGACCGAGCTCATGATCCAGATCGACCGCATCGACAAGACCTTCCAGGTCCCCGTCCGCTACGACATCGACCTCAGCAAGCTGCGGACGCTGCGCGGCACCTTCGTCGACCTCGACGACGCGACCGTCCGCGCGCAGCAGGTCGCCGACGGGTTGCGCGTCCAGCTCCAGATGGAGAGCATCGTCACCGGACAGCTCTACCTCGAGATCAGCTACGACAGCGCGGCGAAGGCCGCGGTCCTCGAGCCCCACGTCACCGAGTGGCCGGAGCTCCCCACCACCCCGTCGCTCATGGCCGCGCTCGGCACCGGCGCCGGCAGCGTCGTCGCCGACGTGGTCAAGGTGCTCTACCGCGTGAACGAACTGCTCGGCGAGATCGACATGCCGGAGATCAACGCCGCCGTCGTGGCGACCGCGCAGTCGGTCCAGCGGCTCGTCGACGCGCCGGAGATCCGCGCGGCGCTCGTGAAGGTCCCGATCGCCGCCGACCAGGTGACCCGCACGATGGCCGCGGTGGAGAAGCTCGCCGTCACCACCGAAGGCGCCGTCGGTCCTGTCGCCCTGCAGGCCGAGCGGGCCACGACCGAACTCGCCGCGTCGCTGCTGGTGCTGCGTCGCACGCTCGAGGAGACCCAAGGCCTCCTCTCCATGGACTCCGGCATCGGGTACGAGATCCAGGCCGCGCTCTCCAGCCTCAAGGAGGCGGCGGACGCCATGCAGCTGCTCACCACCACCCTCGAGCAGAGCCCCGACATCCTGTTGCGCGGCAAGCGGCCGCCGGAGAAGAAGCCATGATGCGGGACCTCGGCAGGCACCTCCTCCTCGGCACGGCGCTGGTGCTCACCGCGTCCGGCTGCTTCCGGCTCGCGCGCACCTCTCCGCCGGTACAGCGCTACGTCCTCGGGGGTGGACGCATCCCCGTGGGGCCGACCGCCCCCGACTCGAACGGCCTCACGCTCGGGCTCCGGCGACTCGACCTCGCGCCCTACCTCTCGACGCTCGCGATCGTCGTGCGCCGATCGGACAACGAGATCGTCACCTCCGGCTTCCATCGATGGGCCGAGGGGCCGAGCGCGGGACTGAATCGTGCGCTCTCCGGCTATCTCGCGGCGTCGCCCGGCGTGCGGTCGGTCGATGTCGCGCCCTGGCCCATCCGCTCGGACCACGCGTATCTCGTGCAGATCCACGTCGCGCGGCTCGAAGGAGTGGTCGGCGCCGAGCCGGGGGCGCGTCGCGGCGAGGCGCATCTGCTCGCCCGGTGGGAGATCCTGCGCGCGCGGGACGGCGCGATGCTCGCCCGTGGCGAGACCGACCATCGGGCCCCGGGCTGGGTCGTGGACGACTACGCCGGACTGGTCGCGCGCATCGACCAAGGGCTGATCGTGCTCACGCAGGAGCTGCTGGCGTGCGTCGCGCGCCTCGGCCTCGAACGACCCGGCGACGCGGGGACCGTCGAAGGCGAGCTGCCAGTGGCCATCGACTGCGTGCAGCGCGCGCCGCGCGGCCCTACGCCCAGCTCGCTCCCACCGCGCGGATGAAGTTCCCGCCGAGCACGAGGCGTATGGTGTCGTCGCTGTACCGCCGCCGGCCCATCGCCTCCACGAGGTCGAAGATCCGCTTGGGATGCGCCATGCCGTCCACGTGCACGCCGCCGTCGGCGGCGTAGTACGCCTTGTAGCGCTCGAAGTTCGCCTGTGCCGCGACCGAGAGCGGGGCGCCGCCCTTCGGGACCGGCGTGCCGAGCCCCGCCATGTCGAGGTCCGACCCGATCCCCACGTGCTCCGCTCCCACCAGCTTGATGACGTAGTCGATGTGGTCCACCACATGCTCCACCGTCACCGGCGCCTCGGGACGGATCATGAAGCGGATGAACGCGATCCCCATCACGCCGCCGTTCCGCGCCAGCGCCTTCAGCGCCTCGTCGCTCTTGCATCGCGCATAGCCGGGCATCAGCCCGCGCGCCGCCCCGTGCGTGAACACCACCGGCTTCCTCGCCGCGGCGATCCCGTCGAGCGTCGTCCGGTCGGCGCAGTGCGAGAGGTCCACCGTCATCCCCACGCGCTGCATCTCGGACAGGATCTGATGACCGAAGACGCTCAGCCCGCCGTCATTGTGCTCGAGGAAGCCCGCGCCGATGCGGTTCTGGAAGTTGTACGTGAGCTGCGCTACACGCTGCCCGAGCCGGTGGAACGTCACGACGTCCGCCGGCGTGCGGAAGTAGTCCGCGTTCTGCGCGGTGAGCATGATGCCGATGCGGCCGTCCGCGCGTGCGCTGCGGAGGTCGTCCACCCCATCGACACGGATGAACCACTCCGGGCGCGAGGCGATGAAGCCGTTCCACTCGGCCATGAACTTGAGGTGGTCCTCGTACCCGGCACCCCCGCGGCCGAGCGCGAGCGTCTTCACGCCCGAGCCGCGGAACCGCTCGAAGTCGGCGGCGGTGAAGCTTGTCGGATCCTGGAGCCACCGGTCGGCGCGCGGCGTCCCCTCCTCGCGCTCGTCGGCGAAGGCGAACTGGCAGAGCATGTCCACAACCGGCGACTCCTGCATCAGCCGGATCGTCCGCGCCGAATACTCGGCAGGAGACTGCGCGCCGAGGCGGTAGCGGCCACGGAGGAAGGCGGGGGCGGCCGCGGACGAGAGCGCGGCGGCGCCGGCGATGCGGAGGAGGTCGCGACGATGCATCGGGCGAATGTGCGACCGGCCCGGGAGCCACACAAGAGCCCGCCTCCGACTGGACCGCGGCCCGCGGGACGCCGATCTTGGGGCCATGCCTCACGACATCGCCTCCGCCTTCCTCGAGCGATCGCGCTACTATCTCGGCCTCGAGTATCCTGGCAAGATCCGGCTCGCCCTCGGCGCCATGCCCGCCGACGGGCTCTGGCACCGCGCCAACGCGTCGTCCAACAGCGCCGGCAACCTGCTGCTCCACCTCGCCGGCAACGTGCGCCAGTGGATCGTCAGCGGCGTCGGCGGCGCCCCCGACGTGCGGCATCGCGACGCCGAGTTCGCGGCCCGCGATGGGGCAGGCCTCGAGACGCTGCTCGCGTCGCTCGACGCCGCCTGCGCCGACGCGGTCGCGGTGCTCGACCGCCTCGACGCGGCGGCGCTCGGCGAGTCACGCGTCATCCAGGGGCGCACGACGACGGTGTTCGCCGCGATCTACCACGTGGTCGAGCACTTCTCCGGGCACACCGGGCAGCTCATCCTCATGGCGAAGGCCGCGGCCGCTCCCGGTGCGGTCCGGTTCTATGACGACACCGGTGGCCTCGCGCGGCCGCTCTTCCTGCCGGCGGGCATGACCGACGCCCCGCCCGGGGCGTGACCTGACGATGCGCATCACGATCGATGATCCCGAGCGCGACGATGTCCGCGCGCTGCTCGAGGAGCACCTGCGGAACATGCACGCCATCACTCCCGCTGGCAGCGTGCACGCGCTCGACGTCGGGCGGCTCAAGGTCCCGTCGATCACGTTCTGGAGCGTGCGCGATGGCGACACGTTGCTCGGCTGCGGCGCGCTCAAGGAGCTCGACCCGACGCACGGCGAGGTGAAGTCGATGCGGACGCCGGAGTCCGCGCGGCGTCGCGGGGCCGGCCGCGCGATGATCCACCACATCATCGCGGTCGCGCGCGCGCGCGGCTACGCGCGGCTGAGCCTCGAGACCGGCGCCTCGGCGCCGTTCCTGCCGGCGCGCCGGCTTTACGAGAGCGTCGGATTCACGTCGTGCGGGCCGTTCGGCGACTATCCCGACGACCCGCACTCGGCGTTCCTCACGCTGGCACTCTAGCGCGGCCACACCGGCGCACCCGCTGCGCGCGCACCGCGCGCCGGCCATCGCGGGCGGTGCTACTTGACGAGCAGGACGACGTCGAGCGATGCGAGCAGGCGCATCGATCGCGCGCCGCGCTTGTCCTTCGGCAGCACGAGGCGGAACCGCCCGTTCTCGCCGGAGAGCGGCGCGCCGTCGGCGGCGTCGGCGACCAGGACCTGCCCGTCGGAGATCGCCGGATCGAGTTCGCCGATGGAGAAGAGCACCTGATACCCGTCGGTCGCGCGCGCCAGCACGTATCCCGAGAGCGAGTGGCGCGGTGCGCCGGGGCCGAGGGCGAAGCCCGCCTTCGCGAGGACGTCGGCCACCCAGACGCCGCGATAGGTCCGGGTCACGCCATGGTCCGTCGCCGTCACCGTCGTGTGCGGCATCGCCGCGAGGTCGGCGGCGGTCAGGACGAGCGGGGTCGCGACATCACCGCCGACGGTGATCGTGGGCTCGCGGGCGGGGGCGGACTGCGCGCGCGCCGCGGGCGCGAGCGCGAGAACGAGCGCCGCCGCCGCAACGACCGCGAGCAGCGGGCGGCGGCGTGCGGGGACGAGGGGGGCGGTCATGCGGGCACGGGGAGAGGGGGCACGGTCGACCGAATATACCGTCCCCCCTCGCCGGGTGCCGCGCCGCGGTCAGGGCTGCGTGCGGTTCACCACCGTGACCGTGAGCGACGACGGGTAGAGCCGCGAGTGGTGCACGGTGTTGCGCGCCACGACGCCCTTCGACTCGTCGTAGTTGTTCCCGCCGGTGTTCAGGTTTCGGTCGAAGCGCGGGAAGTTGGAGCTCGAGACCTCGATGCGCAGCCGGTGGCCCGGTGCGAACCAGTTGCTCGTGTTGAGCGGCTGGAGCGTCACCTTGTAGACCGAGTCCTTCTGCATCCAGACCACCGGCCTGTCGTAGCCGTCGCGATACCGCATGCGCTGGATGGACTCGTCGAGGTTGTAGGCCGTGCCGTCGGGCGCGACGTCGAGCACCTTCACCGTGAAGTCGGTGTCGCGCGCGTCGCTCGAGACGAAGAGCGTCGGGACGATCGGGCCCGAGAACTCCATCCCCTCCTTGAACGGCTCGCTGGTGTAGACGAGCACGTCCGGGCGCGCCTCGGTGATCCGTTGGTCCATCGCGCCGGCGCCGACGGCGTTCCCCTGGCAGCACACATTGCCACCGCGCGACATCACCGGGTTCGCCGGGTCATAGGTGAAGTGGTCGGGGGTGTCGCGCCGCGGCGGGGAGGTGCCGAGCACGCCGTCACCGTTGAGCGTGTTCGCGTTCCCGCCGCTCCCGAGGTAGAACGTCATCGGCGCCGCACCGCGCGGGGGCCAGACGTCCGACGTGTGCCACTTGTTCTCGCCCATCACGTAGTAGCGGACCCGCGCCATGGTGTCGATCGCCGTCGTCGGCGTCCCCTTGAGGAACTTGTCGAAGAAGGCGTACATGATCTCCTGGTAGCCGAGCCTCGCGTCGCCCATGTCGCGCTCGCCCACCACCGTGTGCTCCGTGGCGCGCGTGTACGCGCAGTGCGCCACCGGGGCGATGATCGCCCACTGCTGGTTCGCCGCCGCGCCGCGCGCCGTGCGCCGCACGATGTTGAACATCTCGAGGTTCGGGCCCACCGAGACGTCGTACCACGACATGAACCAGAGGCCCGGGATGTCGATCCGCATGTCGTCATGGTACAGGCCGCCCCGGTACCAGGCCGGATCGTTCGGCGTGCGCTTGATCATCGCGCCGCCGGTGGCGACCGGCATCGAGTCCGCGAAGATGCCGCGCGGGCCGTCGAGCGCCGAGAGGAGGTTCTGCACCGGCAGCGTCCAGAAGGCCTTCGCCCAGTCCACGGGCGGGAGCCGCTGTGCCAGGTCGAACGACTTCGACGCGCGGATCAGCTCCTCCTGCGTCGCCGTCGCCGGGAACATCGGCCGCACCTGGTTCTGCTCGCCGTAGAGCCAGTCGATGAACAGCATCTGCACCGCGCCGCCGCGGTACCAGTTGCCCTGCTCGTAGTACGGCCCCACGCGGCCGACGCCGGCGCCGAAGCCCTGGACGTTGAACGCCGCGTACCCCGGGTTCCCCTGCGCCGCGACCGCGCCCTGCCACTCCGCCGTCGACGAACAGCCCGTGGTGCCGATGCGCCCGTTCGACCACGGCCGCGAGCGGAGGTAGTCGAGTTCGTCGACGCCGTCGCTCACCGGCGCGCCGAGGATGTCGTAGTTCCCCTCGGACCAGAAGTGGCCGCGCTCCTGCATGTCCACCCACGCGTAGCCGCGCTTGATCGCCGTCAGCGCCGCCGTCATGTCGCGCGGCGCGCCGAGGTTGATGTCCCACCAATTGAAGTTGTACGGCGTGCGCACCCAGATCGCCGGATACTTCCGGCCGCCATCCTTCGGATAGTAGATGTCGGCCTGGATGCGGATGCCGTCGCGCATGGGGATCATCACCTTGCGTTCGACGACGGCGAGCGACTGCAGCTCGTTCTCGATGCGCCACCGCACCGCGCGGAGGCTGTCCTGGTTGACCGCGGATGGTGCCTGCGCGGGCAAGGCGCCCGCGAGGCAGAGGACGAGTGCGGCGAGGGAGATGGCGCGCCGTTGCATCCGAGCACTCCTTGTGTGTGAGGTCCCCGACCTTCACAAGGTTGGAGCGCCCGGGCGCAGCGTCAAGCAGCCCGCGCCGCGGTCGTCCGCGCGTCGTCAGGGAAGCGCCGCCCCACCTGCGCGGGAGTCCCTGACGGCCACTTGCTCTGAGGACGCGCACACGCTGCCCATGGCGATCCATCGAGGCGCCCGTCCGGAGCACCACCGTCCATCTGCCGCCCGGCCTGGCCACCGGAGACCTCGACCGCACCCCCGTGGAACGGTGCGGATTCCCGTTCGTCGACGGACTCTCCGCCGCCGCCGCCCAGGCGCCGGGCACCACGCCCGCGACGCAGGCGCTGACCGGCATCACGCCGGGCCCGTGCGGTACGCTCGCCGATCCCGACCTCCTGCACCCGAGCACCGACTGGCCGCGCCGGCTCACGACCGCCGAGATGGGGACCATCACCGCGCCCCGCGACGACGACCAGTGCGACCTCGTGCGCGACCTCACGGCGACGTCGTTCTACACGACTGACGCGGGGATGAAGGACATCGGGTCAGTGGGAACGTGGCGATGCCGAAGTTCGATCCGCCGCCGCCGGCCGTGCTGCGTCAGCTCGGGCTGGAGTAGGGCGCTGCGCGCGGGCGCCTGCCGGCCGCGATCCCGAGCAGGCGCTGGAACTTCGGGCACGAGAGATGGTCCTCCGCTCGGCATGCCGCGGCGTGCCGCAGTCCGTCGCGCATCGTCGTGAGCTGACGGACGCGCGCGTCCAGCGCGTCCGCCTTCCGCGCCAGCACCGCACGATCCACCCGGGCCGGGCCCCCGTCGCCGAGCATCGGCGCGATCTCATCCAGCGAGAGTCCCGCCGAACGTCCGAGCGCGATGAGCGCCAGCCGCTCGTGCACCTCCGCCCCGAAGTCGCGCCGCGCGCCGACGCGTCCCACCGACCGGATCAACCCCTTCCGCTCGTAGTAGCGCAGCGCCGACGCCGGGACTCCCGATCGCCGCGCCACTTCCGCGATGTCCACCATCGCCCCCTTGACTTGAAGTCGACTTCAAGCGGTACACTCCCCTCGCATCACCCGTTCACCCGCGCGCGGAGGAGACATGTCACCGGTCGTACACACCCTCATCATCGGTCTGCTCGCCACCGCGGCGATGGACATCTGGGGCGTCGCGCGTCCGCTCCTCGGCTTCCCGCGCACCGACTACCGGCTCATCGGCCGCTGGTTCGCCTACATGCCGCGTGGTCGCTTCCGACACGATCCCATCGCCGCGTCGCCCCCTCTGCCGGGCGAGCATGCCATCGGTCTCCTGATGCACTACGCCATCGGCATCGCCTTCGCGTTCGTGCTCGTCGGCGCCGCGGGCGAGGCGTGGCTCCGGCACCCGACCCTCGCTCCCGCACTCCTCGTCGGCATCGCGACCGTCGCCGCACCGCTCCTGCTCATGCAACCCGGCATGGGCGCCGGCATCGCCGCGTCGCGCACACGGCGTCCCGGCCTCGCCCGCGTGCAGGCACTCATCACCCACGCCGTGTACGGGCTCGGACTGTACGGCGCCGGCCTGCTCATGCACCGGCTCGCTCCTCTCACCTGAACGCCATAGAAGGCACCCCACATGCGCATCCCCGCTCGCTACGCCCCGCTGCTCTTCAGCGCCCTGCTCTCCGCCATCATGGTCAGCATCGTCTCGGCGTTCGTCCTCGCCACCACCCGCGGCATCTCCGCCGGCTTCGGTGCGGCCTGGCTACGCAGCTGCGCGACGACCTGGCCCGTGGCCTTCCCGACCGTCGCGATCGTCGCGCCCCTCGTGCGTCGCGTCGTGACGCGGATGACGGCCTGAGACCGCCCGGGCACCCGCGCCGCGACGGATCAGCCACTCGGCCACGGCGAGGTTGATCACCCATGCCGAGCCCATCATCACGCCGCGCGCGGTCTCGCCCGGCCAGCCGTCGACGAGGAGGAACCAGGGGAGGTGCGTCAGCACCTGCGTCCCGGCGCCGAGTCCGATCGCGTAGGCGCGCGTCATCCACGCGCCGTGCGCCACGAAGTCCCGCTGCCGGATCGCGTCGAGCCCGAGCACGAGGAACGCCACCATCGCCGCGCCGAAC
Organism: Gemmatimonadaceae bacterium; assembly: GCA_044229035.1. Classification (GTDB taxonomy): domain Bacteria; phylum Gemmatimonadota; class Gemmatimonadetes; order Gemmatimonadales; family Gemmatimonadaceae; genus Pseudogemmatithrix. Next base: position 10,536 of record JBGATT010000037.1, on the reverse strand, counting down.
ACCAGCCGCTCGGCGTACACCATCAGGCCGTCACCCGCCGGCCAAGCGTAGGTCTGCGCCATCCAGAGACCGGTGAGCGCGGAGACGAGTCCCGCCGGCACGAGCACCCAGCCGGCCGCTCGATGCCAGCGCCGGTTCCGCCGGCGGAAGCCCGGCGAGAACTGGAACGCGCCGACCATGCTGTAGACGATGACTGCGGGGATGTGGAGCAGCACCGGAAGCGGTGCGGCGAGGAATCGCGCGTTGTCGGGCGTGATCGCCGCGCCGCCCGCGACTTCCGCGACGCGGGCGGCGCCGGCGAGCGCCGGCACCAGGCTGAGCGCGATGAGCGCGGCGGGGATGAGGCGGTCCTTCGTCGTCTGTCGCATCGGGGGCTCCGGGTGACCTGCGTGGGAAGGGGAGGATCAGCGACGCGGCGCGCCGTGACGGTTGAAGCGGACCGCGATCATCACGTAGAGGTCGTTGCGCGCTTCGGCGGCGCCGCTGCCGACGAGCGGAGTGAATCCGCTCACGTAGTCCCGCACCTCCAGTCGCACGCCGACGCGTCCGACGCCGAGCTCGCCGCCGATCGCGCCGAAGCCGGCGAGGTTGTGCGTCGCGTCGGTCGAGCGTCCGAGGTAGTCGTAGCTCCGCGTGCCGGCGCCGAGTCCGGCGAAGGGACGGAACGTGAGGCGTCGCCCCGCGAACCACGGCGTCCCGTGGACCTCGGCGCCGAGGTCCGCCGAGAGCGCATCGACCTTGGGCGAGCCGGCCGTCCCGAGGTCGCGACTCCGCGCCCAGCCGAAGGTCCCGGTGATGGCGAGCGCCGGGCTCGCGGTCCAGGTGAGTTGCGCGGCCGAGAGCGAGGCGCCCTTCAGGGACTCCCGCTGCGCACCCGTGGGGACGAACGAGCCGCTCGCGATGCGGAACTCCCAGCCGGAGGCACCGGCCTGCGCGGCCGCGCGGCGCGGGGAGACCGCGATGAGCGCGACCGCCGCGGCGAGTGCGACCGCGAGCGCAGCCGCGACGGCGAAGGAGGCGACGGGACGGGAGGGGCGGGGGGAGGCGTGGCGCGACATGGGGACTCCTTATGGAAGGGGGCGCGGGCGGGGTTGCCGATCCGCCGCCGCGAGGCTTGATTAGTGTACGACGTACACGATACGAGTGTACCATATACACAGTTTCAGGCCTGTCAAGGGTCGAACGAGGGAGGACCGATGGCGGGGAAGCGGAGATCGGCCACGAAGTCGGCCGCGAAGGCCACATCGAAGGCCCCGGCCAAGTCGGCCAGGTCGACCAAGCCGGAGCGGGCGGACGCGAGGACCGCGCGTGCCGGTCGGGGATCCCTCACCCATGAGGACGTGATGCAGGCCTCCATCCGGCCCGATCCCGAACTCCGGCGCCGTAGCGAACTGCTCTGGGAGGACCGGACGCCCGCGACCCGTGGTCCGAAGGCGGCGCTCACCCCGGACGACGTCGTGAGGGCCGCCGTCGATCTCGCGGATGCGGATGGACTCTCCGCCGTCACGATGCACGCGGTCGCCGCGCGGGTCGGCTTCACCACGATGGCCGTCTATCGCTACTTCCCGAGCAAGGACGCGTTGCTCGACGCCGTGATCGATGCGGGCACCGGGCTCCCGCCGCAGTGGAGCGTGCCGCGCGCCGATTGGCGCACCGAGATCTCGCGGTGGGCGCATGCCAAGCGCGCGCTCCTCTGCGCGCGTCCCTGGCTCGCCGAGTTGCCCTTCGTCGCCGCGCCCCATGGGCCCAACTGGCTCGCCTGGCTCGAGTCGATCGCCGATTCGCTCTCGCGCACCGGCCTGCGCGGCACCGACATCGGGCAGATGCTGAGCATCGTGGACGGCTACACGCGCGGCGCCTCGGACACCGCCGTCTCGCTCGCGCGCGCGCGGGCGCGCGGGATCACCGAGGCCGAGTGGGCCGCCGGGGTCGGCGCCGACCTCGGGCGGGCGATCGGCGATCCGCGCTTCCCCGCCTTCGCGGCGCTCATCACCACACCGGCGACGAGCCGCGCCCTCACCCTGGAGGAGTCGTTCGACTTCGGGTTGCAGCGCGTGCTCGACGGCATCGAGCGGTACATCGAGGGCGCGACCGCCCGGTAGCGCGCCGGTGCCGCGTCAGGCGAGCGCTGGCGCGCTCGCCACGAGCTCGCTGAACCGCGCGAGGTCGATGTTCCCGCCCGACACCACGACGACGATCGGCCCCTCGCCCGCCTGACCGGTGAGCGCCGCCGCGAGCCCGAGCGCCCCCGCGCCCTCGGCGATCACGCGCGACTTCTCCGCCATCAGCCGCATCGCCCGTTGTGTCTCGGCGAGCGAGACCACGATCGAGCCGTCGAGCACCGGACGCATCCGTTCCCACATCCGCGGGAAGACGCTCTTCCCGCCCGCGCCGTCGACGAACGACGCCACCCACTCCGGGAACGCCTGCGCCGAGCCCGCGGCGAACGAGCGCGCGACCGGCGAGGCCGTCGCCGGCTCCGCGCCCCACACCTTGGTCAACGGGCTCAGCGCGCGCATCGCCGCACCCACGCCGACGATCAGCCCGCCGCCGCCGATCGCCGCGATCACCGCGCGCGTCTCCGGTTCGTCCTCGAGGATCTCGAACCCCATCGTCGCGTGCCCCGCGATGAAGTCGTGGTCGTCGAACGGGTGGATGAAGGCCCCTTCCACGCCCGGATAGGCGCGATCCTCGAGCGCCTGCCACGCCCCCGCGTACGAGACCGGCACGAGCCGCGCCCCCAGCGCGCGCATCCGGTCGAGCTTCGCCTGCGGGGCCGTCTCGATCGCCACGACGGTGCAGGGGACCCCGGCCATCCGCGCGGCGTACGCCACGCCCTGACCGGCATTGCCGGCGCTGATCGTCCACACGCCGCGCTGCCGCTCCGACTCGGGGAGCATCGCCACTGCGTTCACCGCGCCGCGCAGCTTGTACGCGTTGGTCGGCTGCAGGTTCTCGAGCTTCAGCCGGATGTCCGGGTGGCCGGGGCCGAGGTCGAGCCGCACGAGCGGCGTGCGGAGGATCGTCCCCGCGATGCGCTCGCGCGCGGCGTGGATCTCGGCGAGGGTGATCGGGCGGATGGGGGCGAGCATCGAGCGGCTCCGTGGTCGGGTCCGGCGGACTGAGGCGTCCGTGCGACAGTCACCGTGGAGCACCAACTTGGCAACGCGAACGAGCGGCCGCCATAGTTCCACGCGAGATGCCGAACCCCACCGACGACTTCCTCGATCTCCAGTCCGCCCTCGCCGGCGAGTACTCGCTCCAGCGCGAGCTCGGCCGCGGCGGCATGGGCATCGTCCATCTCGCGCGCGACGTCCAGCTCGATCGCGATGTCGCCATCAAGGTCCTCCCCGCGCACCTCGCGAGCGACCCGGCCGCGCGCGAGCGCTTCGTGCGCGAGGCACGGATGGCCGCCGGCCTCTCGCACCCGCACATCGTCCCCATCCATCGCGTCGGCGAGGCGGGCGGTTTCGTCTTCTTCGTGATGAGCTATATCGAGGGCGAGACCCTCGGCGACCGCCTCCGCGCGCGCGGCCCGCTCCCGCCCGCCGAGGCGACCCGGCTGCTCCGCGAGGTCGCGTGGGCGCTCGCGTACGCGCACGGGCGCGGCATCATCCATCGCGACATCAAGCCCGACAACATCCTGCTCGAGGCCGGGTCGGGCCGCGCGCTCGTCACCGACTTCGGCATCGCGCACGGCGGGGACGTCGATCGCGACGAGGACGGCGCCGTGATGGGCACCGCGCACTTCATGAGTCCCGAGCAGGCGGCCGACGGGGCCGTCGACGGTCGCAGCGACATCTACGCGCTCGGGGTCGTCGGCTTCCTCGCAGTGAGCGGGCGGCTCCCCTTCGAAGCGCCGGAGCTGCACGCGCTCCTGCTGCGCCAGGCGACCGAGGACCCACCGGCGCTCGCGCAGGTCGCGCCGGGCGTGCCGACCTCGCTCGCGATCGCGATCGATCGCTGCCTCGCGCGCGACCCCGCGCGCCGCTTCGCCGATGGCGAGGCCCTCGCCGCGGCGCTCGCGCCCGTCCCCGATGCGCGTCCCGCGCTCCCGCCCACGCTCCGCGCCTGGCTCAGCGCGCGGAACCCGCTCCTCGTCCCCTATCTCGCCTGGGGCGGGCTCTTCGGCACGCTCACCTCGGTCAATCTCTTCGTCTGGCTCATCGGCCGGCGCCCCGATGGCCCGGCCGACATCGTGCTCCTCGCCGCCATCACCGCGGCCCCGCTCGCCCCGATCGTCGGCTTCCATCTCAACCAGGCGATGAAGCAGTTCCGCGCCGGGCACACCCTCGCCGACCTGCGCGCCGCCCTCGAGGTCGCACGCCGCGAGCAGGCCGAATCCGACGCGAGCGTGCGCGCCCCGTCCGATCCGCCTGCGCATCGCCTGCTCCGCTACGCGACCACGGCCTCGGCCACCTGGCTCGCCACGACCTTCGGGTTGATCCTGGCCGAGGTCGTGCATGAGAACGTGATCGGCATGGGCTGGATCCTCACGCCGATGCTCAGCACGCTCGCCCTTGGCGCGGTGAGCAACGCCCTCGACGTGCAGTTCATCCCCAATGGCCTCCGCAAGCTCTGGCAGACCGGGATCCGCGAGCGCCTCTGGAAGAGCCGCCTCGGCGAGTGGTTCGCGCGGCGGCTCGGCGCGCCCGAACGGTCGAAGCTCGCGGGTGCGAACGCCTTCCGCGCGACCGAGGCCGCCCTTGGCGTCGCGGCCGGCGAACTCTTCGCCGCGCTGCCGTCAGCCTACCGCGAGCAGCTGGCCGAGCTGCCGCACATCGTCGAGTCGCTCGAGGCGCGCGCCGCCGAGGCGCGGGCCGAGATCGAGATCGTCGCCGCACTCGCGCCCGATGGCGATACGGGGGCCGACGTCCTCGCCGAGCGGAAGCGCGTCGCCGCGGCGCACCTCGGCGAGAGTGTCGCCGCGCTCGAGGGGATCCGGCTCGACCTGCTGCGCCTCCATGCCGGCACCGCCGACCTCAAGCCGCTCACGACCTTGATGGACGCCGCGCGTCGCATCGGGGCGGATCTCGGTCGGCTCGCCGAGGCGCAGCAGGAGGTGGAGGCGATCGCCGACGGACGCGCGGCCCTGCGCACGCCTACACGGTGACCGATCCACGGAACCCGCGCGCCGCGTAGTACGACTGGGCGCCGTTGTGGTACGTGAACACGCGCCCGAAGCGCCGATCGCAGAAGAGCGCGCCGCCGAGCGCGCGCACGTCGGCGGGAGTCGCGACCCAGCTCGAGGTCTTGACGTCGAACTCGCCGAGGGCCTGCAACGCGCGATACGCGTCCTCGTCGAGCATCGTGATCCCCATCGCTTCGGCCATCTCCATCGCGCTGCCGGACGGCTTGGCCTCCTTGCGGGCGTCGAGGGCGGCGCGGTCGAAGCAGAGGCTGCGCCGGCCGGCCGGGGATTCGCTCGCGCAATCGGTGAAGGTCACGCGCCCCGTGCGCTTGTCGAACGCGGTGACGTCTGGCTCGCCGCCGCTCGACTCCATCGCCTGCAGCGTGCGCAACGCCTTCGCATCGCCTTCGAGTCGGGACCGGACCTGGGCCCACGTGATCCCCGCATGTCGTTTCGGGTATCGCGCGAAGCGCTCCTCGAGCGTGCGCAGCAACGCCTCCGGCGTCGTGCGGTCGGCGGACTTGGCGGTGGGGCGGGGGGACTTGGGCATGGAGAGGCTCCGGGGGTGGTGACGGAGGATGTTGCCGTGCCGTGCGACGCGGCGCTAGGTCTGGACGCCTCCCGACGTTGCCGTCCCGGCGTAGTCCTCGCACGACGCTCGACGCAGGAGCGAGGGCGCCGCATCTTTCGCCACACCTGCACGCTTCCACTCGAGACCGTCCCACATGCACCGCGCCCAGCCGACCTTCCGCTCCTCCCTCCGCCGCGGCGCGCTCGCGGCGCTCCTGCTCGCCGGCATCACCGCCTGCGAGATCGGCGGCGGCGGTGGCGCCGACTCGCTCGTCTCGCTGCCGCTCGACGGCACGCTCGGCGTGAGCGGGAACGGGGCAGCGCGCAGCAGCACCGGGCACTACTTCGTCCAGGGCGTCGACGGCCCCCTCACCACCGTCCGCCTCGTGCCCGGCGGCGCGCGCTGGGAGGTCTATGGCCTCGGCTATGGCGCGCCGTCGGCTCCCCAGCACGACGGCAGCATCTTCGTCCTGAGCGCCGGCGGCGGATCGCTGATGCAGGTCGTGGGAGCCGAGTACGTCGACGTCCGCGCCGTCCCGGCCGTCGGCGCCACCTTCCTCGCCAAGACCGAGGATGGACGCCTGCACATGGTGAGCGCCACGGTCGTCAGTGCGGTGAACTCGAGCTACACCTTCTGGAGCGCGCTCCCCGGTGACGCCTCCTGGCGGAACGACGGCAGCGGCACGATGCCGACCGCGCAGCTCTGGATGACCTCGAAGGGTCGCGTCTTCGGCTGGCGGCGGAACTTCGGCGTGGTGCTCGTCGATCGCGCGACCGTGACGCAGACGACGGTCGTCGCCTGCGGACAGCCCGGGGCGAGTGCCATCGATTGCCCCAGTCTCTACCTCAGCGCCCTGCCGGACCGCCGCGGCCACTTCTATTTCACCAGCACCATCGACGCCAACGGCTTCCAGACCGAGCTGTGGCGCGTCGCCGATGGCAGCACGACCGCGACCCGCGTCGCCGGCCCGGGACTGCCGCAGCTCCGCGAGGGCGACGGGGCCAGCAACTACTATCGTCCCGGCGGCATGGTCTCGCTCTACGCCGATGGGTCGCACCGCATCTGGATGGCATTCCGCTGGGGCAGCAACGGCGCCAACGACACCTCGTACCTCTACCGCTTCTCCGGGTCCGGCTGGAGCTACGTGCGCCGCGACCTGAGCCGCAACGTCATCCTCTTCGGCGACGGCGCGAACCCCGGCATCCTCGGCATCACGCTCCTCGGGTCGATGCAGGTATGGAAGTTCGACTGACCCTCGCCCGGAGCGACAACTCCAGCGCTGCGGCGAGCGCCACGCCCACGACGTAGCAGACGAGGTCGCTCCACAGGAATCCCTGGCCCAGCGCGAGCGCCCCCAGCCGCGTCGCGCGCAGCGCGTCGAGCCAGGGGGCATGATACCGCTGGCTCACCTCGACGGCGACCGCGATGCCGATCGCGACGAGAGCGGCCCGTGACACCGCGAGGCGAGGGCGGAACAGCACGACGAGCCAGAGCACCATCGCCGCCCAGAGGGTGTCGCCGCCGAAGCGCGCGACGAGGTCGGGGAATGCCCCCGGGAATCGGCGCGTGGCGAGACCGAGCGCGATCGTCGCGGCGAGGAGGGCGAGTGTCCGCCCGGTTCGGGACTGGTCCATGTCCTCAAGGTTAGGGTGTCGCCCGATGATCCCCAATACTTAGGTATTGACAGAAGTATTGGTCGCCCCTAGGATTCGCGGAGCAGGTCGCCCCCTCGAACCCCGGACGGTGCCGCGCATGGTACGAGCCGCAGACACGGATGACGTCTTCCACGCCCTGGCGAACCCCACGCGGCGGAAGGTCCTCGAGCGCCTCTCCACCGGACCGGCGACCGTCAGCGAGCTCGCGGCGCCGTTCGACATGCAGCTCCCGTCGTTCGTGCAGCACCTGTCGGTGCTGGAGCGCAGTCGTCTCGTGCGGTCGCGCAAGCGCGGCCGCGTGCGGACGTACGAGATCGCGCCCGAGCGCTTCACCGTCGTCGATCACTGGCTCGCCGCCCGGCGTCGCGCGTGGGAGGCGCGACTCGACCGCTTCGACGCGTACGTCACCCACCTCAAGTCACAGGAATCCGACGCATGAGCGCCCCCATCCCGTTCGACCCCGCGCGCGACTTCGCCATCGAGCGATTCATCGACGCGCCGCCGCGCCTCGTCTGGGAGGCGCTCACGCGACCGGAGCATCTCAAGGAGTGGTACATGCCCAAGGTCTGGGGGCGTGTCGCGCACACCGAGATGGACGTCCGGCCGGGTGGCATCTTCCGCATCGACATCGCCGTGGGCGACGGACCCGAGATGCAGAACCTCGGCTGCTTCCTCGACGTCGTGCCCATGGAGCGGCTCGCGTGGACGTCGATGCTCTTCCCCGGATATCGCCCCGCGGTCTTCGATGACATCCCGATCACCGCGATCGTGACGATGCGGCCCGACGGCACCGGCACCCGCTACGTCTTCACCGCGCTGCATCGGAGCGCGGAGGAGCTCGAGACGAACCGCTCGTCCGGATTCTACCAGGGCACCGAGATCGCCGTGGACCAGTTCGTCGCGCACGTGCTCGGCCTCAAGTAGCGCCGGCCGCGCGCGCGCCTACGACTTGATGGGGCCGAGCGCGACGCCGAGCGCGGCGAAGAGGAGGAGGACGAACGCAGCGATCCCGAGCACGGCGGCCGCGCCCTGCACGACGCGCCAGGCGGTCTCGTGCGGTTCCTGGTCGGGCCAGGGGCGCGGGAGCAGCCGGAGCTCGGCCAGCGCCCACACCCCATAGGCGGCGAAGCAGGTCGCCGCCGACGCGACGGCGACCCAGCCGCCGGGACGGGCCCACGCGGCGGCGATCGCGATGAGGACCCCGCCGACGATGTCGAGCGCCAGCCGATCGCGCGGGGTCCGTCGGGCGCGCGCGCTGAGGAGCTCGGCGAGGCTGGCGTTCGCGGGGAGTTCGGCGGCGACCATGGGCTGCTCCGGGTGTCTGACGGGGACCGTGCGACGGAGTCTACCGCGGAGTGCGGCGATCCACCACCGGTTCGGGACGCCGTCGGACGCGACCCTATCGCGGGTCGCTCAAGGCCACCGCCAGCTCGAGCGCCGGGTCCCGGCCGGCGAGCAGGTCGGCGACTCGCGACGGCGCCAAGTGCTCCGGGATCACGCCGCGTCCCCCCGCCACCGGTGTCACCGCGTTCCAGTAGCCGTACATCATGACGCGCAGCCGCAGCCTGGAGTTGGGGAGGACGATCAACGCGTTGAGCCCCGACGTGTTCCCTTCGTAGGTGCCGGCGGTCTCCTCGCCCACGAACACCGCCCGATTCCGGGAACGGAGCTGGGCCGCCACGTCGGCGGTGGTCGAGAAACTCCCGCCATCGATCAGCACGACGAGGCGGCCGCCGAAGCCGTTCGGAGCCGGTGGCTGCGGTCCGACGCCGGGATGGAGCGCCGGGGTGACGAGGAATCCCCCGGCACTGTCGGCCACGGTGCCCGTCCGCATCGCGTCGAAGGTGCGCGGGAGCCACGTCGCGAACGACGGCGCGATCGTCGTCACGTGGATCCGGTCGAAATACCGGAACGGCTCGTCCACGAAGTACGACACGAGCCGAGCCCCGTACTCGTCGACACCACCGCCATTGCCGCGCAGGTCGAGGACGAGGGACGCCGTGCGCCGCGCACGCAGTTCGCGGAAGACACTGTCCAGGGTCGCCACGAAGTCCTCGCCATCGAATGCCCGGACCCGGAGACGTGCGACGCGCCCGTCCGCGAGGAACTCGAGGGCGATGCGTCCCGGGGGGCCGTCCAGCCTCGCCCGGCGCTCGACGAGGGTGGCGTTCACGGGGTTCACGACCGTTCGGCGTTCGGCGTCCGTCACCCCCGGCAGGATCGCCGTGACCTCTCGTCCGGAGGCGTCACGCGCGAGGACCGTGAAGGAGGCCGCCTGCTCGATGAAGAGCCAGTGCAGTCGCGCGAGATCCTGGGCAAGACGATACCGCCGACCCGTCTCGATGGATCCGTCCCCCGAGACCTTGGGCAGGAGCGCACTGACGAGTTCGGCGGCGGACCGGCCGTTGATGCGGACGACCTCCATGCCGGGCACGATGGTCCGGTCCACCGGCGACTCGTTGTCCAGAAATGAAAACATATGTCCGTTTACAGAAGTATAAGGCATACTTGCGCCTCTTATTTCAATGCCGCTCACTGTAGCAACCAGTTTTTCAAATAGCAGTAATTTATTTTCAGGAATTGTATTTTGCTTTTTAACGGCCATAACCGGATTTATTTTAAGCGCTCCAAAACACCTTTTCGTTTAATAATATTTTTATAATCCCATTGAATTTCTTTTGCTTTTTTAAGCCAGCGTTTTAGATCCTTTTTATTCACTTCATCTGCCGACATATATCTTTTTTCTGCAGCTTTAAAGCTTCCTTCTTTTTCAAGGCCGGCTTCATCAAAAGACTGGCCGCTCCAAAACAGCAAGCGCACCGAGCCTTTTAATTTACTGTAACCAACAATCGGATTCCCGTCTAAAAACCACACCGGATGTGCATGCCACACTTTATTTTCCGCCTCCGGCAGGTGCAGGCTGATTTCTTCTGCAAGGAGATCACAAATTTTTTTGTCTTCAGGGGATTGCGATTTGTTGTATGCAAGAATTTCTTTGTTCATTATTTACAATTTTAAGTTCTCTGCAAATTTATTCAATGGATCTCGAATTTCATGCTGATTGCAACATGCTATCAGGTGGGTTATTCAGGTAATCAGTTCATTTGCGATACATGCATCATGATTTAAACATGAACTTGTATTTTGATCTAGGATTATTCTGATTTTTTCCTTTTCCA
>JBGATT010000036.1:0-22002 GCA_044229035.1 Gemmatimonadaceae bacterium | reverse complement strand
CGGGCATCTGGAGGTCGAGCAGGATCAGCTCGAACTCGGCGACGTCGCGTTCGAGGCGCTCGAGCGCCTCCTCGGGACGATCGAGCGTGGTGACGTCATGGAAGCCGAGCTTCGCCAGTTGGTGGGCGGCCAGGCGCAGCGCGAAGGCGTCGTCGTCGAGCAGGAGGATCCGCATGTCGGCCGGGGTCAGGACAGTTGCGGGATGAGGACCGCGAGGCGCGCATCGACCTGCGCGACCTCGGTGCCGAAGAGCGCGCAGTGATGATCGAGGGATTCGAGATCGTGGCGCTTCGCCGCGCTCTCCACCTCGGCGCAGAGATCGCCGAGGGGCAACGCGCCGACGGCGCGCGCCGCCGACTTGAAGGTATGCGCGGTGTTGGCGACGAGCGCGAAATCGGCCGCGTGGTGCGCGGCGCGGAGCGTCTGGTGGTACTGCTTCGCCGCGGTGCGGAACCGGGTGAGGAACTCCAGGATCATCTCGGGCTCGTCGCCGACGTACTTCTTGAGGATCTCGACGTTCAACACCTGCTCCGGGGTCCGCGCGGGCGTGTCCGCGGCGACTGGCGGCGCGGACACCACGACGGGCGCCGCGGCCTTGGGGAGCGGGTCGGTGACGGAGGCCGGCTCCGCCGACGCGCCTTCGCCGTCCGCGTTCGCCTGGCCGGCGGACGTGGTCTCCTCGGTCCGGAGCCACTGGTGGATCGCGCGCTTGAGCTCCTTGAGGCGGATGGGCTTGGTGAGGTACTCGTCGATGCCCGCCGCCTTGGCACGGGTCTCCTCGCCGCGCAGGGCATTCGCGGTGAGCGCCATGATCGGGAGGCGCTGCTCCACCGATTCCTCGCCCCGGATCGCGGCGGCGAGGGCGTAGCCGTCCATTTCCGGCATGTGCAGGTCGGTGATGAGCATCGCATAGTTGCCGCGCCGCCACATGGCGAGGGCTTCGACGCCATCGGTGGCGACCTCGGCCGCGTAGCCCAGGAGCTCGAGCTGCCGGAGGATGACCTTCTGGTTGATCTCGTCATCCTCGGCGACGAGGATCAGCGCCCCTCGGCGCCGCGCCTCCGACACCGAGATCGGCCGCGTGTCGGGGTCGACGATGGGATGCTCGAGGTCCTCGGTGAGCACCTCGGGGGAGGCCCGGCCGGCGGCGACCGCGACGGCCCGGAGGAAGCTCTGCTCGCGCATCGCCACCTGGTCGAGCGTGACGAAGTTTGGCCCGACGACCCGGGCGGCGCGGCGCTGCCCGTGGGTGATGCGCAGGTGCCGGACCCCGTCCTCCGGCGGTGCGATGCCGCCGCGCTCATCGCCGAGCGCGGTCCACTCGATGAGCACGATCGGGCCCTGCCCTTCGCCGGCGAGGCGCCGCGTCGCGCGCCGCGCCCCGTCCTCGCTCTCGACGATGGTCACCTGCGCGCCGCCATGCGCGAGATAGGCCGCGGCATCCTCGCACTGCCCGAAGTCCTCGGCGTCGCGGAGGAGCACGCACGGGACGCCCGCGATGTCGGGCAGGACGATCCGCGGTTGCGTGCTCGAGGCCTCGCAGGGCAGCGTGACGGTGAACGTCGACCCCTGTCCGACCGCGCTCCGCACACCGATCTCCCCCCCGAACAGCTCGGTGAGGCGACGACAGATCGCGAGCCCGAGCCCGGTGCCGCCGTAGCGACGGGTCGTGGACGCCTCGGCCTGCACGAAGGACGCGAAGAGTCGCTCCTGCGCCTCGGGGGAGATGCCGATGCCGTTGTCGCGCACGATGAACCGCAGGCGGAGCGGGGTCGCCTGGTCGACCTCGACGCGCACCGCGACGCGCCCAAGGCGCTCGACGCGGCCGGCGCTGAACTTGATGCCGTTGCCGAGCAGGTTGTAGACGATCTGGCGTAGCCGCGTCGCATCGGACCTGATGCGGCGCGGGACATCCGGGGCGACATAGACCGCGAGGTCGACATGCTTCGCGGCCGCCACGGGACCGAGCGACGCGACGATGGTGTCGAGCAACTCATGGATGTCGGTGTCCACCAGCTCGAGGTCGAGTCGTCCCGCCTCGATCTTGGAGAAGTCGAGGATGTCGTCGATGAGGGTGAGGAGATTCGCGGCCGAGTTGCGGATGGTGCGGACCGCATCGGCCTCGCGGACCGGCAAGGGGCTCTGCGCGAGCACCTCGGCCATCCCGATGACGCCGTTGAGCGGCGTGCGGATCTCGTGGCTCATCACGGCGAGGAACGAGCTCTTGGCGCGATTGGCCTCGTCCGCGGCCTCCTTCGCCGCCCGCAGTTCCTGCTCCGCGGCGCGGCGCGCCGTGAGGTCGGTGAAGGTGCCGACGGCGCGCGTGGGCCGCCCGTCAGGCCCGCGCGCGACGACCTTGCCCGTCGTCATCGCCCAGATGTAGCTGCCGTCCTTCCGGCGGATGCGGAACTCGATCCGACTCGGGTCGTCGTGGCGCAGGTCCGCCGCGAGCTGCGCGAGCGTGGCGTCGCGATCGTCGGGGTGGAGGTGCTCGGCCCAGTCGGCGCCACGCGTCGAGAACTCGCCCTGTGCGTATCCCAGCGCCCCGAGGTACTCGTTGCTGTAGGAGACGATGTCGGTGCGGAGGTCCCAGTCCCACACGCCCTCCGCCGAGGCCTGCATGGCGAAGGCGAACCGCTCGTCGCTCGCGGCGACCTGCTCATACGCCCACTTGAGCGCGGAGTCGGTGCGCTTGCGCTGCACCAGGGTCCAGACGTCGCGCGCGATGAGTTCGAGCTCCTGCGCGTCCGCCGCGTCATAGTCGGCCGCCTTGTTGCCGACGCCGAGGAGCATGCGGACGCGATCGCCTTCCACGTGCGGAGCGACGAGATGCCGCTCCAGCGGGACATGTCCCTCCGGGTACCCGGCGCGGCGGGCGGCCGCCGCGAAGTCGTTCTGCATCAGCGGCGCGCGCGTGCGCACGGCATCGGCCCAAAGTCCGGCCGACGCGACGGGGTAGTGCGCCTCGTACGCGGCACCGCAGAGCTCCATGGTGCCCGAGGACCAGCGGTCGAACTCGATGCGTTCCTGGTCGTCGGAGATGAGGTGGAGATAGCCGACGGCGCTCCCGGTGAGGCGCACGGCCTCGTCGATCGCGAGCTGCAGCAGTTCCCCCTCGTCGAGCGCCGAGGCGCGCTGGCTCATCTCGAGCATCGCCTTGAGCCGCTTGTCGGTCACCAGGAGCTGGGCGTTCGCGCGCGCGAGCTCGGCGGTGCGCGCCTCGACGAGCTTCTCGAGGTTCAGGCGATGGGCGTCGAGCTCCTGCGCGAGGAGGGTCTCCTCGGTGACGTCCTGGCTGGTCCCGACGGCGCGCACCGGGCTGCCATCGGCGTCGTACTCGACGCGCATGCGGCTGCGCAGGTAGCGGATGGACCCGTCCTCGGCGCGTGCGCGCGCGACGGTGTCGATCGGCACGCGGCGCCGCACGGCGTCGAAGAAGACCGACCTCGCGCGCTCGCGGTCCTCGGGGAGCATCCGATCGAAGAGGCCGCGACCCGCCGAGGCGGGATCGGCCTCGGTCTGGAGGGCCGGGTCGGCGTAGTGGACCTCGGCCGCGCCGAAGTCATACTCCCAGGAGGTGAGCTTGGCGATGAACTGCGCTTCCGTCGTGAGGTGCTGGCTCTGGCGCAGCTCAGTGAGGTCCACCCAGGCGAAGAGGAGCTCGTTCGCGACGCGGGTGACGAAGTTCTGCATGAACCGCTCTCGTCCGTCCTTGCAGCGGACGGCGACCGTCGGTGATGCGATCGTCGGACGGTCCGGGCCGAGGGAGCGGAGGTCGTGCCCGAACTGTTCCATGATCTGCTCCCGATACGCCGGATCGGGATAGAAGCGGCGCATCGCCTCGTCGCGCGTCGGGAGGTCCTCGAGGGTGTAGCCGAAGATCCGCGTGAACGCCTGATTCGAGCGGAGTGTGTGACCGGCGTCGTCCTGCACCGCCATCGGTAGCGGCGAGGCGTCGAAGAGGGCGCGGAACCGCTCTTCCTCGAGTTGCCGCGTCTCGGCCGCGCGAAGCGATTGCAGCACGAGCCCGAGGAATCGGGCGACCTCGCTGAGGACGGCGACCTCGTCGGTGCCGAAGTACCCCGCATCCCGGCCGTAGAGCATGAGCGTCGAGTGGACGCGATCATCGACGATGACCGGCAGCGCGAGCGCGGAGTTGACGCCGATCTCGGCGGCGAGTTCGTGCCAGGGCCCGGTGGTCGCCTCCTCGAGATAGTCGTGGATGACGACCGGGCGCCGGGAATGGACGGCCTTGGGGGCCGCGCCGGTGCGCGACGCGAAGGCCGGGTCGAGCGGGACCCGCGTGCCGAGGACGCGATCGGCCCCCGCGCCGGACGCTTCGATGCCGACGAGCTCGTTCGTTCCCTCGTCCACGAGGGCGATCACCGCGAGCGGGAACTCGTCCTCGCGGACGGCGGTGCGGCAGAGGACGGCGAAGGCTTCCTCGCGTGAGGTCGCGGCGAAGAGCGCCTCGCTGACGTGGTTCAGGAAGAGATAGAGCCGGTTGGCGCGTTCCAGGCGGCGCTGGGTCCGCCGTGTCTCCGTGATGTCGCGGACGAAGGCGAAGTACCGTCCACCGGCTTCCTCCGGCAGGTAGCGTGCGCTGACCGCGACCTCGATCAACGTGCCGTCCCGCTTGCGCCACCGGCTGTCGTACGTGGCGCCGTCGCCTGACCGGATACGTGCTGTCACCGCCTCGACGCTCTCCTCGTCATCGAAGACCTTGAGATCGGTGAGGGAGAGCCCCCGGAACTCCTCTGGTGAGTAGCCGGTCATGCGCGCGATCGCGACGTTCGCGGCCCGCACCCGTCCAGCCTCATCCAACTCGAGGAAGCCGTCCAGCGACGTCTCGAGCACCCGCAACGCCCGGTCGCCGAGCCGGGCCTGCAACGCCTCGTAGTCACGCTGTCGCTGCAGGAGGAGCGACCGCCCCAGCATCACGCTGGTCGCGATGAGCAACAGGAAGATGAGGATGCCGCCGATGCGGGTCGCGCGGATGCGCGACTCGGACTCGGCGAGGTCGATCTTGGCCTCGACGAGCCAGGGCGTGTCTGGCACGCGCGAGATGACGGCGCGGACCTGGTTCCCGCGGAAATCGCGCCCGACGACGCTCGCCTCGTCCGGGAGGCCCCACGCCCTCACGGCGATGTAGGACGAGTCGGTGGCCGGGAGCCGCCTGCCGTGGCGGGTCGAGTCCTCCTCCGTGAGCTTGGCGCCGAAGACCCAGACCGAATCCCCGAGATGCTGGAGCAGGGTGGCATCGGTGCTGCCGCCGCCCGAGAGGTTGGCGCGCAGGTCGCCGAGGAGGCGATCCTCGCCGCGCATGCCCGCGTACACCGCCCCGGTGACCACGGCCCCGCTGTCGTCACTCGCGAAGATGGGCACGACGACGCCGAACTCGAGTTCGCCACTGACGTCCTCGAGCAATGGCACGACGTGTGGGGTCCGTGTGCGCATCGACGTCTCGACCGCCTCGCGGATGCCGCGGGTGGTCAGCTCGTCGTGGAGGAGGAAGACGACCGGTCGCAGCGAGCGGTCCACGACCTCGAGGTTGTGATAGCCGTAGGCCCTCGCCGTCGCCGCCATTCGCCCGCGCAGGGTGTCGATCTCCGCACGTCGGGCGGCCGCCGAGAGCGAGGTGTCTGCACTGCGCCGGGTGCGCAGGTTGCTGGCGAGCAGCGTCGCGTCCGCGACGCGCTCGCGCATGAACTCGGCGATCGTGAAGCTGCGCCCGCGCGCGATGGAGGCGAGCAGCGATGCGGTCGATTCGCGCGTGCGCCGGGTGTAGGATGCCTCGCCGAGGATGCCGATGACGGCGAGTGCGGCGATCGCGATGACGAACGCGAGGATGATGCCGACGCTCGGCCGTGGCGGGGCGAGCGCGGGGCCATGATCGAGGGCGGACCGCTCGGGATCAGGAGGCATGCTATAGAAGGGTCGTTCTCCCGGGGAAGGCTGGCAAGTGGCGTGTTGCCAAGGGGTTGGCGAATCGCCATTCCCTCCTTACTTTTCGGGTTCTGGCCAGGTAGCTCAGATGGTAGAGCAGCGGACTGAAAATCCGCGTGTCGGCGGTTCGATTCCGCCCCTGGCCACTCGCGATGCACATCGTCGATCCGAGCGCCCGGTCCCAGGACCGGGCGCTTCGTCGTTGCGGCCCGCGCGGGCGGCAACGCCGTTCGGCTTCCGGTGGGTCCGAGGCCGGGCCATCTTCCCGGCATGACGACCCTCTCCGCCTCCGCGCCCATCGCGGCCAATGACCCGGCGCTCGACGCGCTGTGGATGCCGTTCACCGCCAACAAGGCGTTCAAGGCGCGCCCCCGCATGCTCGTGGGCGCCAAGGACATGCACTACACGTCCGATGACGGCCGCCGGATCCTCGACGGCACGGCCGGACTCTGGTGCGTGAACGCAGGGCACTGCCGCGCGCCCATCGTCGAGGCGATCGCCAAGGCGGCGGCGACTCTCGACTTCGCCCCGGCCTTCCAGATGGGGCATCCCGCGAGCTTCCAGCTCGCCAACGCGCTCAAGGGGATCCTGCCCGCGGGCATCGACCATGTGTTCTTCTCGAACTCCGGATCGGAGGCAGTGGACAGCGCGCTCAAGATCGCGCTCGCCTACCACATCGCGCGCGGCGAGCCGGGACGCACGCGGTTCATCGGGCGCGAGCGCGGCTACCACGGCGTGGGGTTCGGCGGGATCTCGGTCGGCGGGATCGCACCCAACAAGGCGGCCTTCAGCGCACAGCTCCTGCCCGGCGTCGATCACATCCCGCACACGCATGACCTCGCGAAGAACGCCTACTCGCGCGGCATGCCGGCGCACGGGGCCAACCTCGCCGAGGCGCTGGAGGGCGTGATCGCGAAGCATGGCGCGGGGTCGATCGCGGCGGTGATCGTGGAGCCGGTGGCGGGCTCGACCGGCGTGCTCATCCCGCCGGTGGGATACCTGCAGAAGCTGCGCGCGATCTGCGATGCGCACGGGATCCTGCTGATCTTCGATGAGGTGATCACGGGCTTCGGGCGGCTCGGCGCGCCCTTCGCCGCGCAGTTCTTCGGCGTGACGCCGGACATGCTGACGGTGGCGAAGGGACTCACCAACGCGGCAGTGCCGATGGGCGCGACAGCGGTGTCGGGCACGATCTACGACACGGTGGTGAACGCGACGCCCAAGGGGATCGAGTTCTTCCATGGGTACACGTACAGCGGACACCCGCTCGCGGCGGCGGCGGGGCTGGCGACGCTGGACCTGTATGCGAAGGAAGGGCTGCTCACGCGCGCGGCCGCGGTCGCCGGGGTGTGGGAAGAGGCGTTGCACACGCTGCGCGGGGTGGGACCGGTGATCGACGTGCGGAACCTCGGGCTGGTGGGCGGGATCGAGCTGGAGCCGCGCGCCGGGGCGCCGGCGATGCGGGCGTTCGACGTGTTCGTGAATGCGTTCTTCGAGCAGGATGTGCTGATCCGGACCACCGGGGACATCATCGCGCTGTCGCCGCCGCTGATCATCTCGGAGTCGCAGATCGGGGAGTTGGTGGAGCGGGTGCGGAAGGCGATCATGGCGGTCGCGTGATGCGCGGGCCATGGAGGGCCGCCATCGCGCTGGTGCTCGTGGCGACCGCCGTGCAGGCGCAGGCGGTGAAGCCGCGGGCGCGTGATCTCGGGATCACGCCGCTCATCGGGGGGAATACGGGGGTGCTCGACGCGATCACCGATGTCGCGGGGGTCGAGGTCGGGCACTCCACGATCATCCGAGGGGCGGCGGGACCGCTCGTTGTCGGCGTCGGGCCGGTGCGCACCGGGGTCACCATCGTGCATCCGCGCGGGCGGGCGTCCAACGATCCCGTCTTCGGGGCCTGGTTCACGCTCAACGGCAACGGCGAGATGACCGGCACCACCTGGTTGCAGGAGGGGGGCATCCTCGAAGGACCCATCGGCATCACCAACACCAGCAGCGTTGGCGTGGTGCGCGACGGGATCCTGCAGTGGCAGGTGGGCACGCCGGGGCTGCAGCCGTGGGGCTTGCCCGTCGCGGCCGAGACCTATGACGGCTCGCTCAACGACATCAACGGCTTCCACGTGAAGCCCGAGCATGTGCGCGAGGCGATCACCACCGCGCGCGGCGGGGCGGTGCTCGAGGGCGCGGTCGGCGGCGGGACCGGCATGATCTGCCTCGGCTTCAAGGGCGGCATCGGCACCGCGTCGCGGAAGCTGCCCCCCGAGCAGGGCGGCTACACCGTCGGCGTGCTCGTGCAGTGCAACTTCGGCAACCAGCGGAATCTCATGATCGCCGGCGTGCCGGTGGGTCAGGAGATCACCGACCTGGCGTCATGCACCGCCGGCGATCTCCCGCGCACCGCGGACGACGAAGCGCGCGGGCGCCGCCGCTGTCCGCCGGGTGCGGGCGGTTCCCCGCGCGACGATTCCGTGGAACCGACCGAGCTCGGCTCGATCATCGCCGTGGTCGCGACCGATGCGCCGCTCCTCCCGCACCAGCTCAAGCGCATCGCCACCCGCGTCTCGCTCGGCATCGGCCGCGTCGGCGGCTTCGCGTCGAACGGGTCGGGCGACATCTTCATCGCCTTCTCGACGGCCAACCCCAACACGGCGATGGCGACCGACAGCACGCGGCTCACCATGCTGTCCAATGCGAGCATCTCGCCACTCTTCACCGCCACCGTGCAGGCGACGGAAGAAGCGATCATCAACGCGATGCTCGCCGCGGGGACGATGGAAGGCGTGAACTACACGCGGGTGTACGGCTTGCCCGGGGACCGGGTGACGGAGGCGCTGCGGAAGTACGGTAGACTGAGATGAAGGCTGAAGGATGAAGGATGAAAGTGAACGGCGATGCGGACCCATGTTCCGGATCGCCGTTCACTTTCATCCTTCATCCTTCACCCTTCATCTCAGGACCGGCATGCTGAACTCCACGCCGCCCGTCCCCTCCGGCCACCGCGTCGTCACCGTCTTCACCCGCGTGTAGAACCGCACGCCTTCCATGCCATACTGGTTGTGATCGGCGAACGCCGAGTCCTTCCAGCCGCCGAACGAATGGAAGGCCAGCGGCACGGGGATCGCGACGTTGATCCCCACCATCCCGCAGCGCACGCGATGGGCGAAGTCCTGCGCCGCGCCACCCGAGCGCGTGAAGATCGCGACGCCGTTGCCGAAGCGGTGCGCATCGCAGAGGGCGAGCGCCTCGTCGGCGCTCGCGACGCGCACGACGCAGAGCACCGGACCGAAGATCTCCTCCTGGTAGACGCGCATCGCGGGCGTCACGCGGTCGAGGAGGGTGCCGCCGAGGAAGAAGCCGGGGCCTGACGCGCGCGGGTGCGTGCGGCCATCCACCACCACCGTAGCCCCTTCCGACGCACCGATCCCGATGTACTCGGCCACGCGCGCGCGATGCGCGGCGGTGACGAGCGGTCCCATGTCCGGGCGGCCGACCGTCGGCGGGCCGACCTCGAGGGCCGCGACGCGAGGGGCGAGCGCGGCGACCAGCGCGTCGGCGCTCGCCTCACCCACGACGACGGCGACGGAGATGGCCATGCACCGCTCGCCCGCGGACCCGTAGGCCGCACCCATGAGCGCGTTCGCGACCTGCGCGAGGTCGGCATCGGGGAGGACCACGCAGTGGTTCTTGGCGCCGCCCATCGCCTGCACGCGCTTGCCGTGCGCGGCGGCGGTGGTGTGCACGTGCTGCGCGACCGGCGTCGAACCGACGAAGCTCACGGCCTGCACGACCGGATCGACGAGGAGCGCATCGACCGCCTCCTTGTCGCCGTTGAGGACGTTGAACGTCCCGGGCGGACCACCGGCCTCGACCCACAGCTCGGCGAGGCGGAGCGGTGTGCCCGGATCGCGTTCGCTCGGCTTGAGCACCACGGCGTTCCCGGTGGCGAGCGCGGGGCCGAGCATCCAGAGCGGCACCATCGCCGGGAAGTTGAACGGCGTGATCCCGGCGACGACGCCGAGCGGCTGGCGCATGGAGTGCATGTCGATGCCGCGCGAGACGCCGTCGGAGAACTCGCCCTTCATGAGATGCGGGATGCCGCAGGCGAACTCGATCACGTCGATGCCGCGGCGGACCTCGCTGCGGGCGTCGTCGAACACCTTCCCATGCTCGCGCGAGATGCACGCGGCGAGCTCGTCCTGGTGCGCGAGCAGCAGCTCGCGGTAGCGGAAGAGGACGTGCGCACGGTCGACCGCGGACCGCTGTCCCCAGGCCGGCGCCGCTGATGCCGCGTCGTCGATCACGCGGCGGATGTCGGTCGCATCGGCGAGGGGGACCTGCGCGGTCACCTCGCCGGTCGCGGGATCGAAGACGGGGGCGGTGCGCGCGGTGTGGGCCGCGAGCCGCGCGCCGCCCGCGAAATGCGTGAGCGTGGGGATGCTCATCGGCGCGCGGTGCGCCGCAACTCGAGCGCGACGATCACGCTGAGCACGGTGATGGAAACGGCGGAGATCGCGCACCAGGGGCAGAAGGTCCGCAGCACGAGGAACTCGTAGTACTTGAGTCGCAACGTGAAGAGGAAAGCCGGATACACGAGCGCCGCGAGCACGAGCGCCGGCCCGCGGGCATCCTCGCGCGAGGCGAACGACCCGATGATCGCCGTGACGAGGATGAGCGTGTACCCGATCGCGCCGATCAGCGCGACGTCGACGCCGAGGAACCAGCTGTACGCCGAGAACTGGACGATGTGGCACCCGCCGCTCGCGCCGCACGAGAGCTCGCCGGCGAGCCCGAGCTTCCAAAGGTGCAGGTAGGTCGCGACGAAGGCGTTGACCAGCGCGATGAGCGCGATGATCTGGCGGTAGGAGAGGCCGAGGAGGCCGTGGCGTGGGGCGGTGGCGTCTGGCATCGCGTGATAACTTAACGCCTCCCTCTCCCCGACGGTCGACCTGTGACCCATGCGCTGAAGAAGCTCTCCCCCGTCCTCCTCGTCGACGCGATCGAACCCTGCCTCCCCTTCTGGGAACGCCTCGGCTGGGTGAACGTCGCCGAGGTCCCGCACGGTGACGTGCTGGGATTCGTCATCCTCGTCAAGGACGGGCTCGAGGTCATGTACCAGACACGCGCGAGCGTCGCCGCCGACATCGCGGCGCTCACCGACCTGCCGACGGGCGGCACCTTCCTCTTCCTCGAGGTGGACGACCTCGACGCCGTGATCCGGGCGGTCACGGACGCGCCGCGCGTCTTCGACCGCCGGACGACCTTCTACGGCATGGACGAGATCGGCGTCCGCGAGCCGGGCGGCAACTCCATCACCTTCGCGATGAAGGTCGGCTGAGCGACCGCCGTCCTACTGTCCCAGGTCGTCGAGCCGCGGATTGACGATCGTGTTGTAGATCGACCCGAACGTGAAGTTGATCCCGATCGACCCGCTCAGCCGGTACGCCGTCGCGAGTGCGCGCTGCCGCGTGAGGACCTCGTCGTCGGTCGCGTCGCCGCGGGGGAGGTAGAGCTGGTCGTTCACCTTCGCCGCGTCGCCGCGCAGCTCCAGCGACAGGCCGCGGGTCAACCGGAAGTTCGTGCGCCCCGTGAAGCTCATGCTGTAGGTCCGACCGTCGTGCAGGAAACGCGTGTAGCGCGCCTGCGCATCGACGGTGCCCCACACCTGGCGTGACTCGCCCGCGATCACGGCACGCGCGACGGGACGATGCTCGGTGGTGAGGCCGTAGATCGTCGTCTCGTAGTAGTCGTTGTACCGGCTGCCGAGCGCGACGAGCGCGATGAGCTGGCGGCTCGTCGCCTGCGCCCATGGATACCAGTTGTATTCGGCGGAGATGTCCGCCGAGGCGCTCGCCTGCGTGTTGGAGAACTCCGAGAAGGCGGTGCCCGCCCGCGCGCCGATGGACCAATGGTCGTCCACGCTCTTCACGATGCGCGCGCTCGCGTCGGCGCTGCGGAGGAAGAAGCGCCGCTCGCTGCCGTCGGAGAGCGTGAACCGGTTGGCACGGTACTGCTGGTTGGCGTTGAACGAGACCTTCCAGTCCTCCGTGACGCGAGAGGCGCTCATGCCGGAGCTGAACTCGTAGCTGCTCGACCGGCTCTCGGCGCCGCCGGCGCCGTTGCCGCGGAGGCGCATGACCCAGAAGTCCCACGGGTCCTGCATCGCGCTCATCGCCGGGGCCGCCGGGGCGTTCGCCGGTGCGACGTACGCGACCGAGAAGCGTTCGGCGCCGGGCAGGCGCATCGCGAAGGGCACGAGGCCGATCTTCGAGACGCGGGCGACCTCGCGACGGCGCAACTCGTCGGTGACGTTGGGTGGCACGAAGCCGACCAGCGTGTCGATCCGGGTGGCGAACTGCTTGAGGCCGATGAACGTGTAGGTGTACTGCCCGCCGCCCGAGGCCGTGCCCATGCGCGTGATGAGCAGGTGCACGTCCGCGTCGAGCCGGTCCTGCGTCCAGAGCGCGAACGGCAGCTCGGTTATCATGTAGTTGCGATCGCAGCCGCCGGACGGGCAGTCGAGGAAGACGCGCAGGCGCGTGTCCGGCTGGCGCGTCTCGACCGAGGCGCTGTCCTGCGCGGGGAGGCGCGTGGCGGCGGTTGCGGCCATCAGGACGCACAGGAGTCGGCGGAGCATGGAGGGCATAGACCCCAATTACGCGCGACGGGGGCATCCCGTTGCCCCGTGGCCTACTCCTGCCGGAGCCCCATCCGCACGATCCGCTCGAGCAGCTTCGGGTACGGGATCCCGTCGTGCGCCGCCGCCTGCGCGAACTCCTCCTCGCGCGCGATGTCGGGGTTGGGATTCGCCTCCAGGAACCAGGTCCGCCCTTCCTCGTCGAGCCGGAAGTCGATCCGGGCGTACCCGGTGAGCTCGAGGATCCGATAGATGCGCTTGCTGTCGTGCAGCAGCCGCGCCTCGGCGTCGGGATGGATCTGCTGCGCGGCCCGGATCGCGATCCCCTTCTTCGCCTGGTAGTCCGGGTCGTGCTTCATCTTCGCCGTGGCGATGAGCGGCGCGTCAGGGTCCTGCTTCTCCACCACCAGCTCCCACGGCGTGAAGGCCGCGAGCCGGTCGTTGCCGAGGACGCTCACGTAGATCTCGCGCCCGCCGATGAACTGCTCGGCGATGGCATCGGTCCCGATGCGCTCATGGATGAACCGCACCCGCTCCGCGAGCTTCTCGTCGCTGTCCACGACCGAGGCCTGCGAGATTCCGAGCGACGAGTGCTCGATGAGCGACTTGACGATGAGCGGGAACGCGAGGTGGCGCGGCCGCTTCACCTTCCGCCCCATGGGGAAGACGGCGAAGTCGGGGACGCGGATGCGGTGGTACGCGAGCAGCTTCTTGGAGAGGGCCTTGCCGCGCGAGAGCATGAGGCCGCGCGGGTTGCAGCCGGTGTACTTCACCTTCATGAGCTCGAGGTAGCTCACGACGTTCTGGTCGTACATCGTCTCGCCGTGGAACTCCTCGAGCAGGTTGAAGACGATGTCCGGCTTGAGCGCGTCCACCGCCTCGCGGATGGGGCGCAGCTCCCACTGCACGCCGAGGACGTGGACGTCGTGCCCCGTCTCGCGCAGCGTGGAGATGACGTCGAACTCGGTCTTGATGTCGAACGCCTCGCGCGCCGAGAGCACGCCCTCGACCTCGGGGGGCACGAGGTCAGGGTGCGTGAGGACGAGGATCGTGAGCCGCTTCATGCCGCCCTCATACGGCGATCCAGTCGCGACGGCCCTGCCCGACGAGGAAGCCCATCGTGCGCGCGGTGAGCAGCACGAGGAAGTCGGTCAGGAGCTGGCGCTCGTTGCCGGGGACACGGAGCCGCAGCTCCTTGCAGCGGCCGATCATGTCCTCGAGCACCTGGTCGAGCGAGAACTGGTACTCGCCCGTCCAGCGCGAGACGATGCGGCGGATGTCGGCGCGGTGCTGGCGGAGGAAGGCCGCGGCGGTGGGGCGGATGCGGTGCCGCGGGTCGTCGGAGAAGAGCCGCTGCAGGTCGTCGTCGTAGGTCTTCGGGTATTCCACCGAGTAGATCGCCTTGCGGTACGTGTAGTGCTCGAACAGGGTGCGCTTGAGCGAGCGGAGCGGATCGACGACCTCGCGGTTGCGGTGCGAGGGGACGACGCCCTCCAGTTCCTGCATCAGGGCATCAACGTACTCGAGCTTCTGCAGCGCGGGCCACCCCGCATACCGCCGGCGCCAGTCGCTCCGCGGCCGGAGCCAGACGGCGAAGGTCTCGGCGAAGTCCTCGTCGGGGTGGCTCTGCGCGTACCACCGGCGCAGGTGCTGCACGTAGCGCTTGCTCGCCGGGTTGGGCCGGTACGCGTCCGGGTACTTCACGCTCGACTTGCCGAAGAGCCGCTGCCACTCGCGCCGCCGATGGAGCTGGTAGCCATGCTGGATGGCGTGGCCGCACTCGTGGCGCATGATCTTCATGCACTCGTGGTGCTGCCCGCCCTCGATCTCGATGAGCTGCGAGCGCTCGAGCTTCATGAGGCGCGGGTGGAGCAGGTAGAACGGCACCGCGAACCCTGACACCCCGCCCGGCGAGAACCACTCGTCGCTCACCCAGACATGCGGCTTGAGCCGCAGCCCGCGGTCCTCCAGCTCGCCGTGCAGCTCGTCGATGCAGTCCTGCACCCAGGTCCCCTCCAGCTTGAGCCCGAGGTCCTTGAAGCGCAGCAACAGCAGGCGCTCGTCGGTCCAGCGGGCCCAGGGGTACCGGGAGTTCGGCATCGGTCAGACGGCGTCGGAGAGCGAGGTGAAGCTGAAGTCGCGCGCCTTGAGCGCCGGCACCACGCTCCCGCCCTCGGCCACGCGCACCGACGGACCCAACGCCTCGAGGTTGTTGAGCAGGAAGAGCGGCGAGTCGTTGAAGCGGAAGTTCTTGATGCTCCGCGCGACCTTGCCGTTCTCCACGAGGAAGGTGCCGTCGCGCGTGAGTCCGGTGTAGACGAGCGTGCGCCCGTCCACCACGCGCAGGTACCAGAGCCGCGTGACGAGCACCGCGCGCTCGGTGCCCTGGATCATCGCGTCGAGCGTGGAGTCGCCACCCAGCATCTTGAGCCCGCCGCCGCCTCCACCGCCGAAGCCGCCGCCCCCGCCGCTATTGGGCTGCACGCCCTTCCGCGCGGCCCAGAAGCGCGAGTAGGCGAGCTGCTTGAGCACGCCGTTCTCCACCCACACCTGCCGGCCGGTCGGCATCCCCTCGCCGTCGAAGGGCGAGCCGAGGATCTGCGGGTCGGCCGGATCGGTGACGAGCGTGACCCGCGTGTCCATGATCCGTTCGCCGAGCTTGGTGCCGTTGCCATTGGGCCCGCGCACGCTGAACGGCGACCGTCCCTCCTCCGCCGAGCGCGCGTTCATCGCGCCGCGCACCGAGCCGATGAGGTCGCTCACCGCCTGCGGCTCGAAGATCACCGTGTAGCGGCCCGGTTCGATCGCCTGCGGGTTGCGCGAGGCGCGCGCCTTGTCGATGGCGCGGGTGGCGATGCCGGCGAAGTCGATCCTGGAGAAGTCGTTCTCGTCGCCGCCCACCCAGCCGGAGCCGGTACCGTCGTTGGTGCGGACGGTGAGCGTGTAGTTGGCGCCGGTGCTTCTATGGTACGCGAACAAACCCGCGCTCGTGCCGATCGCCGTGGCGTTCGCCGAGCAGTCGATGAAGCCCGCGACCGTCAGGTCCTTCGCCTTGCGGGCCGGCTCGAGCGCGGTGAGCGCGGCCTTCGCGCGGTCCTCGGCGCTGAGGTTCGCGGTCGAGTCGAACCAGGCGGGGATGCTCGCGTAGGTCTGCGCGCCGAGCTCCGGCATGAGCTCCGGATCGTCGGGCGAGAGCTTGGCGAGCGCCTCCGACTGCGCAACGGCGCGCGCGAGCCCTTCGGGCGAGGTGTCGTTGGTGGTGACGCTCGCGCGCTTCTTGCCGAAGACCGAGCTGATGGTGATCGAGGCGTCGTCGGAGATGCCCGAGGTGGACATCTGGTTGTCGGCGAACCGCAGGTTGGTCTGGTAGCTCGCGCCGATGTTGATGCGGCAGGCATCGGCCTTGGAGAGCTTCAACGCGCGCTGGACGATGTCCTCGCACTCGGCCCGCGAGAGGACGAGCGCCTCGTCGATCACGCCATGGCGCGAGGCGATGTCGTGGGCGATCAGGCGCTTGGGCGCGTCGGGGTGATGGCGAAGGGTGCTCACAGCTGACGCCCCGTGTTGATCACGTTGATGTTCTTGAAGCGCACCGGCGGACAGCCATGGCTCACCGCGTTCGATTGCCCGGGCTGGCCCTTGCCGTCGTTGAAGGTGCCGCCGAGCTCGTAGCTCGACTTGCCGCCGAGCAGGTCGACCGAGTTCCAGAAGTCGGGGGTGCGCATCACGTACGCGACGTCGCGGAGCTGGCCGACGATCTTGCCGCCCTTCACCTCGTAGCAGACCTGCGCGCCGAACTGCGCGTTGTAGCGCTGCTGGTCGATCGAGTACGACGAACGGCCGATCATCACGATCCCCTTGTCGGTCGCGGCGACCATGTCGTCGAGCGAGCGGTCGACCTGCTGGTCGGGGACGATCGAGACGTTGGGCATGCGCTGGAAGGCGACGTCGCTCCAGCTCTGCGCGTAGGCGCAGCCGTGCGAGCGGACCGGCATCCCGTTCTTCTCGTACCAGGGGCGCAGCCACTCGGCCTGCTCGCGCGTGGTCTGGTAGTCCCAGAAGATGCCGTTGCGGATGATGTCGAACTCGTCTGGCTTCACGCCGTCGTCGTCGTACCCGATGGTGGCGAGGCCGTCCTTCTCCGACCGGTTGCCGCGGATGGTGAGCATGTCGGGGCCGAGGCGCAGCTTGCCGAGCACGTTGTCGGGCGGGGCGATGAACGAGGTGCCCGCGTAGTTGGCCTCGTATCCCATCGCGCGGTCGAGCTCGGTGGGGTGCGCGATCGACTCATGGATGGTGAGGAAGAGCTGCGAGGGATGGAGGATGAGGTCCCAGCGCCCCACGTCCACCGGGCGCGCCGTGAGCTTCTCGCGCGCCTGCTCGGCCCACACCGTCGCGTTCTTCACGATGTCGTTCTCGAGCACGTACTCCCAGCCGCGGCCCATCGGCTGCACGACCTCGGGACCGCGCGTCGCCGTCTCGGTGCGGTCGTCGCTCACCGCCGTGCAGCTCATCGTCACCCAGGAGCGGACGACGTCCTGCGTGATCATCGAGCCTTCGCTGTTGGCGTAGGAGCGTTCCTCCTTCACGAACGAGAGGTTCGAGTTCACGAAGCGGATGTTCCTGACCTTCATCGCCTCGGCATTGGCCGCGAAGAGCAGCGCGACCTTCTCCTCGACCGGGATGGACCAGGGATCGATCGTGTAGCCCGACTTCCAGGTCGCGTTGGGATGCACCTCGGTGGGTGCGAGGCGCACGAGGCGCTCGCGCGCGACGCGATTGGCCTTGGCGAGCGAGACCGCGCGCTGCGCGGCGCGCGCGACGCCCTCCTTGGTGAGCGACCGGGTGGCCGAGAAGCCCCAGGTGCCGTCCACGATCACGCGGACGCCGCAGCCGATGGTGTCGGTGTCGGAGACGTTGGTGACCTGCTGCTCGCGCGTGCCGATGTTCTGGCGGCGCTGCCGCTGGATGCGGGCATCGGCCCAGGAGGCGCCGGCGAGCTTGGCGGCGGTGAGGGCCTCGAGGAGGAGGACCTTCACCTGCGGGTCGGGCTCGGTATTCGCGGTGAGGATGGGCGAACGCGTGCCGGCGGCATCGGCGCGTCGCGCGGCGAGCGTGAGGGCGCTCGCGGCGAGGCCGGTGGTGGCGAGGAAGTCGCGGCGGGTGGTCATCGGGGTGATGCGAGAGGGAAGGGCGCGGAGCGGGGAGAATGTGGCCCTCGGGCGAGGGCTTGGCAAACAGCGCTCGGACGCGGGTGGAGCCGCCGGCCTCCGTACCCCGCGCAACGAATCCCCCCCGCGCGGTGTCCAAAGGAACTGAAACCGGTCGCTCCCCTCGACCGTCGGGCGGCTCATGCCGTCTCCCCACCTTCGCCGTGAGCGCCAGATGTCCCTGCGGACCCCGATCCTCGGAGCCCTCGCCCTTCTATTGATGGCGGCCGACCCGGCCCGAACCCAGGAGACGCCGCCCGCGCCGGCCGCGGACACCTCCCAGCAGGGCGCCCTCCGCGCCTTCCTCGACTGCGACGAGCGCGGCTGCGACGACGACTTCCTCGTCAGCGAGATGAAGTGGGTCAACTGGATGCGCGACCGGCTCGATGCCGATTTCCACATCCTCGTCACGTCGCAATCGACCGGCTCCGGCGGACGGCAGTACGCCGTCGTGGCCATCGGCCAGCGGACCTACCAGGGCAAGACAGACACCCTCGAGTTCACGACCAACCCGAACGACGCCAACGACATCATCCGCCGGCAGCTGATGCGCGTGATCAGCCAGCTGCTCCTCCCCTACGCGGCGCGCGGTCCCCTGGGGCCGCGCCTCACGATCGCGTACACGGCCCCCACGGGCAGCGACGGTGCCGCCCCGCCGCCGGCGCGCGACCGCTGGAACTTCTGGACCTACAGCATCTCGGCCAACGGCTTCCTCAACGGCGAGTCGCAGCAGGCCTTCCGCAACGGATGGATCGACCTCAACGCGAATCGCACCACCGAGCAGTGGAAGATCCGCCTCAGCGCCAACAACTCCTATGACGAGTCGAAGTTCACCTTCGCGCTCGACTCGGTGACCGACACCACCATCGTCGCCCTGCGCCGGAGCGCGAGCGTGAGCGGCATGGTGGTGAAGAGCATCAACGACCATTGGTCGGTGGGCGGCCGTGTCGGGAGCGAGCAGTCGGACTTCGGCAACATCGACCTCTCGACGATCGCCGCCGCCGCGGTCGAGTGGGACTTCTATCCCTACAAGGACTTCGCGCGCCGGAAGTTCGCTGTGCTCTACACCGTCGGCGCCAGCAGCTTCAAGTACAAGGACACCACCGTCTTCGGGCGGATCCAGGAGACGCGCCCGCAGCACACGCTCGACATGACCTACGCCGCGCGGCAGCCCTGGGGCGAGGCGAACGTGACGCTCTACGGGTCGCAGTTCCTCGACGGACTCAAGTACTACAACGCGGGCATCAGCGGTGGTGTGAACGTGCGGCTCGGCCGCGGCTTCTCCTTCAACGTCGATGGCTCGCTCTCGCGCGTGCGCGACCAGCTCTACCTCCCCCGCGACGGCGCCTCCCAGCAGGAAGTGCTCACCCGGCTCCGCGCCCTCCAGACCAACTACCGGTACTTCGCGTTCTTCGGCGTGCGGTACCAGTTCGGGTCGATCTTCAACAGCGTGGTGAATCCGCGGTTCGGCAACCTCGGCGGCGGGCGAGGGTTCAGCGTCTCCTTCTAGGGAGGAAGGGGGAAGGTGGAAGGAGGAAAGACTACACGGC
The DNA here is from genome assembly GCA_044229035.1 of Gemmatimonadaceae bacterium. GTDB lineage: Bacteria > Gemmatimonadota > Gemmatimonadetes > Gemmatimonadales > Gemmatimonadaceae > Pseudogemmatithrix. The sequence continues at coordinate 2,656 of JBGATT010000036.1, read as the reverse complement.
GTCGATCGCCAAGAGCCGGATCAGGGCGATGCTCATCGCGAGCAGCACCGCGAGCGACACCGTCACCGTGAGCACCACCGACATCCCGACCTTCCGCAGGGCACGGAGATCGACGCCCAGCCCCAGGGCGGCCATCGCCAACAACGTGAGCCAGCTCGAGAGGGTCTTGAGCTGGCTCGCGGCGTTGACGGGGATCATCCCGCCGGAGCGGAGCGCGGCCATCAGCAGGAAGCCGATGATGAACCAGGGCAGGGCGCGCGCGAGCGGGAAGGCGCGGCGGCCTTCGCGTGCGCCGATCACGGCCGCATCGGCGTGCGGTGCCGGCGCGCGATGCGTGAGCGTGAAGAAGAGCACCACTGGCCCGAGCATCAGCACGCGCACGAGCTTCACGAGCGTGCCCACCTGTCCTGCGAGCGCGCCCACGGGGAAGGCGGCGGCGAGCACCTGCGGCACGGCATAGACCGAGAGCCCGGCGAGGACGCCGTACTGGTACTCGCTGAAGCCGAGCGGGCCCATGAGGTGCGGGAGGCCGAGGACGACGGCCACGCCGAGGACCGCGGTGAACGCGATCGCGCTCGCGACATGCTCCCGCTCGGCGCCGATCACCGGCGCGATGGCGGCGATGGCGGAGTTGCCACAGATGGCGTTGCCGGCGGCGACGAGGATCGCGAGGCGGGAGGGCAGGCCGAAGGCGCGGCCGATGCCGTACCCGGCCGCGAGGCCCGCGACCACGAGCAGCACGATCCCGATGGCGAGCGCGGGGCCGGCCCGCAGCAGCAGCGGCAGGTCCACCGACGCGCCGAGCAGCACGATCGCGAGCTCGAGGAGCTGCTTGCCGGCGACGTCGATTCCGGCGTCGAGCGAAGCCGGGAGCGTCGTCGCCGAACGCACGAGTATCCCGAGCAGGATGGCGACGACGAGGCCTTCGATGACCGGCTGACCGAGGAGCCGCGTCTCGAGCGCGGCGGTGCCGAACGCGAGCGCGCCGATGAGGAGCGTGAGGCCAAGGCCCGGGAGGAGGCGGCGCACGGAGGCAGGATACCGGGTCCCGGCCGGATTCCCAAGCGCGGGGGCGCGGGCCAGATTCGGGGGACGGAGGTGGACCGCATGGATCGTCGCCAGGTGATTCGCCATGGGCTCGCGGGCGCCGCGGCCCTCGCGTTCGCGCCCGACCTCCTGCGCGCGCTGGGTCGCGAGCGCCCCTATCTCGAGGCCGCGCGCCGCGCCTCGCGGGGGCTGGAGCGCTCGGCGCAGCGCCGCGGCAGCGAGATCCTCTGGTCGGCCGATCCCGACCGGCCCGCCGAGGTCGGCTACGATCTCTACAACGGAACGACGGGCGTGTTGCCGTTCTGGGTGGAACTCCACGCCGCGACGGGCGAGCCGCGCGCGCTGGAGTTCGTGCAGGGGAGCGCCGACCATCTCGTGCGCGCCCTCGGGACGATGGACCGCGCGAACGCCGGGCTGTACACCGGGCTCGCGGGCGTGGGGTTCGCGCTGGGACTCGCGTGGCGCGCCACACGCGACGAGTCACACCGGCAAGGGGCGCTGCGGGCGCTCGAGTTGACGCGCGACGCCGCGCGCGGGGGCGACTCCACCGACATCATCTCCGGGAGTGCGGGCACGGGGCTCACCCTGCTCTGGGCCCATCGCCTCTTCGGCGATGCGCGCGACCTGCGGCTCGCGCGCGAGGCGGGGACCGACCTCGTGGCGAAGGCGCAGACGCTCGCAGACGGCCGGTTCCGCTGGCGCATCAACGCGACGATGCCGCGCGAGTACCCGAACTTCTCGCACGGCACCGCGGGCGTCGCCCACTTCCTCGCGCGGCTGCACGAGGCGACGCGCGAGACGGCCTTTCTTGATGCCGCGATCGGCGGCGCGCGCTACCTGCAGGACATCGCGACGAAGACCGCGCATGACGGCCGGATGGTGCATCACTCGACGCCGGGGAACCAGCAGCTCTTCTACCTGAGCTGGTGCCACGGGCCGGCGGGCACCGCGCGGCTCTTCCACACGCTGGCGCGCCTCACCGACGATGCGACGTACGCGCGGTACGCGGAACAACTCGCGACGGCGACGATCGACCAGCGGGTGCCCGAGCGTTCGCCGGGGTTCTGGAACAACGTCTCGATGTGCTGCGGCAACTGCGGGGTGAGCGAGTACTTCGTCGCGCGGCACGGGCTCGTGCAGGGGACCGCGGCGCGCGCGGAGGCGCTGGCGTTCGCCGAACGCGTGGCGCAGGACACGCTCACGCGCGCCACGCCGGAGGGTGACGGAATGAAGTGGGTGCAGGCGGAGAACCGCACGTCGCCGCAGGCGGTGGTGGCGCAGACGGGGTTGATGCAGGGCGCGGCGGGGGTGGGGCTCGCGCTGCTGCATCTCGACGGGGCGATCGCGGGGCGGCGGCGGGCGGTGGTGCTGCCGGATGATCCGTTCGCATGAGATTCCCTGACGTGGATTCCCCGTAAGGGCGACACGACGCGAAACTCGCACAGCGGACGCGGCGAGGCCCCGACTGAATCGGTGCGTGGGAGGCGGTATGCATCCGCCTCGGAGTCATCCCCACACCAGGAGCCACCAGATGCGCCTCGCTCGCACCCTCGCCGTCGTCGGCACACTCGTCACGCTCGCGGCGCCGCTCGCCGCCCAGTCCACCACC
>JBGATT010000209.1:0-4852 GCA_044229035.1 Gemmatimonadaceae bacterium | reverse complement strand
CGCCGACGAGGCGCTGCGCCGCGACGGCAGCGCCGTTCCCGACGCGGTCACGACCGCCCGCACCACGCACGCGCGGTACGCGCCGCGCTGAGCGCGACGCGGACCGCGGCGAGCGAAGGGATCAGGGCAGGGATCAGGGCAGGGATCAGGGCAGGGCGCGGAGCGCCAGCGCGTGCGCGTCGCGCACGGCCCGCTGCGCCTCCTCGATCGCGCGCGTCGTGCGCGTCGAGGGGCCGCCGACCTCCACATCACGGAAGGTCCCGAGCGCGTCCTCGTACCACGAGGCCCAGGTCCCCAGCAGGTCGAGCTCCGCGGCCTTCGGCTTCCCGTCGCGGACCGCCGCGGCGCTCAGCCGCGCCTCGGCCCCGAGCCGCGCGACCGCCGCGCGCGCGACCTCCGCGATGAGCCCGCGGGTCGTCTCGCCGTCGGCGTTCGCGAGCGCGAGCGCCGACACCAGCGCGGTGATGCCGACGTTGCGGAGCTCGTCGGCGGAGACCATGTCGATCCGGTCGCCGTCGGTGTGATAGAACTCGTCGGTGAAGTGCCAGAGCAGCAATCCCGGCTTCTTCGCGCGGAGGAACGGCGTGTGGTCGCTCCCGCCCTCGAACGGATTGGTGCGCACCACCCAGCCGTTCGTCGCCGCCTGCTCGAGCGCGCGGCCCAGCACGAGGTCGTTGAAGTAGTGCGGCGTGAGCTGCGCCTTCGTGATGGGGCTGCCGCCCCACTCGGTGTGCTTGTCATCGCCGCGCGTCCAGATCGCCGACGGGTCGGGCATCTTCTCGATGAGGAAGGTGCCGCCGGTCTTCTTCGTGTCCTCGCCCACCATGTCGAGCGAGAGGCCCCAGCGGATCCCGCGCGCGCGCACCGAGTCCTGCGTGATGTAGCGGTCGGTCGAGCGGATCTCGAGCCCCCAGAGGAAGGTGATCGTGCGCGCCGGGTCGGTGCGCCCGGCGCGCACGAGCTGCGCCGCCACGCGCGCCATCTCCACCTGCGCGCCCACGCCCGAGGCGTTGTCGTTCGCCCCCGGCTCCTGCACGTGCGCGCTGAACACGAAACGCTCGTCGGGCGCGCGTGACCCGCGGATGTCGGCGACGACCGCCTGCTCGACCGCGTTCGGCGTCCAGCGCACGTCGGTCATCACCTGCACCCGCACCGGGGTCCCGCTGCGCGCCGCGGCGTCGAGCGCCGCGCGCAGGCGCGCCTTCGCGGCGAACGAGAGCGCGATCCCCCACCCGCGACCGACGGTGTCCCGCGCCACCCCGCCGAACTGGATCGAGTTGACGTGCTTGGACGGCTGCAGGTAGTCGGGCAGGGCATAGCCGAGCACGCCGAGCGCGCCGCGCCGCTGCACCGCCTCGGCGAAGGCGCGCCCCACGTTCGCCTCGACGTAGACGACCTTCCCCTTCACGTCGAGCCGGTCGAGCTCCGCCGCCGACCCGCGGCCGCCGTCCACGAGCTCGGCCGTCACGCCGCCGGGCGGCGTCGCGTGCGAGTTGGTCGCGAGCATGTTGCGGTTGGTGGCGAAGCGGAGCACCGGCTCGGCCTCGCCGACGATCGCGAGCGAGGCGTCGAGCGGTTCCCACGCCGGCGCGGCCATCGGATAGCGCTCCACGCGGTAGGTCATCCGGTCCGTGGGGCGCGCGCGGTCCTCGCGCACGTAGCCGGCCGCCTCGAGGCGCTCGACGATGTGCGCGATGGAGGCGTCGAAGCCGCGGTTCCCGGGCCAGCGCACGTACTGGTCGAGGAACGCGACGGTGCGGAAGGCGCTGTCGCCGGAGAAGGGCGCGGCGACGAGGCGATGCAGCGCCGCGGTCGGCGACGGGGCCGCCGTGCCCTGTTGTGCGGCGAGCGACGGACCGAAGGTGGCGACGGCGCAGGAGACGAGCGCGAGCCGGGCGAGTGACGGGGCGGAGAAGGTCATCCGGTGAAGCTATCCCCATCGGGCGCGCACTGGCAAAGCGCGCGCGGTCCCGCTAACTATGGAGCACAGCCGCCAGGGGTACTCCGCGTCCGCGGGGTTGAGAAAGTCTCTTGGAACCTGACCCGGTCAACACCGGCGTAGGGAGTGCGGCGAGTGTCGTGTCCGCTTCCCACGGGCCACGCCACCCGCTCGCCGGGTGCGCGTGGCCTTCGTCGTCGAAGCCACCGCACGCGGCGAGGCCCGTCACTCCGGAATCCTTTCATTCGAGGCATCCGGTCATGTCGTTCCGTCGTGCAGTCCTGTTCGCGGCGCTCTGCGTCGCGCCGTCCGCATCGCTCCGCGGGCAGTCGCCCGCCCAGCCCCCCAAGCCCGACACGCTCGAGTCGGTCACCGTCAAGGCCACGCGCCTCACGACGGCCGCCCCCACCTCGCGCACCACGCTCGATCGCGCGACGCTCGAGCGCACGCAGGTGGGGCAGGACGCGCCGCTCGCGCTCCAGGGGCTCACCAGCGTCACCGCCGCCTCCGACGCCGGCGCCTTCTCCGGGTACAGCTCCATCCGCCTGCGCGGCATCGACCAGACGCGCCTCGCGATCTCCGTGGACGGCGTGCCGCTCAACGATCCCGAGGACCAGGTCCTCTACTTCTCCAACGTCCCCGACTTCCTCAACTCGATGCAGTCGGTGACGCTGCAGCGCGGCGTCGGGTCTAGCGCGTTCGGGACGGCGAGCTTCGCCGGCTCGCTCAACTTCGAGTCGATCCCGCTCGCGACCACGCCCGCCGCGAGCGAGGTCCAGCTCACCGCGGGCTCGTTCGGCACGCGGCGCGCGAGCGTCGAGCACGTGACGGGGCTGCACCGCGGCTTCGCGGCGTACGGCCGCGTGTCGGCGCAGGAGACCGACGGCTATCGCGCGCATTCGGGGAACCGCGCCAACTCCGCCTTCGCGAGCGCCGGCTGGTTCGGCGTGCGCGATGCGGTGAAGTTCACCGGGTTCGCCGGGCGCTCGCGGATGCAGCTCGCGTACTATGCGGCCAGCGAGGCGGAGCTCGCGGTCGATCCGCGCGCCAATCCCATGTCGCCGCTCGAGCGCGACGACTTCCACCAGGAGATGGCGAGCCTCCAGTGGACGCGCGCGCTCACGGGGAACGCGAGCCTCACGACGACCGTCTATCGCAACGGCGCCGGCGGCGACTATGACGTGGTGGTCGGATCCGATCGCTGGAACTTCAACCTCGACCATCGCTGGGTGGGGCTCCTCTCCACCTTCCGCTACGCGCGGCCGGGCCTCGAGGTCGCGACCGGGGCGCATGTCTCCGACTACTCGCGCGACCACTACCTCAAGATCCGCCCCGACCTCGAGACGCGCGTCTACGACAACACCGGGCACAAGCAGGAGCAGAGCGCGTTCGCCAAGGCCACCTGGACGCGAGGCGCGTTCGACGTCACCGGCGACCTGCAGGTCCGGCGCGCGGCCTTCCGCTACCAGCCGACCCCGGGGACCGGGATCGGCGAGCCGGCGATCGACTGGGTCTTCGTGAATCCCAAGGTGGGCCTCGCCTGGCGGACCCGTCCGGACCTGACCGTCTTCGCCTCCCTCGGCCGGAGCGGCCGCGAACCGACCCGCTCCGACCTCTTCGGCGGCGCGGACGACGTCGATGCCGCGACCGCGGCTGACGTCTTGCCCCTCACCCAGGTCCGGCCGGAGCAGCTCGTCGATCTCGAGGTCGGGATGCGGCTCGCGCGCACGCGCGGCTTCCTCGACCTGAATCTCTTCGCGATGCGGTTCCGCGACGAGATCGCCCCGATCGGGCAGATCACGCTCAACGGCTACCAGTTGCGCTCGAACGTGGACCGGTCCACGCGAACGGGTGTCGAGATCGCAGGCGGCGTCAACTTCGGTGACGGTCTCAGCTTGACGGCCAATGCGATGCGCATGAAGGCGCGTATCGCCGAGTATACTTATGAAGCGTCAAGCACCACCTATCACGATGTGACCCCGCTGCTGTCTCCTGAAGTCCTCATCAATGGACAGGTGACCCGTCGTCAGGGTGATGGTGACCTGTCCGTCGGTTTCCGATACGTGGGTCGCGCATTCCTCGCGAATGACGGCAACGCCACGCTGACGATCCCGGCGTTCACGCTCGTTGATGCCGGCGCCGGGATCCCGGTCCTCGGGACGATGGTGCGGATCCAGGTGCAGAACCTCCTGGACGTGACGGCATACGCGAGCGGCTACACCGACGGCAGCACCCGCTACCTCTTCCCGGTGGCGGGACGGACCCTCTTCGTCACGGCGATCCTCGCCTTCTAGCCCCCCGATCATGCCCGACGCCCCCCGGACACTCGCTGAAGAGATTCGCCAGACCCGCCCCTGGTCGAGCCCCGCCGAGGAGGCGTTCGTCTCCATCATGCGCACCGCGGCGCTCATCCGCCGCGCGCTCGCGCAGGCGGTCGATCCCTTCGGCATCTCCCCCGCGCAGTACAACGTGCTGCGCATCCTGCGCGGGGCCGGGCCGGACGGACTGCCCACGCTCGCCGTGCGCGACCGCCTCGTCGAGGAGGCGCCGGGCATCACCCGCCTCATCGACAAGCTCGAGCGCGTGCGCTGCGTGAAGCGCGACCGCACCGGTCGCGATCGCCGCACGGTCCGCGTGCAGATCACCCCCGCGGGGCTCGATCTCCTCGCGCGGGCGGACGAGAACGTGCGTGTCATGCTCGAGCGCTTCGGCCGCAGCCTGCCGAACGAGGGCGAGCACGAGGCCCTCTCCGCGCTCCTCGCCCGCGCCCGGACCGGATTCGCCTGACCCTGCGGGCGACGGCGTGTCGGCGCCGTCGCCTCAGTGCCGTCGTCTCAGCGCCGGCGCCGCCCGCCGCCGAGGAGTGACCCGAGCACGCCGCGCACCAGCTCGCGCGCGATGCTGTTCCCCACG
>JBGATT010000208.1:0-4864 GCA_044229035.1 Gemmatimonadaceae bacterium | reverse complement strand
GGCCGCATCGAGCGCCTGCAGCACCGCATCATCGACCTCGTGCACGCGCATCCCGCGCACGTCCACCTCGGTGCGGACCTCGACGTCGGGCACGTCGATGATCGCCACCTCCACGCGGTCGTCCTTCAGGTGGCGCGCGGACATCCGGCGGAGCGTGTCGAACGGCACGGTGAGCTTCATCGCGCCCACGGCGACCACGGCGTCGTCGCCGCGCACGTCGAGCAGCTTGCCGATCTTGCCGCCGAGCGTGCCGAGCGCGACCGCATCGCCCACCGCGAGCGCGACGCCGCGCGCATCGGCGGTCGCCGCGTCCGCGGCATCGGCCCGCTCGTGCGCGGCGGCGATCGCGGCGACCCGCTCGGCCGCCTCGAGCTTCGCCAGGGCCTCCTGCTCGCCCGCCGCCCGCGTCTCGAGGAGACGGCGCGCGTCCGCCGCCGTGGCGTCGATCGAGGCCGCCCCGGCCGCCTTGAGCTCCCTGATCGTCCGCTCGACCTCCTTCCGCGCCTCGAGCAGGTACCGCCGCGTGTCCCGCCGCTGCTCGCGCTCGTAGTCGCGCTCCTTCTCCTTGAGCACCCGCTCGCGCTCGGCGAGCTTCCCCGCGCGATGCTGCAGGTCCTCCTGCTGCTCGGCGACCTCCCGCTCGCGCGCGCCGAGGGCGGCCGCGCGTCGCTCGACGTCGGCGAGCAGTGCGCTCAGGTCGCGCTCCATCCGCGGCACCCGCTCCTCGGCGCGCTGCAGCACCGCCGCCGGCATGTTGAGCCGCTGCGCGATGGCGAGCCCGTACGAGCGCCCGGGGATCCCCTTGATGAGCCGGTACGTCGGGGCGAGACGTTCGGCGTCGAACTGGAGCGAGGCGTTGACCACGCCCGGCACCTCGCTCGCGAGTTCCTTGAGCGCACCCAGGTGCGTCGTCGCGATCGTCGTCGTGCCGCGCCGCGTGAGCGACTCGAGGATTGCCCCGCCGAGGGCGGCCCCCTCGAGCGGGTCGGTGCCGGACCCGAGCTCGTCGATCAGGACGAGGGCGTCGGACGAGGCCTGCTCGATGATCGCCGTGAGGTGCTTGAGGTGGGCGCTGAACGTCGAGAGCGAGGCCTCCAGCGACTGCTCGTCGCCGATGTCGGCGAAGACGTCGTCGAAGCACGGCAGCCGCGTCTCGGGGCCCACCGGCGCGGGGATGCCGCTCTGCACCATGAGCGCGCAGAGCGCGAGCGCCTTGAGCAGCACCGTCTTGCCGCCCGTGTTCGGGCCCGAGACGAGCAGCGTCCGCTCGTCCGGGGCCATCGCGAGCGTGAACGGCACCACCGCGATCCCCTGCGCGAGCAGCAGCGGGTGGCGCCCCTCGACCACGGAGAAGCCATCGACCGCGGCCACCAGCTCGGCGTCGTGGCACTTCGCCGCCAGCGCGTAGCGCGCGCGCCCGTAGAGCGCGTCGAGCGCGATGAGCGCCTCGAGCGCGTCGAGCAGCGCGGGGCGCTCGGGGCGGAGCGTCTCGGTGAGCTCGAGGAGGATCCGCTCGCACTCCGCCATCTCCTCGGCCTCGAGCTCGCGGATGCGGTTCCCCGCCTCGACCGCCGCGGGCGGCTCGACGAAGAGCGTCTGGCCCGAGTGCGAGCTGTCATGCACGATCCCTCCGATGACGACGCGTCCCTCGCGCCGGACCGGGATCACGTACCGACCGTTGCGGAGCGTGACCGACGCATCGTCCACGCGATGATGGTCCTCGAGGCGCGACATGAGGCGCTCGAGGAGTCGCACCAGTTCGCCTTCGGCGCCGCGCATCTCGCGCCGGATCCGGCGCAGCGCCGGCGAGGCGTCGTCCTTGAGGTCGCCGTCCTCGGTGAGGACCTGCTCCAGGCGCTGCTCGATCGCCGGGCGGGCGATCAACGCCGCAGCGTACCGCGCGAGCGGCGCGCGCGCCGCCGGGTGCTTCGACTCGTCCTGCAGCGCCACCTGCGTGCGCCGCGACGACTGGAGGAGGACGATCGCGCTCCGGAGCTCCCGGCCGTTCCACGACGTGCCCGGGACCCGGAGGCGCGCGAGCGCCTCGGTGAGTTCGGGCACCGCCTCCGACCGCCAGCCACCCTCGCTCGTGACGAGTGCCCGCATCGCCGCGACGCGCATGTGCTCCTGGCGGAGCGCGTCGAGCGCGTCCGCGCGGTCGAGATGGGTCCCCCCCACGCGCAACGGGCGCAACGCGCGGATGCGCGCTGCGCCCGGAGTGCTCGACGCGTGTCCCGCCACATGATCCAGGAGCCGCGCGAACTCGAGGACCTCGAGGGCGTGCGCCTGGAAGGTCACGCGGGGGGCCCGAGTTCCTCGCGCGCGATGCGGTTGATCACGCTGCCGTCGAGGCGCCCCTTGAAGCGGGGCATCACCTTGCCCATGACCTGCCCGATGGCCTTCGCACCACCGGCGATGGCCTCGCGCACCGCGGCGCGGACCTCGTCATCGGACGGAGCGGCAGGAAGCCAGACCTCGAGGGTCTCCGCCTCCTGCCGCTCGTTCGCGGCGAGCTCGCCGCGTCCAGCCTGTTCATACATCTCGACGGACTCCCGCCGACGCTTGATCGCCTTGCGGATCACCTCGACGACATCCTCGTCGGTGAGGGCCCGCTTGAGCTCGATCTCGCGATTCTTGATCTCCGACAGCACGGTGCCCAGCAGCAGGACACGGGACTTGTCCTGCGCCTTGCGGGCGCCATTGAGCTCGCCCTGCAGCCGCGCAGCCAACTCGGACATCAGTGCGAGCGCGTACGACGGTTCTTGCGCTGCGCCGCGTTGAGCTTCCGCTTCCGCTTCTCGCTCGGCTTCTCGTAGTGGCGATGCTTCCGCAGATCACTGAGGATCCCGGCCTTCTCGCACTTCTTCTTGAAGCGCTTCAGCGCGCGCTCGAAGTTCTCGTCTTCGTGGATGATGACTTCCGACAAACTGGATTTCCCCCCTTCGTGGCGTTTGTGCGCCGGCTGGGGACTTGGTGTGGTTAGCCCTTAAACGTAGGCCGCTGCTCGGCTTAGGGCAAGCTCAGCCCGGGGGCCACTTGTGCCCGCGGCCCCCGAGGACGTGCAGGTGGAGGTGCCCCACCGTCTGCCCGCCGTCCTCCCCGGTGTTGATCACGCACCGGTACCCTTTCGCGGCGATCCCCTCGCTCCGCGCCACCTGCTGCGCCAGCATCGACATCGCCCCCACCACCGACGCGTCCGGGACCTCCTCCAGCGACCGGTAATGCCGCTTGGGGATCACCAGCACGTGCACCGGCGCCTGCGGACTGATGTCGCGGAACGCGAGGCAGTCCTCGCTCTCGGCCACCTGCGTCGCGGGGATCTCGCCCCGCACGATCCGGCAGAACAGGCAATCGGACATCACGTCACTCCGTTGAGGTCGGCGACGCCCGCCGCGGGCGTCCCCACGAGTTCCAGCATCGCCCGGACCGCCGCGATCCCCGCCACCGCGGCCGACTCGAACCGCAGGATGCTGCGGCCGAGGCGCACCGCCACGAATCCTGCCGCCGACAGGGCCTCGAGTTCGACCGGCTCGAATCCGCCCTCCGGGCCGACGGCGATCGTGACCGCGGGGGTCGCGGTGCCGCGGGACCGCGCCTCGGCGAGGAGCGGCGTGAGCGCGGAGAACAGGCTCGCCCCGCCCTGCTCGAGCACGAGGCGCGCACCGGGCGCGCTCGCCGCGACCGCATGCTCGACCGTCGCATCCGGGAACACCACGGGAAGCCAGGCGCCGCGACTCTGCTCCAGGGCCGCCGCCATCCGGCCGCGCACCTTCTGCTGGAAGGTCGGGCCCTCGCCGCGCGGGTTCACGTGCTTGCTGCGCCGGTACAGCACGGGACGCCAGCTCGAGACCTCGAGCTCGGTCGCCTTCTCCGCGAGCCAGAGCATGCGGTCCTTGTCCGCGACCGGCAGCAGGAGATGCACCGCGGGCGCCGGCTCCACCTGCTCCGCCTGCTCGACGCTCACGACCGCATGGCGCTTGGCGAGCTGGGTCAGCACCCCTTCGCCGCGCGTCCCCGCCCCGTCGACGAGCCCCACGCGCACCCCCGTCTCCAGGCGGCGCACGCGCATGTGATGCGCCGCGTCCTCGCCGAGGGTGACGGTGCCGGGGGCGTCGAAGGGGTCGTCCGTGACGAACGTCGGGAGGCTCACGCCACGAATCTCGCCAGAGCTTCCGTCAGGCGCGAGCGCGATGCAGCCGGACGCTCCACCACTGGTCCTCGGCGTCCTCCGCCTCGACCGTCCAGCCCTGCGCCGCGAGCGCGTCGAGCATCCGCGGGCGCTCCTCGACCAGGATCCCGCTCAGGATCACCTGCCCGTCCGCCGTGAGGCTCGCGGCGATGAGCGGCAGCAGCTCGAGCAGCACCGACGAGATGATGTTCGCGAGGATCATCCGCGCGGGCGCGACGAGCGGCAGCAACTCCTCCGCGTTCCCCTCGAGCACCGCGATCCGGTCGGCCACGCCGTTCCGCTCCGTGTTCTCCTCCGCGTTCGCGATCGAGTCGTGGTCCATCTCGATGGCGAAGGCGCGCGCCGCGCCGAGCTTCACCGCGGCGATCGCGAGGATCGCGCTCCCCGCCCCGAGGTCGGCGACGGAATCGCCGGGACGGATCGCCGCCTGCATGAGCCGCACCACGCCGCGGGTCGTCGGGTGCTCGCCCGTCCCGAACGCCATCGCCGGTTCGATCACCACCGTGTGCGCCGGGTCCATCCCCTCGGCGAGCCAGGGCGGCGTGACGGTGAGCGCTCCGAGCTGATGCGAGGTGATCCGGTCACGCCACTTCTCGGACCAGTCCACGTCCTCGAGCGCCGCATGCTCCACCACCAGGGCGGCGTCGGCCGCGCGCACCGCCGTCACGAAGGCGT
>JBGATT010000035.1:0-22440 GCA_044229035.1 Gemmatimonadaceae bacterium | reverse complement strand
ACCCGCGCCGTGAGATCCCGCGTATCGACCGCGGGGTTCAGCTCCACCACGTCGGCGGCGAGGATCGGGCCGTCGAGGGACTGGATGAGCGTGATGACCTCGCGGGTGCTCAGGCCGCCAGGCTCGGGGTGCGAGACGCCGGGTGCGAACGCGGGGTCGAGGCCGTCGAGGTCGATCGAGAGATAGACCGGGCCGCGCACCACCGGACGCGCGCCGCGCGCCCAGGCCGGCATGTCGATGACCTCCACGCCGAATCGCTCGGCGGTCGCGCGCTGCGCGCCGCTCATGGTGCGGATGCCGACCTGCACGAGCCGCGACGCCAGCCCCGCCTCGAGGATCCGCGCGAACGGACAGGCGTGCGAGAACCGGTTCCCTTCGTAGTCGGGATACAGGTCGGGGTGCGCGTCCACATGCACGATCGTCACGTCGCGCGGCGGCGCGAGGCCACGCACGAGCGGGAACGACACCGAGTGGTCGCCGCCGAGCGCGATGGGGCGGCGGCCCTCGGCCACGAGTTCGGCCACACGAGCCGAGATGCGGTCGCGGATCGCCGCGTGGTCGCCGGTGCAGTCGACGTCGCCGGCGTCCTCGAAGAGCGTCGCGAGGTCGAGGCCGGACTCGGACCAGGTGTTGGTGGACGCCGAGGCGTAGGCGGCGCGCACAGCCGCGGGGGCGAGCGCCGCGCCGCGGGCGAAGGAGGACTCGGCGTCGAAGGGAACGCCGAGGAGCGTGGGGCGGACGGGAGGCCGTGGCATGCGGAAAGATGCCACGACCGGAGCGGCGCGGCGCGCAGCGGGCAACCCCGGGGCCGCCCCGCGTGACACACCCTCTGACCGACCGTGCTAGACTCCAGTCGGACCATCCACCACGACTCGCCGTGCCCCATCGTATCCACTCGTCCCTCTCGCTCCTCGCCGCCTTCCCGCTCGCCGTGGCCGCGCAGGGCGCGCCCCGCGCGCTTCCCGCGCCCAACGCCACCTTCGACGAGCCCTTCTCCCAGATCGCCGGGCTCCGCGAGCTGGCGAATGGCAAGGTCATCGTGGCCGATGGGCGCGACAAGGTCGTCGCGCTCGTGGACTTCGGCGCCAACTCGGCGACGAAGATCGGCCGCGAAGGGAGCGGCCCGGCCGAGTTCGGGCTCCCGGCACGGCTCTTCGCCGCGCCGCGCGACACGACGCTGCTCTTCGATCCGCTCAACACCCGCTATCTGGTCATCGGGCCGGACGGGAAGCCGGTGACGACGTTCATGGTGGAGTTCGCTCCCCCGCCGCCGCCGCCGGGTGGCGCGGCGACGCGCGGGCCGCAGATGCGCTTCGGCGGGATGACGGTCGCGCGCGCGGCCGACGCGCGCGGGCGGCTCTACTCCGAGTCCCCGCCCCTCTCGATCAACGCGCAGGGCCAGCCCGTCTCGGCGGACTCGGTCGCCATCACGCGCTTCGATCGCGGCACCAAGCAGCTCGACACGCTCGCGTGGGTGAAAGTGCCGTCGAACAACTCGCAGGTCACCGGCGGGCAGGGGAACATGAACGTCCGGATCGGCGGCGCGAATCCGCTCGCCCCGCGCGACGAGTGGACCGTCTTCCCCGATGGCCGCGTGGCGATCGTGCGCGCGAGCGACTATCACGTCGACTGGATCCTCCCCAACGGTCAGAAGAAGTCGTCGCCGTCGATCCGCTTCACGCCCATCCGCATGGGCGACGCCGACCGGCGCGAGGAGGAGGTGCTCCGCAACAAGGCGCGGGCGAACCAGATGATGATCACGATGTCGCAGGGCCCCGAGGGCACGCGCCGGTCGGCGCAGATGGGCCCCGGCGCGAATGCGCCGCCGCTGGAGCCGCTCACCGACTGGCCGGCGGTCAAGCCGCCGTTCCGTCCGGGTGCGTCGAGCATCTGGGCCCGCCCCAACGGCGACCTCTGGGTGCGGCGCACCGAGGCGGCGGGGGCGAAGGGGATGCTCTTCGACGTGATCGACGGCGAGGGGAAGGTGATGTACCAGGTGCGGCTGCCCGACCGTGTCACGCTGGTGGGGTTTGGGGCGAACACCATCTATACGACGCTGGCGGATGAGGATGACCTGCTGACGCTCCGGCGGCATCCGGCGGGGGAAGGGAGGCTGGTGGGGATGGTGCTGCCGGGGCGGTGATGAAGGGCGTCGTGAGTCGTGAGTCGTGAGAGGGGCGGCCTTTCGGCCGCCCCTCGGTCGCTCAGGCACCCGTGGCGCAGCACTTGGCGCCGCACCTGATGGACTTCACTTCCACTCGTGTCTTCGCACTCTCTGTACGTCGTCGTCGTCGGTAACGACGATGTACGCGGCGTCCTTCCCGAATCCCAGCAGCGACTCCCCACGTTGGAGTGTGAGCTGTCGGACGAGAACGGATCGCCGGTCGACGAGGTCCAGGCGCGGTCTCTCCCCATCCGCCGAAGGTGTGCGCCGGATCACAAGCAGTCCGCTTGGCTCGCCGATCAGCGGCGGGACTCCGAGATTCGAGGTGCTGGACAGGAACGGAGGCAGGGTCGCAGGCCACTCCGTGAGTAGTTCCGGGCGACACGGTCGAGTGCCGGAGAAGATCCGCCGCCACGCAACGCATTTGTGTTCCAGAGTCAGCGCACCTGGAGGGTCCTCTATAGGGCTCCCCCGCAGCCACCGCCCCTGAGGATCTCGCCAGTCCACGCGATACGGTCGCAGGTGAGCGATCGCGACCCACCCGTCAGCGAAGAGCATCGCCTCGTCCTGGGAGGACAGCGGTGATCCGACGTACATGAATGGCGCCCGTCCTTCCTCGCGCACCATCTGAACCCGTCCGCTGCCGCGTCCCCTCATTCGACCCACGCTGTCGACGTGAGAGGACTGTCGGGACGAGAGGAGCAACTGCAGCGATTCCGCCGCCGCGCGCGGTACGGCGGTGCGACCACTCCCCAGGAGGGCCGGGGCGCCGAGGAGGTGTCCGTATCGATCGGCGCCCAGCACCTCCTGCTGGAACTGCGCGATCGCCGCGTCTCGCTCGGAGAGCACGCCCACGAATCGGGCGCCGACCAAGATCGTGATCCGGCCGTTGAAGCTGTCGACGAAGAGTGTCGTGTCCCCGGGAAGCGCGTGCAGGGATCCCACACGGCGGTACTCCCCTGGTCCATCGCCGATGCGGAGCAACGGCTGAGCGATTGAGAGGTCGGCCGACAGCAGCACGATCCGCTGGTCGCCCTCGTCCAGCACGATGACTCTGCCGTCGGCCAGTTCTCGCATCGAGATCAACCGATTGAACTCGGCCGCTGACTCGGCGAGGGCTCGTCCGATCCCCTGTGTTGTACGCGCCTGGGCGGCGAGCTCGAGCGGTGCCGCGACCGAGAAGCCGAGCAAACTCGACGCGAGAATCGCCCGGGCCCAGGTATTGAACCGTGAGCTTCCTGCTGCTGGACACGCCGTACCCGCGCGTGTACGATGACTGGCGAGAAGGCGCATCAGAACGCCTTTCGTCCGGCAATCAAGTCTCGCGCGATGCGAATCAAGGTGTCCGGGGTAGGTGGAGCTGGCAGCAGCCACCCGTTCACCAGAACGGTCGGGGTGCCGCGCACCGGAACCCGACTTCCCATCTCGCGAAGTCGATCGAAGCGACCGAGCACAGGACCACGCGCGATACAGTCCTCGAACTCATGCGCTGACCGGAGACCAATCCCGTCAGCGTAGCGTTCCCATGGCTTCAGTCCGAAGGAATCCTGCTGTGCGAAGAGCAAACTTGCCATCTCGCCGAACCGCCCTTGTTCGGCGGCGCAGTCGGCGACGACCGCCGCTGGTTCAGCGTACGCGTGGGATGCAAGTGGGAAATGAATGTAGGCGAGGGCTACGTCATCTCCGAGAGCTGCGCGGGCAAGACTGAAGGTCTCGTGGAACCGTTTACAGAACGGGCACTGAAAATCGCTGAACTCGACGATCCGCACCTTCGCACCTGGATCGCCTATCCAATGAGCCTCCGAAAGCACTGACTCCCAGTCTTGCACGCGTCGAGGAGCCGCCGTGCGCGCGCCCCGGAGGGTGTCGCTGTTGACCTGCCGGTAAACCACGACGCTCGCAACGGCCAACGCTGAAGCTGCGATGATGATCGAGAGTACGGTCTCAAGGCGTGAGTTCACAGGCTCCTCAGTGGGATCCGATGGTGGCCGCGGCGCCGTGCTCGGCCGACGCGGCCACCATCGCATCGTTCGGGTGTTGACGCTCGAGCAAGGAAACGAGCTATCCTACGCGTCGTTCCTCGCGCAGTAGAGATTGAAGCCGCCGGGGCCGCAGCTGCCGTTATCGCCGCACATTCCTCCCGTGTTTCCCGGGCATGCGGCATTGCAAAGCGTGTTGATGTTCTCGATCGTGCAGCTCGAGCCGTAGACACAGAACGTGCAAGACTGATCCTCATTCGCGTGGGCAGTCTCAACGGGAATCGCTAGACCCCCTAGAGAAACCGCGAGCGCGAGGAGAGACCGCTTCAACAACCCGCTCATTCGAACCTCCAGCCTGAGAAGATGAGGAGTGCGCGTCGGCCCGCGTCGAGTCCGGCTCCGTGCGAGCTGCGCGCGGACGTCGTTCCCAACGAGAAGCACCGCGTGCGCAAGATTTTTTCAGCGCGGGAAGGAAGTCAACCCTAGAAGTCCTTGCAGCTTGCGCATGGTGTGAGCGCATGTTAGAGAGGCCGCATGATACAGGTGCCGCCAACTCTCAGAGGGCGCGCCAGTTCCGCCGCCGTAGCCACGGTTAGCGCGGTAGTTTTCGAGCAATGTCCTCCGTCAGCCGCCCGTCAGTGCTCGCCCTCGTAGTCTCCGCCGCGCTCGCCCCTTCGCTGATCGCGCAGGCGCCGGAGTTCAGGATTCGCCCCGCCGACGCCAACCTGGCGCACGAGTTCACGCGCATCGGCTCGGTGCGCGAACTCGCTGACGGGCGGCTCCTGATCGGTGACGACGACGCGATCCTCATCGCCGACCTCCGCTCGGGTGCGGTGCGGCGGATCGGCGTGAGCGGCTCCGGCCCGCTCGAGTATCGCGACGTCCAGTCGCTCATCCCGCTCGCCGACGACACGACGCTGATGGCCGATGCGAGCAACCGCCGCCTGCTCTTCCTGCACGGCGACCGCATCGTGCGCGTCACACCCGTCAACGATTCCGCCTTCGCGCAGCTCGGCTCGGCGCTCCTCGGGGCCGACGCCCGCGGACGGGTCCTCGCGAAGCGCCAGGTGGCGGCGCCGGGGTTCACGGCGCCGCGCATGCGGAACGGCGCCGCCTTCGTGCGGCTCGACCGCCGTGCGATGACCGTCGAAACGATCGCAGTGGGTAAGGGAATGGAGATGGAGGTCTCGCCGGTCGGGCCGCCTGAGCGGAAGTCGTACCGCACGATGACGGTCGTGCTCGCAGTGGAGGACCCGGCGCTGCTCTTCGCGGACGGCTGGATCGCGGTCGGGCGGCAGGAGCCGTATCGCATCGATTGGTATCCGCCCACCGGTTCGCCGCGACTCGGCGCGCCCATCGAAGGGGACCCGCCGCGGGTCACGGACGCCGAGCAGGCGGATTGGCGGCGACGCGCCGAGGAGTTCTCGGGGAAGCCGTTGCCGCCGGCGTTCGCGACGTTGCCGTTCGCCGAGTCCGTGCCTCCGTTCTTCGGCGACCTGTTCGCGCTCCCCGACGGCCGCGTGCTCGTCGCGCGGCATCCGTGGAGCGGGAGCCGCGGGACGGAGCTGGACGTGGTGGATCGGCGCGGGGCGCGCGTCGGACGGCTCCGGCTGCCGGCGAACGAGCGGGTCGTGGGGAGCGGGCGCGCGGCGCTCTATGTCGTCGCGCGGGACGAGGATGGGATCGAACGGCTGAGTCGGCGGCCCTTGCCGTGACCCGTCCGCGAACGGGAGACTTGACCCGCTCCGTCCGCTGACGCATCTACCGGACATGCGCCTGACGCTCCGCTCCGCGGCCGCGGTCCCTTCGGTCCTGTTCGTCGTTTCCATGATGGCCTGTGCCGGCGACGCGGACCTCGCCGCCGGCATCACCCGCGCCGACTCCGCCGGCGTGAAGATCATCACCTCCGGCGCCCGCGACACGGTCCTGCCCTGGACCTTCGACGAGATCGATGTCCTCCGCGACTCGCTCGGCGAGCCGTACCTCTTCACCGGCGTCTCGCGGCAGCGCGTCCTCACCGACCGGGCGGGCCGCACTTACGTCCTCACCCGCGATCCGTCGATCGTCCGCTTCGGGCGTGACGGGAAGGAGGAGCGTGTGTTCGGGCGGAAGGGCGGCGGGCCGGGGGAGTTCGAGTTCCCCACGGCGATCGGCGCGAAGAGCGACACGATCTGGGTGCGCGACAACGTGCGCGGCGTGCTCGTGCGCTTCCTGCCCGACCTCTCGCCGACGACCGACCAGCGGCTCGATGGCGCGCTCGACGGGACCGTCGGGCTCTACTACCGCACCGGCGGCCTCTGGACCAAGCGGCACGACTCGAGCGACTCGGCGGTGGTCATCGCGCTCTTCGCCGACACCCTCGGCTCGCCGCCGCTCCAGCAGGTGCGCCTCCGCCCCAAGCCGGTGCGGTTCAAGTGCATGGGGATGCCGTTCGGGACGCGGCTCTTCGCGCCGGAGCTGCCGGTGGCCGTGGCCGGAGCGCGACTCCTGGTGCCCGGGCCGTCGGGCTACGAGCTCTGGCTCTACGAAGGGCCGCGCGCGGTGGGGAGCGTGCGCCGTCCGCTCGCGCCCCGCGCGCCGACGGCCGACGATGTGCGCGCGCTCTATCCGAACGGGATGGAGTGGAAGTTCTCGTTCGGCGACCGCATGACGACCTGCGTCACGCCGATCGATGAGGTCATCGCGCAGCAGGGGCTGGCCGAGTCGTATCCGTTCGCGTTCGACGTGGCGCTGTTGTCGGACGGGACGATGTGGGTGCTGCGGACGCCGACTGCGGCCGCGGCGTCGGTGGTGGATGTCTTCGGGCCGGATGGGGTCTATGCCGGCACGATGACGGGGCGCGGGCTTCCGCTGGCGCGGATGCCGAATGGGGAGCTGCTCTTCGCCCGTGAGGATGCGGAGAGCGGTGGGACGGTCATTCAGCGGGTGCAGGTCGCGCGCTGAGCCGCCTGACGATCATGGGCGATGTTCACATCTCGAGGGAGACCCATCGGACGACGCTCCGGTCGGCCGCTCCGCGGGAGCCGAGGATGAGGCGTCGACCTTCGAAGTAGAGGACCCGATCGTAGTCCGCCATCTCGAAGTGTCCAAGGATCGAGCCATCCCTGTCGAAGAGATCCCAACGCACGATCCCGGACTCGGGGTCGACGCCGGAGGCGACAAGCATGCGCCGATCGCCAGCGATCAGCAGCGAACTGACCGCAGGATGGTTTCGCGGAGCGCCGTTCCGCCGTCGCTCGACATCCTGGCGAAGTGCCTCGCGAAATCGCGGGCTCTTTGGCATCTGCGCGAGGAATCGAGCACTCTCCGCGTTGAGCTCCTCCGGCGTGACCTCGCGAAGCGGTGCGTCGACGCGGAGTTCACGCCACGGACCGGCGCGGCCGACCCAGGCAACGCGATACGCCGATCGATCCGCGTAGAGGACCGTATCAGGAGCAACGGGTGTCCACAAGGGACGAGTTCGGAAGAACGGCGGGAGCGGGATGAGATCACTCTTCGTCGAGCGAACGGACGCGGTCCGGAGGCGCGCCCATGGACCGCGGAAACCCTCGCGCGGAGTGACGCCGACGAACTCCGCCTCGACTGAGTCCCCGGCGGTCGCCGCTGCCGGCAGGTGCATCTTGACGAGGCTTCCCTCGAAGGCCGCGGCGCCGAAGAAGTCCGCGTCCAACGGAACCAACGTGGTGTTGTCCAACCGCCCGACCGAGTCGACCGAGATGAATCGTGCCGATCCGGGAATGAGCAACCGCCATCCACCATTCGAGGTCGCTTCGATCGCCGCCTCCGACTGGAGGTTTCCGATCGGGTTGTTGTCGAAGACGATCTGTCGCAAGGAGCGTTGCGCCGACACAACGAACACGCTTGATCGTTCGGTCAACAGTGCCACTTCACCGTCGCGCGACACTGCGACCCTCAGCGGCTCCTCATTCGGGCAGGCGGGGCGCGCGCCGCAGATCGTATCGCCTTCGACGAACCGAACGGGCGGGGCGGCCAGGTATGTTCTGCGGTCGATGGAGACGACCTCGACTCTGGGCGCGACAGGCGCTGGTTCGCTCGAGCAGGCGACTGTGAACAGAGCGAGGATGGCGCGCGCACTAGCTGAGGAACACCTTCGCACGTGTCTGGGCATCGAGGCTGGAAGGGCGTTGACGTCGCCGCGGGTCAGGGGTGCTGTCTCGACAAGCGGAAGAGTTGGATGATTGGCGTGTCGCCCCGCACTGCGATCACGGCGAGGGTGTCGCCGGAGACCGCGATCCGATCTGCCTTATCCGGGAGCACGAACGATCCGCGATAGGTGAGATCGCTTCGACTGTAGACGTCAAGCAGCTTGCCCGCTTGTCGTGTGCTCCCTTCGTAAAGCACAAGGATCATGTCTCGCCATGCCCGGGCATCGATCGCGCTGATCTTGGCCCCTCTCGGCATTCCGATCCGAGCCGACCGCCCCTCGTCCTGCACCACCGGTTGCGGATCCACCGGTGGCACTGCCTCAACATAGGCCGCGGTCCGCCACGCGCGGATCGCGCCCGTCACGGCGAACTGCGACTGATAGTAGGCGATGAGGACGCACGTCGAATCGTCGAGCTGTTGAGTGACGGCCTGACGGCCGATCGGTGCGATCCTGAGGAGCTCCGGCAATGGCAACGAGGACGAGTCGATCACCTCGCTCCCTCGGGACGCCACGAGGTCCACTTGCTGGATGGGATCTCCAGAAGAGGAGCGATTCCGGAAGAACTCCATGTCGTTTGCGGAGATGGTGCCCAGTGAGATCCCGTCTCCCAGTAGGCAACTCGACTTGATCGGTCTGTTTGGAGCCGGCGCGGTGCCGATTGAATCCGCAATGCGCTCAAGGCGGCTGTGTCGACGATTGTCACGGTCGAACGCCATCGGGCGGTCGTAGGTCCCCTCGAACCGGAGCGCGATGGAATGCTCGCCTGGTCCTCGGCCGGCCCGACCATACGAGGCAACTGAGAGTCGCGGCGACCAGTTCACCACCCGGATCCGCGATGCACCCGCATCGAACACGAGAAGGCCTGCGCGGGCGAACTGCAGGTCGGTCGGGAGCAGAAGCGTCGAGTCGGCCAACGAAGGCGGCGTCTCCGACAGCAATTCGATCCGGCCGTCAAATGCGAAGCGTGGTGCAGCGAGACGAGTAGGGGGTGAATCCGGTGCCGACTCGCGGACGAAGGTCACGGTGCTCTCCGGGCGAGTCCCACCTGATCCGACCGCCATATCGCCCGCGCCCGATGCGACGCGCGAGTCCTCATCCACGCGGGCAGTGCACCCTACGAGGATCAGCATCAGGATTGAGGCGGAACTCGTGCAGCGACCCGGACTCACGGAGCATCTCGGAATGGAGGTGTGCTGAGGTCAAGCAGTTCGACCCTGCTTCCGTTGGCGGGAGCCCGAACCAATACCGGAGTGTTGCGGATGCCAAGCCCGATGAGAGTCGCCTCGAGCGACAGCGAAGTCAATCGAGCCACCGTACGTCCGAGCACACCCTCTAGCGGCAACGGCCCTCGCACCGGGGAGCCGGGCGGAGAGGTGGTGGCCACCCGGTCCGCCCCCCAGATTGTGAACGACGCGCTCGGGTCGGCAACCTTTGCCCCGCCCGTCGGGTCTCATGGACCGTCGCCCTGTCCGAGCGCCCTCCTGTCCACGCCGATGCGTTCACTTCGAGTTACCGTCCTTGCGTTCGCCATCACTCTTGTCGCGCTCTCCTGCGGCAAGTCTGGCACCGCCGATGGCACCACCACTGCCGCGGACTCCACCGCCGCCGCCGACTCCGGCAACACCGGCGGATCCTCCTCGACGGTCAACCTCCCCGTCGTCGCCGAGGAGGTCACCGATGCCGACCTCGTCCTCTCGGTGAACACCACAGGGCAGGTCCGCTCCGAATCCGAAGGGCGGCTCCGCGCCGAGGTCGGGGGCGAGGTCCGCACCGTCCGCGTCCGCGCCGGCGATCGCGTCACCAAGGGGCAGGTCCTCGTCGAGCTCGACCCGCGCCCCTTCGACCTCGCCGTGGATGAGGCGCAGGTCGCGGTGGACCTCTCGACGCTCCAGCACCAGGACAACTACCGTCCCGACTCGGTCGCGACGGGGCAGATGCCGAGCCAGGTGCGCCTCGACGCGAGCATCACGCGCTCCGGGCTCGCGGCGGCGCGCGTGCGGCTCGCACGCGCCAAGTTCGAGCGCGAGCGCGCCACCATCGTCGCGCCGTTCGACGGCACGGTCGATCGCGTCACCGTCGTCGTCGGCGACCGCATCTCGGCGGGCGCCGAGATCACCTCGGTGGTGGACCTGCGCAACCTGCGCATCGAGGCCGCGGTCCTCGAACACGACCTCCCGCTCATCAAGGTCGGCGGCGAGGCGGTCATCACGTCGGCCGCGCTCGCGGGGCAGTCGTTCACCGGCAAGGTCGCGGCGGTGCTGCCGCTCGTCGATTCCACCACGCGCGCCGGGCGCGCCCACGTGCGCACGCAGGGCAACGGCACGCTCCGCCCCGGGATGTACGCCGACGTGCGGCTCGAGGCGCAGCGCCTCGCCAACCGCCGCCTCGTCCCCACGCGCGCCATCATCGAACGCGACGGTCGGCCGCTCGTCTTCGTCATCAAGGACGGGCGCGCGCAGTGGACGTACATCCTGCCCGGCCGATCGAACGGCCGGCAGACCGAGGTCCTCCCCGACACCACCACGGGGATCATCCCCGTGAACGCGGGGGACCAGGTGATCGTCGAAGGGCACCTCACGCTGACGCACGACGCGCCGGTGCGCGTGGTCGCGTCGCGCGAGCGCGCGCCCGGCGCGCAGGACTGACGCGCCGAGCCGCCGACTCCCACCGACTCCCATGTCGCTCTCCTCCGCGGCGGTCCGCAAACCCGTCACGACCATCGCGGCCGTGCTCGCGATCGTCCTGCTCGGCAGCGTCTCGCTCACGCGCCTCCCCGTCACGCTCCTCCCCGACGTCACGCTCCCGGTGCTCACCATCCGCACCGGCTACACGGGGGCGGCCGCCGAGGAGGTCTCGCGCTTCATCGCCGAACCCATCGAGCAGGCGATCGCGGCCACACCGGGGATCGTGGAGCTGCGCAGCGTGAGCCGCAACGGCGAGGCGGTGACGACGGCGCGCTTCGCCTGGGGCACCGACATGGAGACGACGGTGCTCACGGTCCGCGAGCGCCTCGACCAGGCACGCAGCCAGCTCCCGGAGGCGGCCCAGCGCCCGACGCTGCTCACGAGCGATCCGGGGGAACGCCCGATCGCGGTCATCGGTCTCACCGGGCTGAACGACCTGCGCCTCCTCGGCCGCACCGCCACCGACGTGCATGCGCGGCGGCTCGAGCAGATCCAGGGCGTCGCGAGCGTCGCGGTCACCGGCGCGCCCGAGGACGAGGTGCGCATCGAGGTCGATCCCGAGAAGATGCGCTCGCTCGGCCTCTCGACCAACGACGTCGCGGTCGCGGTGCAGGCGGCGAACGCGAACGGCGCCGGCGGGACGATCCGCCGCGGCCAGTTCCGCTTCTCGGTGCGCGCGATGACCGAGTTCCGCGCGCTCGACGAGATCGCCGAGACGCCCATCGGGCCGGTGACGGCGGGCTACAAGCTGCGCGACATCGCGACCATCACGAGCACCGTCGCCGAACCGCGCACGCTCACGCGCCTCGATGGCGGGCAGGCGGTGGGCCTCGTCGTCTACAAGGATGCGGGGTCCAACACGGTCGCGGTGACATCGGAACTGCGGAAGGTGATCACGCAGCTCGAGGCGGAGTTCCCGGACATCCGCATGAAGATGGTCGCGGCGCAGGCGGACTTCGTCGTCGACGCGCTCTCCAACCTCGGACAGGAGATCCTCATCGGCGGCGTGATGTCGCTGCTGATGATCCTCGTCTTCCTGCGCGACTGGCGGTCGAGTCTCGCGATCGCGACGATCCTGCCGCTCTCGGTGCTCATCGCGCTGGTGTTCCTGCAGCTCTTCGACGTGACGGTGAACGTGCTCTCGCTCGGCGGACTCGCGCTCGGCGTGGGCCTGCTGGTGGACAACGCTATCGTGGTGGCGGACGCGGCGGGCCGGCGGCGCGAGGAGACGGGGGAGTCGTCGGAGGACTCGGCGATCGAGGCGACGGACGAGGTGGCGGGGCCGCTGTTCGCGGGGACGCTCACGACGCTGCTGGTGTTCGGGCCGATCGTGTTCGTGAAGGGGTTGGCGGCGGCGCTGTTCCGGGACCTGTCGCTGGCGGTGGTGCTGTCGGTCGGGGGATCGCTCATCCTCGCGCTGACGCTGATGCCGGTGATGATCGTGGGGCGCAGGAAGAAGGGAACGACAACCGCGCTCAACACAGAGGGCACAAAGGACACAGAGAAGGGCGGAGGGGAGGGTGGTTCACCTTCATCCTTCAACCTTCAGCCTTCATCCTCTTCATGGGCAGCGAGACTCGACGAATTCGGCGAACAGTGCGCGCATATCTACGAGCGCGGCATGGAGTGGGCCCTCCGCTCGCCGCGTGCGATGCTCGGGCTCGGGGTCGCGCTGTTCGGGGTGATGGTGCTCCTGCTGTACACGCTGCCCAAGGAGATCCTGCCGCAGGTGGATGAAGGGATGGTGGTCGCGTCGGTGGCGTTGCCGGAGGGGACCTCCATCGAGGAGACCACGCGGCAGGTGGCGCGGGTGGAGGGGGCGGCGAAGGGGCTCGGGTCGGCAGGGGTCTACTCGCGTGTGGGCATCGCGACCGACGAGGAGGTGCTCGCCGGAGCGGAGCCGGGCACGTCGGCGACGGCGCAGCTGCTGGTGCCCGTGCCGGACGGCAAGGATGCCGCCGAGTTCGCGAGTGCGCTGCGCGGTGCGGTGCCGGACCTGGCCAACGGCATGCTCGCGCTCGACCTCGCGGGCCAGTCGGAGTTCGGGTCGCTCATCGGGCGCGAAGGGCGGCTGGTGCGCGTGGAAGTGAGCGCGCGGACGCTCGCCGAGTCGCAGGTGTGGGCCGACTCGGTGCGCCGCCGTCTCGCGGCGCTCACCACGCTCGCCGACGTGCGCGATGCCTACAGCACCACCCAGCCGCAGATCGAAGTGGAGCTGCAGCGCGACCGGCTCGCCGAGCGCGGCATCTCGGTGCAGGCGGTCCAGCGCGCGCTGCAGGGCGGGCTCGGCGGCGTCGAGGCGAGCGAGCTCCGCGAGACCGACCGGCGCACCAAGATCCGTGTGCGCTTCGCCGGCAACGCCAACGAGGACCTCCTCACCGCGCTGCAGACGCCGGTGAGCGGCGTGCCGCTGAGCAACCTCGTCACCTGGAAGGAGGTGCGCGCGCCGATCGAGGTGGTGCGCGTGGACCAGCGGCCGGTGAGCATCGTCGAGGGCCTCATCGAGGAGGGCGGGACTGCGCGCGCGACGCGCGATGTGGAGGCGCAGCTCGCGGCGCTCCAGCCGCCGGCGGGGCTCACCTGGCGTGTCACCGGCGCCGACATCGAGCAGCGTCGCACCACCGGAGAGCTCGGGCTCGTCGCGCTGCTCTCGGTGGCGCTCGTCTTCCTCGTGCTCGCCGGCGAGTTCGCGTCGTTCACCATCCCGCTCGTCGTGATGATCACCGTGCCGCTCGCCGCGGCCGGCGGCTTCGTGCTCCTCTGGCTCACCGGGCAGAGCATCAATGCGGTCTCGCTCATCGGCATCGTCGTGATGATCGGCATGGCCGACAACGAGGCGGTCGTGAAGCTCGATGCCATCCGCCGCTTCCGCGAGCTGGGGCACTCGATCCACGATGCGGTCCTCCTCGGCGGGCGGCAGCGGCTGCGGGCGATCACCATGACCTCGCTCACCACCATCTTCGGCGTGCTGCCGCTCGTCTTCGGCATCGGCTCGGGCGGCGCGCTCTACCAGCCGCTCGCCGCCGCGGTGATCGGCGGCGCGATCTCGGCGCAGGTGGTGACCTTCTTCCTGCTCCCGGTCGCGTACGCGCAGCTCGAGGGGCGCACGGAGCGGAAGGCCCGCGAGGCCGCCGCGCGGGACGCGGCCGCGCCGCGCGCCGCCGAGGCGTGAGATGATCCGCTGGGCCGTCTCGCGCCCCGCCGTCGTCTGGGCGATCACCTGCGTGATCCTCCTCGGCGGCGCGGTGAGCTTCTCCCGGCTCGCGCTCGCCACGGCGACCGAGGTGGAGCTCCCGCGACTGCAGATCGCCGCCTCCTGGCCCGGCGCCTCGTCGGAGCTCGTCGAGATGTACCTCGCGTCGCCCATCGAGGCGGCGGTGCAGTCGGTCAAGGATGTGCGGAAGACGAGCAGCGAGTCGCGCGACGGGTCCGCGCGGCTCACCGTCGAGCTCGATCCGGCGGCGAACGTGCAGCTCACGCGCCTGGCGATCCTCGAGCGGCTCGAGCTGCTGCGGCCCACCTATCCGATCGGCGTGGTCCCGCCGCGGGTCAGCAACTTCGTGCCCGAGGAGCTGAGCGAGGCCCCGTTGCTGCGCGTGCTCCTGTCGGGACCGTACACACCGGGCGCGATGCAGCGCATCGCCGACCAGCAGCTCACGCCGCGGATCAGCGCCGTGCCGGGCGTCGCCGGCGTGAGCGTGGGGGGCGGCACCGAGTTCGGCGCGACGGTCTCGTACGACGCGAGCCTCCTGCGCCAGCTCGGCATCAGCCCCGACCTGCTCAGCGAGGCGATCCGCAACGCACGCGTGGTGACGGCGCTCGGCACCGAGCGGATCGGCGCGAGCAAGCGCGAGGTCGTGTTGCGCGACCAGCCGGGGGCCATCGAGGAGCTCGCCGACCTCCCCATCCGCGGGCGCGGGAACCGCGTCTTCCGCCTGGGCGACCTCGCGCGGGTGCGGCCGGAGGAGGATTCGCGCGGGATGTTCTTCCGCGTGAACGGCAACACCGCACTCGGCTTCACCGTCACGCGCGAGCCGAGCAGCGACGCGATCGCGACGGCGAAGGCGGTGCGCGTGGCGATGCGCGAGATGGGTGAGCAGTTGCCGCCCGGCGTGCGGTACCGGATCACCTCGGACGACTCGGTGGAGCTCGCGCGCCAGCTCGACGACCTCATGCTCCGCGGCGGGATCGCCTTCGCGGCGGTCACCCTCGTGCTCATCATCGCGTTGCGCAACTGGCGCGCGGTGGCGCTGGTGATGGGGAGCGCGGCAGTGGCGATCGCCGGCACGGCGCTGGGCCTCTATCTGCTCGAGATCCCCGCGAACATGCTCACCCTCGCCGGGCTTGGCATGGGCATCGGCGTGCTCGTGCAGAACGGGCTCGTGATCGTCGAGCGGCTGCGCGGCTCGCCCGACACGCCGGTGGGGCGCGCCGAGGTCGCGGAGCGGATGCTACCGGCAGTGCTCGGCTCGACGCTCACGACGGCGGTGGTGCTCTTCCCGTTCCTCTATCTGCAGGGGAACGCGCGGGCGGCGTTCTTCCCGTTCGCGGCGGCGTTCACGCTCGCGCTCTTCTGCTCCATCCTCAGCGCCGTGGTGATGATCCCCGCGCTCGCCAAGGGGCACGGGCTCAAGGAGACGCACTGGCCGGCGTTGCAACGCGGCTATGCGTGGCTGGTGCGCGGGACGCTGCGTTGGCGCTGGGCGACGCTGCTCGTGACGGTGCTCTCGGTGGGCGGGCTCACCTACGCCTTCGTGAAGAAGGTGCCGCGCTTCTCGTTCGGCGGCTTCGGCGGGCAGCGCACCACGCTCTCGGTGTTCATCAGCTTCCCCCGCGGCTCGGACCCGGTGGCGCTCGACGCGGCCATGGCCGAGATGGAGAAGGTGGTCGTCGGGCGCGAAGGGGTGGAGGAGGTCATCGCGCAGAGCCAGGGCGTGTTCGGCGCGGGGATGCGCGTGAGCTTCAAGCGCGCCTACGAGCTGAGTGCGGTGCCGCTCCAGCTGCAGGAGGAGCTGACGCAGCGCGCGGTCTACATCGGCGGCGCGAGCATCAGCGTGCAAGGGCAGGGGCAGGGCTTCAGCTCGGGCGGCGGCATGGGCTCCATGAGCAGCTTCCGCATCCGCGTGCTCGGCTACTCGTACGCCGCGGTGCAGCAGCTCGCCGAGGACATCCGGCTGCGGCTCGAGCGGATCACGCGCGTGCGGAACGCGACGGTGACGAGCGCGAGCTTCTTCGGCGGGGACAAGGCGTTCGCGGTCACGCTCGACCCCGACCGCGAGGCGCTGGCCCGCTACGGCGTGACGGCGGCGCAGTTCACCGACGCGGTGCGGCGCGAGGTGCGCGGTGCGGTGGGCGGCCAGCGGCTCGAGATCGGTGGCGAGGAGATCCCGGTGAGCGTGAAGGCGCAGGGCGCGCGCGACCGGTCACTCGACGAGCTGCGCGAGGCGCTCATCCCCACGCGCGCCGGCTCCACCGTGCGCGTGGGTGACCTGAGCGATGTCGGCGAGCGCGAGCAGCTGAGCGCGATCACGCGCGAGGACCAGCAGTACATCCGGATGGTCGCGTACGAGTTCCGCGGGCCCAACCGCCTGGCGAACCGCACGCACGAGGCGTTCATGAAGAGCATCAGCGTCCCGCCCGGCTTCACGGTGCAGGACGAGACGCTCTTCCGCCGTGAGCAGGACACGAGCCAGCGCGGCCTCTGGCTCGTGTTCGGCATCGGCGTGGCGCTCGTGATCCTCTCGGTGGCGATGGTGTTCGACTCGACCTGGGGCGCGGCGATGGTCTTCCTCTCGCTCCCCATCGCCCTCGCCGGCGTCATGGCCGCCTTCTGGATGGCGGGCGCGAGCTTCACGCGCGAGGCGGCGGTGGGCGTGATCCTCGTGGTGGGGCTCGCGGTGAACCAGAGCATCCTGCTCGTCGACGACGCGCTCGCGCGGAAACGCGCGCACGCGTCGCGGCGCCTGCCGCCCGGGCGCGTCTATCGGGCGGCGCTCGATCGCTCGGGGATGATCATGATGGTGACGCTCACGACGATCGCGTCGCTGGTGCCGCTCGCCGTGGGCACGAGGACCGATGACCTGTTCGGCTCGATCGCACTGGCCACGGCGGGCGGCACCGTGGCCGGTACCATCGGCGCGATGCTCATCATGCCCGCGGTGCTGGCGGGGTGGAAGCGCCGCGCCTAAGCTCCCCGGATGCCGACCATCCTCAAGACGACGCTCCTGCTCATGGCGTCGAACCTGTTCATGACGTTCGCGTGGTACGGGCACCTGAAGCACCAGGCGAACAAGGCGTGGTACGTCGCGGCACTCGTCAGCTGGGGGATCGCGCTCTTCGAGTACCTCCTGCAGGTGCCCGCCAATCGCATCGGATACACGGCACTCTCGCTCGGCCAGCTGAAGATGCTGCAGGAGATCATCGCGATCGGCGTGTTCATCCCCTTCGCGGTGTTCTACATGAAGCAGCCCATCAAGACGGACTTCCTCTGGGCTGGTCTCTGCCTGCTCGGCGCCGTGTACTTCGTGTTCCGCGGGCAGTCGGTCGCCGGGTGAGCCGTCCCGGTCACCCTCCCCCTGATCCCTCCCCCTGATCCCTCCCCCTTCCCCTCGCCCCGTGCGCACTTTCCCTCGCTCATCGCTCCTTCTCGCCTGCGCCCTCGCGCTCGCACCAGCCGCATCGCCCGCTCAGGCGCCCGCGCCAACGGTCGTCGTGATCGTCCGTCACGCCGACAAGGCCGCGCAGCCGGCGAACGATCCGCCGCTGACCGAGGTGGGCGTGGCCCGGGCGGCTGCGCTCGCGGACTTCCTCAAGGACGCGCGCGTCGGCGCCGTGCTCCACACCGCGACCACGCGCACGCGCGAGACCGCGCGCCCCACCTTCGAGCGGTTCGGTCTCACGCCCGAGATCATCCCGAACGGCCCGGCCCCGGTCGTCGCCGCGGCGATCCGGGAGATGGTGGCCCGGCACGCGGGGCAGACGGTCCTGATCGTCGGGCATTCCAACACCGTCATGCCGTGGATCGCGGCCCTCGGGGGCCCGGAGCGACCGAACCTCTGCGACCATCAGTACGACGGCCTCTACACGGTGATCATCGGTGCCGGGCCGACCCGACTGGTGGAGGCCCGCTACGGGCCGCCGAACCCCGAGCCGACGGCCCCCTGCGCGACGATGCCGGGGCGACCCTGACAGAGCGGGGCGAGCGTTGCGGAAGTCCCTACGGGACGGCAGATTACCCCCGTTCGCGCCTAGTCTATTGAGGCGCGGCTCCTGACTCCCGCCGGCTGGTCCTCGGAGACCTGCATAGATGGCTCGCCCCGCCTCGCCTGTCGCGTTCCTTGCCACCGCTGTCCTCCTTGCGCTCGCACCGGCTCGGGTGGACGCGCAGCGGCCCGCTCTCGCCGGCGAGAAGGCGCGCGTGGCGGAGGCGGTCAAGCGTGACCTGACCCGCCTCGCGGCGTTGCAGCGCACCTACCTCGGTCGCGCCAAGACGTTCGCGACCGATCCGAAGGACCTGAACTACACGCCGGCCTCCGGCGCCGAGGTGAGCATCGCGTTCGCGTCGGCCAACGCGTGGGCGGCGAACGCCTCGCACCCGGCCCTCTCGCCGGTGAAGTGCTTCGTGATCATCTCGGCGAGCGACGCGGTCGATGCGCCGACCTCGCAGCCGTTCTGCACGGACGCCGAGCCGGGCACCGCGGCAGGGCGCGTGGCCGACGCCGGGAAGCAGCCGGTGGACACGCCGACGAAGGCGGTGGCGAACACGACGACCGTGACGCCCAGCCGCACGCCGGCCCCGCGCCCGAGCGCGCCGGCGACGCGGCGTCCCGCGCCGTCGCGCACGACGCCGCCCGCCGCGAGCACGCCGAGCACCGCGACGACGCCGAGCACGGGCGCGCCGAGCCGTCCGCGCAACGCTGCCCCGGCCGCGACGAACGCGGCGAGCTCCGCGGCGAGCACGGCGCGGGAGACGGGCGCCGGCATCCGCATGATCACCCGCGACGCGGGGGAGACCAGCACCGCCGAGCGCGTGGAGAGCGTTTCGCCGACCGAGTTCACGACCATCCTGAACGGCATGGCGCGCGACGCCATCGCCGTCATGGACGCGCCGCCGCCGCAGGTCCGGCGCGATCCGTACGAGAGCACGCCCGAGTTCGAGGCCCGCCGCGCCGCCGCGATGGCCGAGTACCAGGCGCGCGAGGCCGAGTGGTTCCGCACCACCAAGCGGTCGTTCGTCGTCTCGCTCCCGGTGCGCAACGTGCGCTACGACGCCGACACCGAGATGCTCGAGTTCAACGTGGACGGCTTCCGCCTGCCGACCACCCGCGAGGGCCGCAGCCAGCTCACCGTCGCCTGCTTCACGCGTCCGGTCTTCTGGTGCATGCCCGACTCGGGGATGACGTACGACGCGAACGACCTCTGGAAGGTGCCGCGCGCGACGGCGCGCCAGTTCGACGTGCTCCGCACGCCGCTCACGCTGACCGCGCGCTTCACGGTGGGCGGTCGCCCCGAGGGCGAGCGCGCCCTCGCGATCTCGCTCGTCGACATGGAGCTCCAGGCGCGCGGGCAGGTGGTGCAGCGTTGGGCCGGTCGCTGACCCTCGACGGAGAGCCCGGCTCGTGAGCATGCGGTGCCCGACCTGCGGGACGATGTACGGTGACGAGGCGCGCTTCTGCACGCGTGACGGCACCAAGCTCATGGCGTTCCAGCCGGGCGGGGCACCGGCGGCCCCCGCGGCGCCTCCCGCGGGCAGCAACACCGCCGTCCGCCCCACCGCGCTTCGCGCGAACGACCCGGCGAAGAGTGGCGCGGCCTCGAGCCACGCCAACATGGCCGGCAAGGTCCTCGACCGCCGCTACCACATCGTCCGCAAGGTCGGCGAGGGCGGCATGTCGTACGTCTACCTCGCGCACGACGTCGCCACGCAGGAGCGCTACGCCATCAAGATCCTCTCGCCGGCGCTGAGCAAGGACGAGAACGCGATGGCCCGCCTCAAGCGCGAGGCCGCCCTCGGCATCCGCCTCGCGCACCCGAACGTCTGCCACATCGTGCGCATGGGCGAGACCGAGGACGGGCTCGTCTACGTCGTCATGCCGTACGTCGAGGGCGAGATCCTCAGCGACCGCAACTACCGCGTCGGCAAGACGACCATCGCCGACTGCGTGAAGTTCATCAACGAGGTCGCCAACGGGCTCCATGTCGCGCACCAGCTCACGATCATCCATCGTGACCTGAAGCCCGAGAACATCATGATCTGCAAGAAGGCCGACGGCGTCGAGTACGCGGTCGTGATGGACTTCGGCCTCGCGAAGGAACGGAAGGCCGGCGGCGAGCTGCAGAAGCTCACCGCCACGGGCATCATCCTCGGCACCCCCGAGTTCATGAGCCCCGAGCAGCTGCGCGGCAAGGCGCTCGACTCCCGCACCGACATCTATTCGCTCGCCCTCATGGCGTACGAGATGCTCACCTCCAAGCTGCCCTTCGAAGGGAAGAACCAGCAGGAGATGATGATCGCGCGGCTCCGCCTCGACCCGATCCCGGCGCGCAACCGTCGCCCCGACCTCCCCGAGGCGATGGACGCCGCGCTCCTCAAGGCGATGGCCCGCGCCCCCGAGGACCGCTACCAGACCGCTCCCGAGTTCGCGCAGGCCCTGCGCGCCGCCGCCGGACTCTAGCCGCGCACCCACCCCTCACCGGGGTACCATCCCGATGCGCCCGATGCTCCTCCTCGCGCTGCTCCTCGTGGGCCGCGCGGCGTTGCCCGCCCAGCAGTCGAACGTCGATGTGCTGCGCTACCGATTCGACCTGCGCGTGCCCGATCGCGGCAAGGTGGTGCGCCTCTCCTCCGCGGTGCGGTTCGCGCGCGGCGAGGGCGTGGACTCGCTCCGCCTCGACCTCCTCGCGCCGATGCGCGTCAGCCGCGCCCTCCTCGGCTGCGACGCGTCGCCGGCCGCCGCGGGCTTCACGCACGACGGGCGACAGGTGCACGTCGCGCTCCCCGTGCTCGCGCCGTCGGGACGGATGGTCCCGGCCAATCCGGTCCAGGTCCCGGCCCCCGCGAGCGACACGCTCTGCGTGACCGTGATGTACGAGGGCGAGCCGGAGGACGGCCTCATCATCTCCACCGATACCGCAGGGCGCTGGCGCGCCTTCGGCGACAACTGGCCCGACCGCGGACGCCACTGGCTCGCGACCGTGGACCACCCGTCGGACAAGGCGCTCGTCGAGTTCGTCGTCGATGCCCCGGCGGCCCTCACCGTGGTCGCCAACGGCACGCGCCGCAGCATCACCGATGTCCCCGGCGCGCCGGGACGGAAGCGCACCACCTGGGCGAGCGCCACGCCCATCCCCACCTATCTGATGGTCGTCGGCGTCGCGCCGCTCGTCGCGCACGACCTCGGCGAGACCGCCTGCGGGCTCGCGTCGGTCGGACGCTGTGTTCCCCAGCGCGTCTTCACCGCACCCGAGCAGGCGCGCTTCATGCCCGGCCACTTCGTCGAGGCCGATTCCATCGTGCGGTTCTTCGGGGCGCTGGTGGCACCGTTCCCGTACGAGCAGCTCGCGCACGTGCAGTCGTCGACGCGCTTCGGCGGGATGGAGAATGCCGGTGTGATCTTCTACGCCGACCGGCTCTTCCGCCGGCCGAACGGCCTGGAGGTGGGCCTCATCGCGCACGAGACCGCGCACCAGTGGTTCGGCGATGCGGTGACCGAGGAGCAGTGGGGGCATCTCTGGCTCTCCGAGGGGTTCGCGACCTACTTCGCCGCGCTGTACACGGAGCACTCGCGCGGGGACAGCGCCTTCCGCGCCGAGATGAACCGGATCCGCGACCAGATCGTGAAGGACGACGTCGTCGCGCGCCGCCCGGTGCTCGACACCGCGCAGACGGTACTGCTCGAGCTCCTCAACACCAACAGCTACCAGAAGGGCGGGATGGTGCTCCACATGCTGCGCCGCGAAGTGGGCGACAGCGCCTTCTTCCGCGGCGTGCGCAGCTACTGGCTCGCCCACCGGCACGGCAACGCGCTCACCGG
Source organism: Gemmatimonadaceae bacterium (assembly GCA_044229035.1). Taxonomy (GTDB): domain Bacteria; phylum Gemmatimonadota; class Gemmatimonadetes; order Gemmatimonadales; family Gemmatimonadaceae; genus Pseudogemmatithrix. The sequence continues at coordinate 412 of JBGATT010000035.1, read as the reverse complement.
CGCGTTGCGCCAGCACGTCGAGCGCGAGGCCGGACGCGACCTCACCTGGTTCTTCGACCAGTGGCTCACGCGGCCGGGCTTCGCCGAGGTGACGCTCTCGCACGCGTGGGATGCGGCACTCGGGGAGCTCGTCGTCACGGCGCGCCAGACCGGGCGCTTCGGCGCGTATCGCTTCCGCCTGCCGGTGGAGGTGCGCGGCGCCGACGGTGCGCGCAGTGTGGTCGTGATCGAGGTCGCGGCCGCCCAGGAGTCGGTCGTGCGTACGCGCGTCGAGCTCAACGGCGTGCCGGGCGCGGTGTCGTTCGATCCGTGGGGCGACGTGCTCGCGGTGCTCCGCACGCCGTGAAGGCGCGCGCGATCCTGATCGCGGGCCTCGTCGCGGGCCTGGTCGCGACGACGGCGCCGGCGGCCG